>JAFTAP010000082.1 GCA_017455525.1 Lachnospiraceae bacterium
CTATGCGCATCAGCATCCCGAAGGAAGTAGCAATTTGCGTAGCAAATTAGCGGCTTCCGGTGCTAAACAGCCAGTGGCTGTTTGCTTAGCACCGACCGTAGCGAAGCGAAGACGCCATGCGTAAGCATCATAAACAACGCAAAGGGGCTTTTGACCCCAGCATCATAATATGCGATAATATGATAAATAAGCATAGCGCACCCCATGTCCACAAGGAAATGAGCAAGGGTGTACCCTGCGAGAATCCTCTTTATATTCATGCAGCGCTGCTTTATTCTTTCATTTTCCAGACTACATTCACTATTATAAGAGCCACGGCAGCAACCACAAGCACCGCAGCTATCCCGAATAGCACGACTGCACCGGAGCCTGTCACCGACTCTGTAGTATACGGCTCCTCGGTTATGATAACGTCGCCTAGTGTTTTAAGCATATTCATCATAAAAACCTCTCAATCATTAAAGCAACCATGTAAATCGCTTAAAATTCTATCATTTCCAACCGCATCAAACAACTTATCCCATCTATTTCGCTACATAAGAATATATAAAATCACATATCCTTGCAAGCTCTTCATCCGAATATAACGGATCCGATGCGTGTCCCATATCAGGGACAAGATTGAATACAAGCTTATCCTCCGGCAGCTTCATACTTAAGGCATCATAAAACCTCTCGCTCATAAGATAAGGTACGGTGATGTCACAGTCGCCATGAGTTATCCATACAGCCGGATCGTCCCCGTCTCCGAAATTCTCATCTATATAATAATACGGATTAAGCTTCTCTATCTCATCATCAGATAAATCCTTTATATGCTGTCTTAAGAAATATGAATGCAGGTCTTCGTACTCTCCGTAATCCACAGAATTTTCCCATGAATTGCCTATGTCTATTACAATCTGCGGATACTTAAGCGTCTTCCAGTCATCATGCTGCTCTACCATCTCCGTATGACCGTAATAGTCAATAAGTACATCCACCTTTGCGGACACGAAGGTTCCCGCATCTGATGCTCCGTCGTCTAAGCCCTTGCTCATATCAAAACCGTCTGCAGATCCATTGTTTCCCGCCGTGCCCATATCAAAGCCATCCACCACCCTGCTCTCCTGCCCGATATAAGACAGCTCCATAAATTCATCGTCATTAGTTATCGCAGCCATAGTAGCAAGATAACCGCCGGCGGACTCGCCCCATATAGCTATGTGCGAAGCATCATATCCATACTCGTCCTCGTGCGCCCGAAGAAATCTCACGGCAGCCTTTACATCAAGCAGTGCGGCAGGAAAGCCCGCCTCCTGAGCGAGACGGTAATTTACGCTGGCACAGGCAAATCCGCAGTCTCTGAAATACCTGTACATAAGCTTCGCCTGTCTCGACTGACTGTCATTAGTGATAAAGCCTCCGCCGTGAACCAGCACGAAAAGCGGCGGCTTCTCCTCAGAATATGGCACATACAGGTCAAGATATTCCGCATCAGATTCCAAAGCATAGGGAACTCTGATATAGCTTTCCCCTCCGCTCCATTCATCATTATTATTGAGCATATAAACAGGAGCGGTAAGATTACGATATACCGCATACACAGCATCACGAAAAACAATAAGACAGATAATAACGACCGAAAGAAACACGCCCAGCACACATAATATTATTTTAATATTCTGGGGCATTTCCCAATCATTTTTATTCTCAAAGCCTTCAGACATCAGCCTCTCTCCTGTGCGTCCCGCTTAAAAGCTCCTCACTACTCCCATCGGGCATCACCAATTCACAGGCACAACCCACAGGTACCTCGACAGTTATCTCAAAATGCCCGTGCTTGATATGCCAGATATCATCCGTATCACTGTTTTCAAGCTCTGTAGCATCAGCCTCGCTCTTGTCGTCACGGACTTGAAGATTCCACGAAACCGCCGCCTTCCCATAAGGTGTCTCCACACTCGCATCTGCAGAGGTTATATCATACCACACCAAGGGAGCAGCCTTAAACCTCTTATATCCACCCTTGACAGGCTCTATCCCCGCAACTCTCCGGTATAAGAAATCACCTACCGCCCCGCTTGCGTAATGATTGAATGAAACCATTCCGCCCGTGCCGTCATCCTTTCCTGTGTTGCAGGTTTCATCCTCACGCAGCGCATCCCATCTCTCCCAGATAGTAGTGCCGCCCGTCTTAACCTCATAAAGCCACGAAGGACAGGTGTCATTAAGAAGCATCCGGTAAGCGTCCTCCGCATAACCATTATCCGCAAGAGCGAATAATATATAAGGCGTACCCGGAAAGCCTGTTCCGATATTATATCCGTTCTCACGGACAAGACGGCTTAAATGTCCCGCTGTCCGCTCTTTAGCTTTATCATCAAGCATCCCATAATATAAGGGCAAGACATAAGCCGTCTGAAACTCCCGCCTTACCCTGCACTTCCTGTTCATCAGTACCTTCCTGTAGGCTTCCGATGTTTCCTCTTTAAGCCTTTTATAATACAGTGCATCCATAGGCTCACCCAGTACCTTGGCAACCTTCTCCACTATCCCCGCAGAGTGTGCAAGACAGGCAGTCGCCGTATATTTCCCTCTCCTCATCCATGTGTGCATATTAACTCCCGGAGCACACCAGTCGCCGTAATGATGCAGGAGCCTCCATATCCTCTTATGCCTGCCTATGCTGAAAAATGAAGCCCAGAAAACACAGGCCTTTATATATTTCTGCATCACGGGATACATACGCTTAAGTATCGCTTTCTCTCCATAAGCCTGATACATAGCCCACGGCACAAGGATGCAGGCGTCTCCCCAGTGATCCACCGCCATAGTAAATACAAGCTCTAACTGCCAGTATACCCTGGTAAATGGCACTATCATGGGTATGCCTCCGCCCTTCCTCTGCTCCGTCTTCACATCCTTAAGCCACTTATCAAGAAACCGCCTCATATCGAAATTAAAGCAGGCGGTAGGAGCGAATAAAGCAATATCCCCTGTCCATCCGAGCCTCTCATCCCTCTGAGGACAATCCGTTGGAATATCTACGAAATTAGACCTTGCTCCCCAGCGTATATTCTCCTGAAGCCTGTTAAGCCTGTCATCAGAGCAATGAAAGCTTCCTATATCACCGACATCGGAATAAAGCGATACCGCCGTAAGCTCAATATCCTCCTCGTCTATCCCCGACACTCCCACATAGCGGAAGCCCATGTAGGTAAGCCTCGGCGTATAGCTCTGCTCTCCGTCCCTGCAGATATAAACCGCTTCCTGCTTCGCTGTTCGCAGCGGCTCCGTATAAAGCTCTCCCTCCATAAGCACTTCGGCATGTCGGAATACTATCCTCTGCCCGCTCTTGCCCTTATGGATCACGGCGGAAATAACTCCTGCCATATTCTGTCCGAAATCATAAATAAGTTCTCCGCTTGAGACCCTGCCCACAGACACAGCCTTAAATGTCTCATGTGCTTTAACAGGCGCTCCGATCTCCGCCTTAAGAGACGGCTTATTCTTAATCTTACAGACAGAAGCCTTTCGCCAGACAGCATCCTCAGGCTTCACCGAAGCGTCATAGATCTCTCCGTTATAAAACTCCGCCTCACGATAATTCCCATCCTCCGTGACCTCCCATGTATCGTCCGTTCCGATAATCGATACCGTGTCGTCTTCATACTCTATGCGCAGCTCTCCAAGTATCGCCTGTCTTTTTTCATATATCCTGTTACGGCTCTTATAGGTGAAGCGTCCTACCGCCCAGCCTCCGGCACAGACGGAGACAAGCTCTGCTTCATATACGTCATCAGACTGTTTCTTTTTTAAAGCCTCTGTCACATCATAGATCTGATACTGCAGATTATTCCTGTAATCGGTAAAGCCCGGAGCGAAGTAACGGTCGCCTATCTTATTACCGTCAAGCATCAGCTCATAGATTCCCATAGCGGTAAACGAAAGTTTTGCGGATATTATCTTCCTGCCCTCATCAAGCCTTATAAGCCGTCTGAAGGTCATGGGCTTTGGAGATACCTTCTTCTCCTTAAATACATACCCGCCGTCAGTGATCCATTTTGCATGCCACGGTGTCTCATATCTTCCGGTATCAAAGGTGACATCGGCTTCGGCGTGATTCCCCGCATCATCCTCTGCGGCAATATGAGCCGTATATCTCGTAAAAGGTGTCAGCGGCTCTCCGCCATAAGGCACAAGGATCTGCTCCTCGGTCTCTGCTATCCAGTTACCAAGCGAAAGCTCCGCCTTTTTTATATACGCACCCTGCCTGTCGCTTACCGTATAAAATGAAAACCTCGGATGATGCCTGTCCGTCACAGCCCCTTCCGTAAGATTTTCCACCATGAATTTACCGATGCGAAACATAAACTAAATCTCCCCGATAAGACATAACAATAATAAAAACAACAGGGAGCGGATAAAGAAAATCCTTCCGCTCCCTGCATAGAACTATAATTTCATTAATCCACAGCTTCCTTCTGCTGACGCAGGAACGCCGACAGTATGCAGATAAGCATGGCAATCAGCGCAACAGCAACGAACACTATAAGCGGCTGTATCGTATCCATCGTATCAAGTCCCGCTATGACATAGCCTATCTGGTTTACCATCACATAGAAGGACCTCGCCGCAGTAAAGCCCAGCAACGCAGCCTGTATGACGGGAAGCCAGTCGTTAAGGTATTTATTGTTCAGCGCCAGAGCACAAACCTCTATCAGTATGATAACGATAAGCAGAACAAAAACCGATACCATTTTATACATAACTCTCGTGTAAAGTATTATATCAATAAGAGCCAGCACGCAGGCAACAAGCGTAAGATAAAATCCGAATGCCCTGTTCTTCATCATGACTCCACCTCCTTTGGCTCCTCAGTCCGGACAGCCATATCCTCAGCCTTCACCGCTTTCTTATTCCTCACGCCATTCACTGCATACAGCCCGCCGAATAAAACCGTAAGGCACGCCATGACTGCGATCAACGCATAGATAAGCTTCTCCCACCATGTAGTGATATGCTTAAGCTCGCTCGTATATGTAAGCCCGTTCATAGCATTGCTCTGCACTAAGCTGTAGAGCCAGTATTTGATTCCAAGCTTCATCTGCTTCTGGAACTCCGTATCCTTTGCGATAGCCTTCTTCGATGCCGCCATAGTGCCTATCTGCGAGGTATCGTAAGCCGATGTCGTGAGACAGTTTCCGCCGCCTCCGAATACAATGTTGCGCCAGTTCATATAGTCAGCGCCGTTTATCATATCGGTGACTATGCTTCCCATGTAGCCCCACTCGTTACGGATTATATTCACGAGCAGATTATCATTCGCACCTACATACTCCGTTCCAACCCTGTTAAATGCAGTCATGATAGAAAGACAGGCGTTGCTCGACATTACCTCCTGGAAAGCGCGAAGCTCATTCTCACGAGCCGCCTGCTCCGACATGAAAGTAGATATTCCCGACCTGTTAGTCTCCTGATGGTTAAACGCCAGATGCTTCGGTTGTGCCTGCAAGCCCTTGGTCTTCATGGCAGCGCACACGGCAGTGCCCATTATGCTCGTAAGCATCGCATCCTCCGAATAATACTCATGATTCCTCGCGTTATAAGGAACCCTGTGAAGATTCATGCCGGGAGCGATTATCCCCGTCTCCTTCGACCACAGCGCAGCCTCTCCGTATAGCTCACCCTGCCTCTTGACAAGCTCCGTATTCCATGTAGCGGCAACCACAGGCTCGGTGGGCATAGTATTATCCGCATACTTCGCATATGGATCGGTTGAAGCAACATAGGTCGGGCGGCTGCTGTCGCTTGCGGACCACCTTACATCATAACCCGCCACCTGATCGTAGGTGAAGCCTAAAGGTCCGTCGTTTTCATATAATCTCGGAAGCAATATTGAATTAATATTTTCTATATCGTCTCCGCCCTTTTCTATGAACTGTATCGCCTCGTCGAGCGTCAGCTCGTCAAGCAGCTCATCCCATCTGGGATCGTCGAAGTCCGCAAAGCCCGTGATCTTGCCATTCTTTATCGTGGCAAGGTCTATGAGCTTCAGGTCGCTGTCCTTGCCCCAAGTCACGCCGTCGCCGTTCTTCGTAAGCTCATACATGGAGTTCGTAAGGCCTACCATCATCTCATCGGTAGGCATGAGAGAATCAACCGTAGTCCATCCCTTGGACCAGTCAGACCTAGTCACATATTCGATAGTGCCCGGAAGGAAGGTATTTATATCCGCCTCTTGAAGCTGGTTCTCTACATTAGCTGAATATGTCTCTATATCCCTCGCTCCTATCTTCCACTCGACCACGTTATCAGGATTTATCACATCATCATCCGTGGTTGTCACAAGTGAATCCGAGGAGCCTAATTTCTTTGCGATTATATTATTAAGAGCCTCATGAGCTCCGTTACCGATACTGAAATAATAACTGCCCGAATCCAATATCCAGGCACCCTTCGTGCCGTCAGCTTTTACAGCCTCAGTATCATAGCTTGCCATATACCGGGGATCGAAGGACACCGTGACCGTCTCCGATGCTCCGGGCTCTATGATTCCTGTCTTTGCAAAGCCTAATAGCTGTACTGCGGATTTCTCTACCCCGCCCTCGATATAAGGTGCCTGCACATAAAGCTGTGCCACCGACTTGCCAGCAACGTCTCCCGTATTCTTCACGGTAACAGCAGCCTCGCCCGTACCGCCTACATCACCTGTCACGTCGTCAAGCGTCTGCTCGAAGGTCGTATATGACAGACCGTATCCGAAGGGATAGCTCACTTCATTCTCATATTTCCATGCCGTTCCATTAGATGAGCCCGCGCTGTTGCTTGCGTTGCCCTGTCCTAAGACCTCATCCTCATAGCGGGTCTCATAATACTTATAGCCGACATAGATTCCCTCATTCTCGACCAGGAACCAGTCCGCCTTATTCGCTTCCGTAAGGTTCCCGCCTGCATTTGAAGCATTATCGTATGTATATACGCCGAAATTCATCATTGCAGGAGAAGATGTAGAGTTTACCGCATAAGTATCGCTGATATGCCCCGAAGGGTTCACGTCTCCCGATAGCACATCAGCAACCCCAAGGAAACCATTCATTCCCGGAGCGCCAACCCAGAGTATCGCATCTATGGCGGCATCCTTTTTAAGCTCGTCTATTTCTAAAGGATTATCAGCGTTTAGAAGCACTATGACCTTCGTGCTGTGTTTCTTCGCAAGCTCTATCATAGCCTTCTCATAATCAGAGAGCGCTAGAGGTCTCTCATAGCTGTCGCCCTCTGTCGTATTCTTCTCAGTAGGGTAATAATCCGCAGCTTCCGAGCTGTCTCTTGACAGCACAACGACAGCCGCCGTGCCGTCAGCGGATTTAAGTACGTCATCAGAATAAAGACTCGCGGGTATCTCTCCCACAGGATATTCGGACTGATTCTCATAGGTCGCCGTGAAAGCGGGTGTAAGACCATGCCCCGGCTGACCGAAGCCCCTTCTCATGAATCCCTGCATGGGATCGCTTGAATAAAGGTCTATCATGTCCTGATTAAGCGAAAAGCCTTTCTCAGTCATGGCTTCTTCTATGCCATAGGCGACTTGCCCCGTAGAGGGATCAAAGCCTGTAGACGATCCTATCATTCCGCCAAGAGTAGGCGTGTGTGAATTCAAGCCCCAGAGCGTCACCTTCTCGGAGCCTTTATTCAAAGGCAGCGCTCCGTTATTCTTGAAAAGTACGCTTCCTTCCGAGGATATTTCTTCAGCAAGAGCATTCTTAGCCTTTACCATTTCCTCTAATGACGAAAACTCCGAGTCGTAATAGATGGAATCGATCTCCCCCTCTCCTGTTTCCACTATTACGTCGCTCACAAGCCCCATCCTGACATTGATGATGGCTGCATTCGCATTAGCAATTCCAAGCCCTGCGATAAGTATCGCAAGCAGTGACGCCGTGACGCTGCATAGCCCCCGCCACATGCGTCCGGATTTCCTACCTTTCCCCATAAGCCCCTCCTTTATGTGCGTTTTTTTGTTAATAATGACGGTTTTTAGCCGTATTTAAAAATTATATTGTAAATTATTAACAAAAACAAGAAATAAATCACCCCAAAAAAATCTCGAAAAATCTCAAATAGCTGCAATTTTTTAATATGCGGCATCTACGCAATTATAGTCATTTCAGATCGGGCAGCTTCTTTTTCATTTTCAGTCGCAATGATTTTAAGCGTGCCTTCTTTATCAGGGCGGATGATCGCAAGAGACTCGCCGTAGTAGGTATTGGTCTCATCTGTTAAGTATCCGTCCTTATTATATGGACAGCCGTTTCCATATCCTACTAGTTCACCGCCTGATACCGATAGTTTGATCCGGTGTTTCTCCATAGGCATCCATATACCGGACTTATCCGTATAGCGAAGTCTTACATAAAAAAGCTTTCCTGCCGACGGTCTTTCTTCTTCGGGTATAAGCCTAAGCTTAGCCTCTCCCTTAGCGGAATCAAGACAGTCCCTTCCTATCTCAAGACCCTTCTCATCATAAGCCACAGCCTGCAGCGTCCCTCTTTCATAAGGCACCTTAAATCTTACGACACAATCCTTATTTATTATCTTATTCCCGATAACCTTCCCGTTTAACAAAAGCTCGACACGGTACGCCCTCGCATAAACCTCTATCCGTGCCTCCAGTCCCTCGCAGTTCTTCCAAGCCCAGCTTCTTATCGCATCAGACATCTTCCACGCTGACGGACTGTGCCTGCCTCTTTGATATACAGGCGATACCGCAAGGTAAGGGCCTATGTCCTGCTCCAAGGCAACCCTTGTATAATACGCCTCGCCGATAGGCTTCCCGGTAAGGTCGAGTCTCCCGCTTCCTGCAGCGATCCAGCCTGCCTTGCTGCCGTCCTTCGGTGCATAGTCCTCATACTCCCATGAACCTATGCCCGCTTCGCCCAGATAATCCATGCCCGCCCATACGAAATCACCGATTATCCTGGGATTTGCCTTTGCGATCTCATAGAAGCTGTAAGCGTCACGGCAGAAGGTCTCACTTCCGAGTATAAGCCTCTTCGGGTAATTCTTAAGGTCCTTCATATACCTTAGTATGCCATAGTTATATCCTGCAATATCCATATTTGCGAAGGCATCCCTTGTCTTCACATCACAGGCGTGAAGCGTTGCGCCTATCTTCATTGTCTTATCACCTAAGAGGCCCGCAAGCGTATTATAGAACTCACTCCCTACTGCCTTACGCTTTGCTTCCTTACCCTTAGCCGCAGCCTTCGCCGCCTTCTCTGCTTCCTTCTTCGCCTTTTCGTCACTGTATACGCCGAAGCCCATAGAGCTTAGGAGATTGAAGAATATATTTATTCCGCAGGTAACGGGACGTGAATCATCAAGGCTATGAAGATACTCCGTCATTGCACCCGTCAGCTCTATCCCTCTCTTCTGGGCAGTCTCAGCGACCTCATTACCAGTAGAATACATTATGACTGAAGGGTGGTTATAGTCCTTATCTACCATAGCTTTCAAGTCCGCCTCATACTGATCCGGCATGATACCCGCATAATCATGCCCGGTCTTATGTATATACCAGCAGTCAACGTACTCATCCATCATATACATCCCCAGCCTGTCGCAGGCATCAAGAAGATACCGGGAACAGGGATTATGGGCGCTCCTTATCGCATTGTAGCCGTTAGACTTAAGCAGTCTCACCCGTCTTACCTCAGCTTCAGGAAGTGTCACCGCTCCCAATAGCTGATTATCGGAATGAATGCAGGCTCCCTTAAGGATAACCCGTTTTCCGTTCACTGTAAGACCGTCCTTTTTATTCCATGAAAGCGAACGTACTCCGAAGGTCTCCTCCATGCAGTCATTACCAAAATGAAGGATCGCTTTATATAGATAGGGATTTTCTTCATTCCACAGATGGGCGTTTGCTATATCACAGGTGATTGCTCCCTCATATGCTTCATCCAATATGTCTGTTTTTGCATCAGCTATGCTTTTATCATTTATACCTGTGCCATCTTGTGCCATTTCTGAATCATTTGTACCTCTGACGACGGCTTTTGCAGATACTATTCCGTTATATACAGTGTTTCCCTCTGCATCCCTTATTTCAAGCTCCGCATCCCCCGGCTTTGATGTCCTTACCTTAACTTCAATCCTTGCAGGCTCGTGGGATAATGTGCGTATCTTAAGCCCGCCTAAAGGAATATACCCATCCTTATCCGCTTCATACATCCAAACAGGACGATATATGCCCGAACCCGTGTACCACCTGCTGTTTGGCTGATCAGCGTTCCTTGCAATGACTCTTATATTATTTTCTTCTCCATACTTTAAGAAAGCATCGGCATCCACAGCGAAATCCGTGTACCCGTAAAGACACCCCCCGGCTTTGGAACCATTTATATAAACCTCGGCGTTACGGTACACACCCTCAAAGAAAAATACGATATGTTTATTCTTATATGAATCGGGGATATTAATAGACTTTTTATATTCATAATCATAGCCCTCAAACCAGCCTATATTATGAATCCCGGCACTCTTCTCGCTGCGGGCTTCAAGGAGCATGGCATCATGCGGCAGATTTATCTCTTTCCACTCACCCTCTCCTAAGTGTCTGTAGCTCCATCCGATGTTAAAATCCTGCCTGTTCATATACACCTCCGCTTATATATCTGAAACAACAGCCGGTAATATGTATTAATTATTCTTAGACTTCATAGCCTTCTTGCGGGCATACATCTCCTCGTCCGCCCGATTAAATACATCCTCGAATGAGGAATCTTTTGAAGCGTCAAAAAGAGCATAGCCCAGTGCAGCCGATATACGCTCGGCGGGTTCAAATGAGCTGTCAGATGAAAGGTCTGCTATACTTTCATCGAAGAGCTTTGCCAGACTCTCAATATTATTATAGTCGCGTTTTCTTAATATTACTGTGAACTCATCCCCTCCGATCCTGAATACAGGAGAGTGCGCGAAAATACCGCAGGTCAGGTGGCATAGCTTCTGTATGGATATGTTGCCCGCCTCATGACCGTAGGTATCATTGGTCTGTTTAAGGTAATTCAGATCAATCATCACTACGCCGAAGCGTTTATTGCTGCGAGAGATATCATCGTTTATCTTCCGGACCTCTTCATCGTAGGCTCTCTTATTCCTGACTCCGGTAAGAGCATCCCTGTTGGCCATGTAATCCATCCTGTCCGCTTCTTCCCTTGTCTGCCTTAGCTCCTCCATCGTGGCGGTAAGGGTTGCAATATGCTCGTTGATATCATGCTCCATCTGCTTCATGGAATCAGCAAGAGTCTCTATCTCATCTCCTGTCTTGATCTCAAGCTTCTCGAATTCCCGCATTGATTCCACTGAATCACCGTTACAGTATCTGTCAGAAGCGTCGGACAATAGATTTATAGGCTGTACTATAAGCCTGTTTACAAGGATTATGCCTATTACGCACATGATTATGGTAAGAATAGTCTGCACCAAAGCCGCAGTGAGAACGAATCTTCTCTGCTGTGCCCGTACTTCATCCATTGATATATCTACTGCCGCAAAGCAGACGACATTGCCATTGATATCATGAACCGGAGATCCTGCAGTAACCAGGCTTCCGTACTGTTCGGAATATGTTATATTAGCCCTAAAGCCTGCCTCCGGGTTTGCAAGCGCTTCCGCGTTATTGTCATCTATAGGATCTATAAGCCCCGGAGGACAGGGATCCTCGGGATCTGTATCTACCATATAGACACAATCCCCGGTCTCCGGCTCAAGATAAACAAGGTATATACAGTAAACGCTATTCTTATCATAGATGAGCTGCAGTGAATTCAGCAGGCTTTTATATCCCATTGATTCGGTAAGATGAGAGTAATTCTGAAGATATGCCTCAAACCGGGGATCTTCTTCATCAACAATCCTTTCCTCAGCAGGAATCGTCTCGTATATGTTTGATATGGCTCTCCTTAGGGAATCTGCATATCCCGAATCAACAGCAACCGAAACCGTGCCCGCAAGCTCAGTCGCAACCTTCCTGTAATGAGTATCTATGATATCGGTAATGATATGACTGCTGAAAAACAAAGAAGTACCGCTTAATATGACTGCGATAAGCACTATCAATACCATGGTTTTTCTCTTCAGCGGAAATCTCATGAATGGAATTATACCACTATTGCGGATTTTTACCAATCTTTAACTGCCTGATCTTTCGTCTCATCCTGTTAATATGCCGCTCGAAATCACCGTTTTTAAGGAGATTTGCAAGAACGTACTGATCAAAAATGGGAACGGTGCAGGAATAAAAGCCTAGCTTGCGGTTATATTCTTCGACCATGCCCACAGGCAAGACCATATATCCGATCCTCATGGACGGAGCGATAGTTCTTGAAAAAGTATTCAGATAAATGACATTGACATCACTTGACATAGAATACAGCGGTTCTTCCGATTTTCTTGAAATGGTAAGCTCCGAATCATAGTTGTCCTCTATAAGTATCCCTTTCCGCTTCCTTGCCCACCTTAAGTATTCCTGTCTTTTTGATATATCGGCGGTAACGCCTGTGGGGAAGCTGTTAAAAGGTGTCACATGCAGTATTTTCGCTTCTGTTCTTTCAAGCTCTTCCGTGGCAATCCCGCTAGGGGTCATTAAAAGCTGGTCACAGCTTATCCCCATAGCTTCATATACCTGTCTTATCTTATTATAGGATGGCTTTTCTATGGCATAGGTCTTGTCTGTTCCAAGCATCTGCACGATAAGTCCATACAAATATTCCGAGCCGGAACCTATGATTATCTGATTCGGCCTAACATGAAGCCCCCTGCTTCTTTTAAGATAAGCGCTTATCTCACCTCGAAGCTCCGGACAGCCATGATTCGGGGATTTAACGAGAATCTTTTCGCCGTAATCGAGCAATACCTTCCGCATGGTTTTCGCAAGGACAGAATATGGAAATTCACCGGTACTGTGATTCTGCTTAGACACATCATATACAATTTCTTCGTCTGTTTTATTATCTCCAAGAAAATCTTCTCCTCTGTACGTAACATATACACCGCTTCTTTGCCTGCTCTGAACATAACCCTCTTCATTAAGTAACGTCATGGCATGCTCCACAGTGATAACGCTCACTCCTGTGTCATCAGCTATGGTTCTCTTAGATGGGAGCTTACTGTCATAAGGATAAACACCTGTTATAATGTCTTTTACGAAATAACGGTAAAGCTGAATATATGCCGGCGTGTCGGAATTTGTTTCAATTAAATATCTCATCTGGTCATATCATTTATATCAAAACTGGTCATTGTTGTATATCCAGTTTGATAATATACTTTCTGATGTTATTTGTAAAGGATGAAGTTATGGGGAAAAGATACTTTGAACCTTTAACAAGACAGGAGGTATAAAATGACAACGAGCGTATCTATTAAAGCAAAAGACATTACTCTCACAGCGGTTTTCATGGCTCTTAATATAGTAATGTCTTCCTTCGGCCTACCGGTACCCGGCGGACATCTGTATCTGTGCGATGCAGTAATATGCCTCGCTTCAATATTGCTGAATCCTCTTGAGGCTTTCGTGGTCGGAGGAATAGGATCTTTTATAGGCGATATGATATTTTATCCGCTTCCTATGTTCGTATCACTTGTAACTCATGGTCTGCAGGCTCTGGTGATCTCGCAGATTTCACATCATACGTTTAAGCATAATCCGCAGCTTGCTTCAGGAATCGGCGTAGCTGTTGGCGGCATCATAATGGTGACAGGATATACGCTTGGAAAGATTTTCGTATACAGCACACTGGAATATGCGATCATCAAGCTTCCGTATGAGATAGCGCAGGCTGTACTCGGAGCAGTGCTTGGAATGATACTTTGCTGGAAATGCAGGATATACGCACTATATGAAAAGTATATATAAAAACTTGTCAAAGGAGATGATATGGTAATGTACGAAGAAATAAAAGAGCAGGCATCAAAACTAACCGAGGAATTATTCGAAAAGGCAAAGCTTAAAGCAGGTCAGATATTGGTTGTAGGCTGTTCAAGCTCCGAAGTCTGCGGTGATATGATTGGGAAGAATTCAAATTTAGAAGTAGCTAAAGCCGTTTTCTCAGGAATATACGAAGTAACTAAAAAGCATGGCATATATCTTGCAGCCCAGTGCTGTGAACACTTGAACCGTGCAATAATAATCGAGCGGAAGGCTGTTCCCGGACAGGATATAGTAAACGTAGTTCCCCAGCCGAAAGCCGGAGGATCGTTTGCGACTACAGCCTATGAAACATTCGAAGATCCAGTCGCAATCGAGGAAATAAGAGCAGACGCAGGTCTTGATATCGGCGATACTCTTATTGGCATGCATCTTAAAAAAGTGGCAGTACCCGTAAGGCTTGAAGCAACTGAATTAGGCAAGGCTCATATTGCCGCCGCAAGAGTCCGTCCAAAGTTTATCGGTGGAGTCAGGGCGCATTATGATGAAGATCTATTGTAAGGAAACTTAACCGATACTTTTCATTGCGAATATCTCAATTCCGATCGCAATCAAAATAAGACCGCCGAGCACGGAAGCTCCCCACGAAAGCTTCATGCCTGCCTTACGTCCTATGATAAGCCCGAAAAAGCTTATGAAAAATGTCACGACAGCTATTATCAATGCCGCAGCATTCGCCATGGTTATGTTGTAATCCGCTAAAGTAAACCCCACGGATAAAGCGTCTATTGATGTAGCTATTCCTTGAATAAGTAAATCCCTAAGAGGCAATACCCTTTCCGATTTATTCTCTGATGCCGTATTTTTCTCTCTTATACCCTCGATTAACATTTTTCCGCCAATATAGAGAAGCAGTATCAGGGCAATCCACGGAATATAAATGCTGACTGTCTCAAAAATTTCCACTATGAAATAAACGCAAAGCCAGCCGATCATTGGCATCGCATACTGAAAGAAAGCATAAACGCTTGCAATCATGCACATTCTTTTCTTAGGCATATAAGGCTCATGCAGTCCGTTAGCCATAGACACGGAAAATGCGTCCATAGCAAGCCCCACGCCTAATATGATGCTGTTTATTATAAAAACAAATGACATACCTATATAATAACAGAAACCGTTGATGATTACACTTCTGACTAAAAAAAACGGCTGAATTTCCTAATATTATAGCAAACGACAGAATTCTTTTTTCTTTGACGAGAATAGTTTGCACATAGTTATTCCTATGTAATATAATATCATTCAATACGGTGTTCTTAAATCACAGCATGAGGTGGAGCATGAAAAAAATCGGTGTCGGTTACGAGGATTACAGAGAGTTCATAGATAATAAAATGTACTATGTCGACAAAACTCTGCTCATACGCGACATCATAGATAAGGGCGGTAAAGTTACTCTCTTCACCAGACCTAGACGTTTCGGTAAGACGCTTGCGCTTTCAATGCTGCGCACCTTCTTCGAGCTTGAATATGACCGGGACGGAAACATCATCGAAAAAAAACGCTACTTCGAGGGAATGAAGATAATGGATGCCGGGGACGGGGTGCTGTCAATGATGGGTCAGTATCCTGTAATAAAGATGTCGCTTAAATCCGCAAAACAGCCAGACTTCTACGGATCCTTCTTAAGACTCCGCGAGGAGATAATCGGTGAGTTCAGTCGCCATGAGTATATAATGGATTCCGATAAAATCGGAGATGACGATAAGAAGACTTTCAAAGAATTCCGAAGCGGACTGTCAATATGGCGCGAGAAAGAAAAAACCTTCCAAAGCAAGGAAGAAGAAGATAAAGAATTTGAGAAAGAGTGCGCCAAATATGCCACGGCAATAAAAACACTATCTGAATGCCTCATGAAACATCATGGAAGAAAAGTCATAATCCTCCTTGATGAATACGACGTGCCACTTGAGAACTCATACTTCTCAGGCTTCTATGATAAGATGGTAGGGTTCATACGCTCGCTCTTTGAGTCGGCGCTTAAGACGAATGACGCATTGGAGCTCGCAGTAGTGACAGGATGCTTAAGGATCAGTAAGGAGAGCATATTCACAGGTCTTAATAACCTACAGGTTAACTCAATAAGGAGCAGGGACTTCGTGGAATACTTCGGCTTCACGCAGGAGGAGACCGAGGCGATGCTTATCGAATACGGACTGACCGACAACATAGAGGAAGTGAAGGACTGGTACGACGGATACCTGTTTGGTGAAGCGGATGTATATAACCCGTGGAGTGTCATACAATATGTTTATAACCACAGGAATTCCCCGGAGCTATTCCCGGAGCCGTATTGGTCGAACACGTCATCCAATTCGATAATAAAAGACCTCGTAGAGAAGTCAGATGAAGGCATGAAGGAAGAGATAGAGACGCTCATTGACGGGGGAACTATAGAGAAGAGAATACATGAAGATATAACCTATGGCGACATAGACTATGATGACGTTAGAAAATCAGAGGATAATTTATGGAACTTCCTCTTCTTCACGGGATATATGAGAAAGGTATCAGAAAGGTTCGAGGGAGAAAATATATACGTGACCATGAGGATACCGAATAAAGAAGTGAAGTATATATACAGCAATCAGATAAGGAACTGGTTCGATGATATAGTGAGGGAAGCTAACCGCAAGGTTCTTTATGATGCAATTTTATCAAAAGACACGGAAGCCATTACCGATTTCGTGACTACATTGCTTGAAAAGAGCATAAGCACTTTCGATAGCTCGGAAAGCTTTTATCACGGCATACTGCTTTCGCTATTATACGGCATGCCGGGCTACGTCCCAAAGTCCAACCGCGAGGAAGGAATCGGCAGGCCTGACATCGTGTTGGAGCCCAAGAGACCAAAGAACCCGGCATACATAATAGAGATAAAAGTAAGAAAGAAATTCAACGAAATGCAGGACGGCATCGACGAGGCTATTACACAGATAACAGACATGAAATACGAAGAAGGCGTGCTTGACGACGGCTACATAGGAGTAATCTCATATGCGATCTGCTTCTGCAAAAAAGCCTGCATCGCAGAATTAAAAAAATAAGGTCTTGGGAAATTCCCAAGACCTTATCAGTGATTACATAGTTATTTTAACCTGTCCGTAATGCTCGGGATGCTGACGCGCATGGTGCGTCAAAGCGCATCCATAATGCTCGGGATGCTGACGCACATGGTGCGTCAAAGCGCATCCGTAAAACGTCCACCGGACGTTTTACCTCTTAATATTGAAAGCATCAAATGCAGGCCATACTGCGCCGTCGCCTAAGCTCTCCTCTATGCGGAGAAGCTGGTTGTACTTCGCAACTCTCTCTGACCTTGAAGGAGCGCCGGTCTTTATCTGACGGGTGTTAAGAGCTACAGCGAGGTCTGCTATTGATACATCCTCTGTCTCGCCAGACCTGTGACTTGTGATCGCAGCATATCCTGCCTTGTGAGCCATCTTTATAGCATCAAGAGTCTCGGATATGGAACCGATCTGATTGACCTTGATAAGAATAGCGTTACCGCACTTATTGTCGATACCCTTCTTAAGTCTCTTAACATTTGTAACGAAGAGGTCGTCGCCTACAAGCTGAACCCTGTCGCCGATCTCTGCCGTCATCTTCTTCCAGCCGTCCCAGTCTTCCTCATCAAGACCGTCCTCGATAGAGTAGATAGGATACTTGTCAACGAGGCTCTTCCAGTGAGCGATTAGCTCATCTGATGTGAAGTCCTTGCCTGACTTGGGCTGATGATAGAAGCCCGTGCCCTTGTCAGACTTCCACTCTGATGCAGCTGCGTCCATAGCAAGCACGAAATCCTTGCCGGGCTCATAGCCTGCTTCCTTTATTGCCTTAAGGATGAGCTCGATAGCCGCCTCGTCGCCGTCAAGGCTGTTAGGAGCGAAACCGCCCTCGTCACCGACTGCCGTGACATCCTTCATGTCCTTTATAAGCTTCTTAAGAGTATGGAATACCTCAGTACACCACCTTAAGCCCTCTTTGAATGAAGAAGCGCCGGCGGGCATTATCATGAACTCCTGAGTATCGACAGAGCTGTCTGCGTGAGCGCCACCGTTAAGGATATTCATCATAGGAAGCGGAAGCGTATTGCCGTTAACACCACCAAGGTAGCTGTGAAGAGGTATACCAAGCGCATTAGCGCAAGCCTGGCAGGTAGCGATTGATACCGCAAGGATAGCGTTAGCGCCGAGCTTTGACTTATTATCCGTACCGTCTGCCTTTATCATAGCTGCGTCTACCGCATAGATATCGGATGCGTCCATGCCTACGACTGTCTCTGCTATTACGGTATTGATATTCTCGACAGCCTTTGAAACGCCCTTTCCGCCAAACTTAGATTTGTCATCGTCCCTAAGCTCGCAAGCCTCGAACTGACCTGTAGATGCGCCGGAGGGAGCAGCTCCGCGTCCTACCGTGCCGTCAACTAAAGTGACCTCTGCCTCAACTGTGGGATTACCGCGGGAGTCGATGATCTCGCGTCCGATTACCTTCTCGATCTCAAGATAGTTCATATTATTCAACCTTCCCTTTCTTTATTCCCGGCATGACGCCGGATAGATTTTTTACGTAAATGCTATATTACCACAATTAACCCTTAACTACAACCGACTTGAATAACATGAGCATCTAAGCCTTAAGTACCGGGCAATAAAGCACCGATATTATTTGTCAGTCTTAGCCACTATGCTTTCCTGATCCTTGAAAATACTGTTTTCCGGTATCACTCCTCTGACACAGGACACAGGATAGATATTCGTATTTTTCCCGACTACCGTACCCGGATTAAGGACTGAATTGCACCCTACCTCTACATGGTCGCCGAGCATTGCTCCGAACTTCTTTAAGCCTGTCTCTATCTTCTCTCCCGACACAGTATCCTTAACCACCACAAGCTGTTTGTCGGACTTCACGTTAGAAGTAATCGAGCCTGCTCCCATATGGGAATAAAAACCCAGTATCGAATCTCCCACGTAGTTATAATGCGGCACCTGCACATGATTGAATAAGATCACGTTCTTTAATTCCGTGGAATTTCCTACCACGCAGTCATTTCCTACAAGGGCATTTCCACGAATGAAGGCGCACTGCCTGACCTCCGTGTTCTCGCCTATTATGCAGGGTCCTGTGACTGATACCGTAGGCCAGACCTTAGCGGATCTTGCTATCCAGATATCCTCTCCGCGCTTCTCATAGATATCCATGTCAAGATGCCTTGACAGCTTCTTGATTATATAGCCTATCTCCTTCAAGGCTTCCCAGGGATATTCAAATCCCGAAAGCCACTCCCCCGCCATGCTCTCGCTTAGAGTATATAAGTTCTTAACCAATGCGCTGTCCATAATGATCCCCCTCTCTATCCCTGCTGCTCATCCCAGATCTCAACAACCCTCTCCAAAGGCTCCTTAAGGCTTCTGTACATATCAAGAAGCTCCGGCGTCTTGCTGTCTATTAGCTTCATATCTCCGTCCTTCCCGGCTTGCTCAAGCGCAAATGCCATCTCAGACAGCTCCGTCGCGCCTGTAAGCTCGAATTTTCCGTTAAACATCTCATGCCTCTTTCCGTATGCTTCCTTTTGAGGGATCCTGTGCCTGCTTTGCCTGCCCTTTTCTGCTCTTAGCCGGAGACTTCGCATATATCCCTGAAACCGCCCTAAGTCTCCCCGATATCGTACCGCTTAAGTCCTTCGCCTTCACCATGTTCACATACTTCGCAACATAGGCTTCAAGCTTCTGCCTGAATACATCCATCTCTATCTCGCCATGTTCAAGCTGTGACAGCCCCTTCTCCCAGCTTGCGGTCATCTTGGGTTCAAGCATTGAAGGAAGAGTCAGCAGCACTATCTCGAATATCATCTCGCCCATAGCGGACGGAGTCAAGACCTGCGTCTTCTTATTAAGCTTTAAGTAATCATTCTTCACAAGCTTCTCTATTATCCCTGCCCTCGTAGCGGATGTGCCGATCCCCGCCCCCTTTATCTGTGCCCGAAGCTCCTCGTCCTCTATCAGCTGACCGGCATTTTCCATAGCAAGGATCATAGAGCCTGATGTATATCTCTTAGGCGGAGTAGTCTTTCCCTCTTTTATCGTAATATCCGTTAAATCAACAATATCGCCCTTTTTAAGACTTGTAAGCAATTCAAGCAGCTCTCCACTTGCGGATTCCTCATCTTCCTCGCCTGACTTATCTTCTTCCTCCGTTTCCTTCTTTGGCTTATCCTGTCCCGTTATCTCATAAAATCCGGAGCTTTTAAGCACCTTTACATTGGTGAAGAATTTCTCCTTGCTTACAGCCGTTGTCAGCTGTACCTTCTCAAATACCGCAGGCGGATAGAATATGGACAGGAACCGCCTGACTATCATATCATACACCGACCTCTGCAGATCGGACAGCGAGCCAAGCCTTGACACATCTCCCGTAGGTATTATCGCATAATGATCCGTAACCTTTGAATCATCCACATACATAGTCTTTTCAAGGTTCTCATACAGCTTCTCATCTCTTATGCGAAGCACATAATCCTTTACAGGGGCATAGCGGTAAAGCCCTCCGAGATTCTTCGTTATCTCCTTCGCAACCGCAGTCGTTAAAACCCTTGCATCCGTCCTTGGATAGGTCGTAAGCTTCGCCTCATACAAGGTCTGCGCTATATCAAGCGTCTGGTCGGGACTTATCTTGAATCTTTTACTGCACGCCGCCTGAAGCTCTGCAAGGTTATACAATAAAGGCGGCTTCTTATTCTCCTCCTTCTTATCAACCTTGAATATAAGCCCGCTGTGAAAATCAGCTAAAGATGAGATAAATGCCTCTGCGTCTTTCTTCTCCTTAAATCCTTTTTCCGAATAAAGAAGCGGGGACTCGAAATACTCGGAGCCCTTGACAGCCTTCCACTCTCCCGTAAATCCTGCCTCACCCTTCTTAAATAAACCCTGTAACTTGAAAAAAGGAGTCTCCTTGAAATCCCTGATCTCCCTCTCACGCCTCACGACCATCCCAAGCACGCAGGACATAACCCTGCCTACCGCTATCGCAGCATATTTCTTATTTCCCGCAGCGTCATTCATCATCCGTCCGTATTTCACGGACAAGGCTCTTGAGAAATTGATCCCCATCGAATAATCCTCAATGCCGCGCATAATTCCCGCATTGGCAAGATTACGGTATGCCTCATAAGGCTTCGCTTCAGACATTCCCCGCCTTATCTCATCCTCCGTGGTAGAATCAATCCATACCCTCCGCTCCGACATGCCGTCACGTACTCCGCCCTGCATACGGATAAGCTCCTCTATGACCTGTCCCTCGCGTCCTGAGTCGCCAGCCCATAGTACCTCTGACACATCGTTTCTGTGCAGGCAGTTATTTACTATCTTATATTGCTTCTTTGAAGACGGAATGACGGCATATTTATATTCCGCAGGAAGAAAAGGCAGATCGCAAAGATTCCATTTCTTATATTTCTCATCGTAAGCATCAGGATATGACATCTCGACGAGATGCCCGTAGCACCATGTGATAACATAGGATTCATTTTCGATAACCCCGTCGCCCCTGCCGTTCACTTGAAGAATCGAGGCGTATTCCCTTGCAACAGAAGGCTTCTCCGTGATGATAAGAGTCTTTCCCAAATCAGCCGTCTCCCATAGCTATAGGCTTAAAAGGTCTTTCCTCTAAAAGCTTCGTAGTTGTATCAAAATCAGACGGCCTGCTGTAATAAAAGCCCTGAGCTATATTACAGCCCAGATTCATAAGCGTCTTTCCCTCATCAGCAGTCTCAACTCCCTCTGCGACCAGATCCATGCCAAGCCTTTTTGCGATATTGATGATGCTCTCAACTAATACCTCTGTCTTGGTATCCTTCTGTATCGCAGTCACGAAGCTCTTGTCAATCTTTATCACGTCGGCGTTTATATTATGAATAAGAGACAGCGAGGAATACCCTGTCCCGAAATCATCTATCGCTATCCTAAAGCCCATATTTTTAAGGTTCTTCGTAAAATCAATGATACGCGCATACTCGGACTCCGTAGCGGTCTCCGTTATCTCTATCTCCACATACTCCGTGCTGATGCCGTAATGATCCACGACCTTCTTTATTTCTTCCTCAACCTCAGGCACGAAGATATCCTTCCTTGAGAAATTAACGGAAAGTATTGGCGGATTAAGCCCCATGTCGAGCCACTTCCTGATGGACTCACAAGTAAGACGCAGTATCTCCATGTCAAGCTCGTAGGTAAGTCCGAGTCTGTCTATTACCGGTATGAACTGATCCGGAAAGATAAACTCTCCGTCATGCCTCCATCGGCAGAGCGTCTCAAAGCCCGCAAGCTCTCCCGTCTCCATGTCAACCTTCGCCTGAAAATAAGACATGAACTCATGCTTTGCAAGCGCAGGCATGAAAAGTGATGCGATCCTCTTATTATGATTGAGCATATCCTTGAACTGATCGGAATAATAAACGACAGCCTGCTTAAGCCTCTGCTTTGCGAACATATTCGCTATGCTTGCATGCTCGATCCTCGTGCCGAAGTCCTCATTCTCATCGCCAACAGCTATTCCCAGCCATGCTGAAAGCGTGAAAGTCTTATCGGGTGCTTCGCTTAGGTTATCAATATTAAACTGTGATAGCCTGTGTATGATCTTATCAAGATTCTCAGGCTTTACGAAAAGCACGAAGTTATCCCCGCCCAGCCTGCATACTCCCTCGTCCACATCTACGCAAAGCGTCAGTCTTCTTGCATACTGCACTATTGCTTCGTCTCCGCCCTTAGCGCCTATGCGTTCATTTATGTATTTGAAATTTTGTAAATTCACATAGATGACGGCATACTTCGTATCAGGATTAGTCTCAATAGCCTCCCTGAAAAGCTTCCTTATCCCGACTCCGTTAGGTATGCCGGACTGCGGATCGTGATTCCTTGCGAAATCCAGCATCTTACGCATATTGGATATACTCTGCATAAGGTAAAGCTTTTCAGCGAAACCTACATATTTATCCTTATCAATATCTGCAGGCTTTGTCTTATTGCTAAGATACCATTTGCATTTAATATCGTCCGCTTCCTGCCTCGGGAAAGAAAACTCAAGTACCTCACCGGGCTCTGCGCCTTTATCATACAGAACTATCGAGCCGTCGTCCGTCTTGTCCGCTTCCACGACAAACTCAGGTCCCATAGCCCTTGACATAGGATCCTTTTCAAAAAGCATGGTGAAGGTCACCTTGGTAACGCCCAGAAGATCATAGACCTCCCTGTAATCTTCTCTCTCTACTTTGCTCCTTATGAACTTATGAATGATGTCCTCTATCTTGGACTCAATCTTTGCGTAATCAGGCATACCCCCCCAATTCTGATCCAGAGTGACTGAAAACCTCTAAAAAATCTCTGTCAAGCTCACTTTTTTTCAATAAATCCCTTAGCCTTAAGCAGCTCCGCGCCAAGTACCGCTCCGCCTGCGGCGCCCCTCACGGTATTATGCGCAAGCCCTACGAACTTATAATCAAAAAGCGTATCTTCTCTTAGCCTTCCGATCGATATACCGAAGCCCCTCTCGAAGTCCACGTCAAGAGTCACCTGAGGTCTGTTATCGTCCTCAAGATATTGTATGAACTGCTTCGGAGCAGAAGGAAGCTCCAGCTTCTGCGGTTCCCCCTTATAGGAAATAAGGGCATCTATAAGCTCCTCTTTAGTAGGCTCTCCCTCGAAATCAATAAACACTGAAGCAGTATGTCCGTTAAGCACGGGTATCCTTATGCACTGTGAGGTGATAAGCGGTCCCTCTGCAGGGATTATGGTTCCGCTTGCGCTGTCGATATGACCGTAAATCTTCAACGGCTCCTTCTCACTCTTTTCTTCCTCTCCGCCTATGTATGGTATCACGTTTCCAACCATTTCCGGCCAGTCCTTAAAGGTCTTTCCCGCGCCCGATATAGCCTGATAAGTTGAAACGACGAGCTTCACAGGTCCCCACTTATGCCAGATATGCACGGCGGGAGCATAAGCCTGTATAGAGCAGTTAGGCTTTACGGCTACAAAGCCCCTTGCGGTTCCAAGCCTCTTCCTCTGATACTCTATGACATCCGCATGCTCAGGATTTATCTCAGGGATAAGCATAGGCACATCGGGAGTCCATCTGTGAGCGGAATTATTAGATACCACGGGAGTCTCCGCCTTAGCGTATTCCTCCTCGATCCTTCTTATCTCATCCTTTGTCATATCGACAGCCGAGAAGCAGAAATCCACGTCCTCCGCCACGGCCTTTACATCGGACACGTCCTTTACCACGATATCCTTTGCGTTTTCAGGCATAGGGCTATCAAGCTTCCATCTGTCTCCTACGGCCTCCTCATACGTCTTACCCGCAGATCTGGGGCTTGCGGCTATAGTCTTAACCTCAAACCAGGGATGATCTTCTAAAAGAGATATGAACCTCTGTCCGACCATTCCCGTACCGCCAAGTATTGCGACCTTTAATTTATCCATTATCCTCCACCTCTGTATTAAATATCATTCACAAAACAAAATTAATGTAGCAAAGCTTGCATTACTTATCCTCTTTGCCGTAATTTTGTAAGTGTGTCTATTGTTATAAACTATTTTTCTCAAGATACCCTTTATAATAGCTTATAGTTTCCATCATCTTGTCTTTAGCAGGAGCCCCCTTTGTAAGCCGCTTATCCACGCAGGTCTTCATGGATATCGCCTCATATATATCATCCTCAAAAGAGTCGCATTCCGCCTTATAATCCTCAATAGACAGATCGTCCATAGCGATTCCCCGCTCCACGCACCTAAGCACCAGCCTTCCGACTATAGAATGTGCATCCCTGAATGGAACGCCCTTCTTTACAAGATAATCCGCAGCGTCAGTGGCATTGGTAAAGCCCTTTTTTGCGCTCTCCTCCATGACCTCATTATTAAAGCGTATCGTGCGGATCATTCCCGTAAACTCCCTGAGACAGTCCTGCACCGTATCCATAGCGTCAAAGGCTATCTCCTTATCCTCCTGCATGTCCTTATTATATGCAAGAGGGATGCCCTTCATCGTAGTAAGCAGTGAAATAAGAGAGCCATACACCCTGCCGGTCTTGCCCCTTGCAAGTTCCGCTATGTCGGGGTTCTTCTTCTGCGGCATTATTGAAGAGCCTGTGCTGTATCTGTCGTCTATCTCCACAAACCTGTATTCATTCGAGTTCCAGATGATGATCTCCTCACAGGATCTTGACAGATGCATCATAATAATTGATAAAGCCGACATGAACTCTATAAGATAATCCCTGTCAGATACCGAGTCCATAGAGTTCCTCGTAGCCCCGCCCTTAAAGTCAAGAAGCTCTGCCGTCATATCCCTGTCAAGGTCATAGGTAGTGCCGGCAAGAGCCCCTGCCCCAAGAGGGCACGTATCCATCCTCTCATAAATATCGGAAAGCCTCGACCTGTCCCTTATAAACATCTCAAAATAAGCCCCTAAATGATGCGCAAGCGTAACAGGCTGTGCCTTCTGCAGATGCGTGAAGCCCGGCATATAAGTCTCGGTATTAGCCTCCATTATAACTAATAAAGCACTCTGAAGCTCTTTTATCAGCTTATCCGTCTCCTTAATCTGCCGTCTAGTGTAAAGCTTCATATCAAGCGCCACCTGGTCGTTCCTTGACCTTCCTGTATGAAGCTTCTTTCCCGCATCTCCTATACGCCTTGTAAGCTCCGCCTCTACAAAGCTGTGTATATCCTCTGCTTCCTCTGATATCATAAGCTTCCCGCTGTCGATATCCTCTTTTATTCCTTTGAGTCCGTCTGTTATCTGCCTGCTCTCATCTAAGGAAATGATCCCCTGCCTTCCGAGCATTGTCGCATGGGCGATTGAGCCCTCTATATCATCGGCATAAAGCCTCTTGTCAAAGGAAATCGACTGATTGAACTTATAAGCCGAAGCGTCCGTAGCCTCCGTGAATCTTCCGCCCCAGAGATTAGCCATGCTACTCACCCCTTATTATAAGCGATGCAGCGATAAGCATCGCAGTTCCAAGCGCAACAGCAGGGAATAATGACGTGTCCGTCCCGAAGGATGTGATGCCTCCGACTATAAGAAGGAGCGCAGAAATCACGACCGACGCAAAGCCCGGTGCGCCCGCAAGCAATACGCCCATTATGGTACAGAAAATAAGGATGATAAGGTAAACGGGTACGCTCATGCCAAGCTCTTTTATCCCAAAGATAAGCGCCATAGCAAACATAAGGACAAGAGAAATTATCCCCACAGTTGACTTAGGCAGAGTGCCGAAAACCAGATCGTCATCCCTGTCAGAAGAATGACTGTATTCCCTCCTGCTCTGTATCCTCTGTCTGTTAAAAGGCTTCCTCCTGTCATTTACGTGAGTAATTACATCAGTAGTCTCAGGCTCGACCCGCTTAATCTCCAAGATACCCCTCCGAATAATCCATTACCGCCCGATCGTACAGCGGGCATAGGTAATTCACAAAATAAGCCATCACAAATAACACTTTATAATACCTTATTTCGTTTTATTATTCAAGAAGGGCTCTCAGCCCCTATTCCTTTTCAAGATATAATCCCAATGCGCTCATGTCATCCTTAAAACAATACCTGAGCTTACCGTCATCTATAGATACGATCTCATTCTCATAAGAGTATATATCATTTATTTTATATCCGCATGGAATACGCATCTCTATCTCCTTGCCTACAGCATTATTGAAACCATGAAGAGTAATATATGCCTTGTTTTTCTCCATGTCCTCCCTGAATATGCCCTGCCAGCCCTCTGGGTGCCTGTAGCTTTTTATCTTCGGCCCATAAAAATAAGTCCTGCCTGACTTTATTATGGGTGATATCTTCTTATAAAAAGCAATGCCATCATCAATAAGCTTCCATTGTCTGTTATTAAGAAGCCACGCATCCCCCGAAATGCACATCCTGCCTAAGAAAGTATTCACTATAGAATACACGATCCTCTTATCCCCATCCTCTTTCCTTATCACAGCCCATATCTGGCTCTGTCTCGGAAGTATTGTCCTGTGCAGGTTTGCGGCAATTATAGGTATCTCCTCGCACTCATGGGCATCTGAAAAAGACGCCATAGAACATCTTGACATCATGAGGGGTTCCAGCTTATGACCGCCTGAAGCACAGTTTTCTATGATGATACCCGGTATCTCATTCCTTATACTGTCAATAAAATCTATCGAAGCCGCCTGATTCTGCCTGAGACCTTCTCCCATGGACTCCGCTCCGTCGCATCCTATGCCTATCGTATCGTTGCAGTCTATTTTTAAATACTCAAAACCGTATTTCTTCAGCGTGCCTATTACCCTTTCATTAAGATAATCACGAACCTCAGCCTGCCTTAAATCCCAGAACCGTCTCATAGTGGTAGTGAGTACCTTACCGTCTCGCTTCAACAGATGCCCGGTATCCTGATATGCTTTAGATTCAGAGCCTACATTATCTATTTCAAACCAGATGCCGGGCTTCATTCCTGCATTCTTTATTAACTCGACAGTCTTTTCAAGTCCCTTGGGAAAAAGCTCCTTTGAAACCTCGTAATCACCCATAGAAATATCCCAGGGAACCTCCGGCCTTTTATACCATCCGCAGTCTATCACGAAGTATTCAAAGCCTTTCCCTCTGACTGTGTTTACTATCTCTGAAATATTCTCGTGCGAGGGATTTCCCCATGTGGTGCAGTATTCATTGAATAAAATCGGAAGGCTTTGCTCTGATTCAGGAATCTTCTTTAAAGCCGCCTCCTGCATTGATGTGAGCCTTCTGAATATCTCTTCTTCATCCTCCGTATGACAGACGGAAATATACGCCTCGGGTGTCTCAAACTCCTCTCCCTGCCTCACATCCTTCATCCAGTGTCCGAATTCACGATCTGCCAATCCTCCTGATATCTGCACATCCATGCCTCGCCTATATACTTCCATCTGCCATGATGCGTTATGGGCGATAGACGCTCCCCAGAATACATGATGAGCGCTGTCTTCAACCGCCATGAAAGGAAAGAATTTATTTACCGCATACGAACCTACAGAGCCAAATCTTTCACATCTGACCGCATGCCCGCCCCACGATGGTTCCAGCTGCAGATTCTCTAACGGTATTATTTCCTTGCGTCCTTCCATGCTCCACACGCTTCTTATCCTGTGAAGCCGGATGGTATCATGACTGTCATTTACCGTCATCGGAGATATCCTTCCAAGAGAAAAGCTCGAAAGAAGCTCAAGGCTCACCTTGCTATCAGAATGATTTTTGAACACGCTGCGGCTTCTCAATGCCTTATCACCCTTAGAATAAACGAGATGATGCTCCGCAAGCAGGCCTCTTTTATCCTGTAATAGCGTGACTATTTCTTTATTCGAACTTTTATCATAAACCTTTTGATTCACATACTTGAAAGGACAGAACTTTGTATCATTACGCATGGATACTCCCGGAGAATATGCTCCCGTATACATATCTCCGGCAAGCTTTATCTGTACTACGGAATCGGAATGGTCATGCCAGATGTCCGTTATCTTATCTATATATTCCATCCCAGCAGGCAGGAGCAGAAGTTCCGCATTTTCCCTTTCTTTATCCGAAAAATAAAGTGCCTGCATATCGCCCAATTCAAATTTGCTGATAAGTTCAGTCATTTCATCATCCTTTCACTGCGCCTACGGTCATTCCTTTTATAAAATACTTCTGCAGGCTTAAAAATAGTATCGCTATCGGAAGCACTGATATCACTATCGCAGCCATAGCCGTAGTATAATCGCTCGTCTGTGACGAAAACAGCGACTGTATAACGACAGTCAGCGTCTTAAGATCCTTCTTGCTCACATAAAGGCTTGCAAGCAGATAGTCATTCCATATCTGGAAGGATTGCATTATAATGAGCGTCGCCATAGCAGGTCTTAGAAGCGGGAGCACCACGCTGAAATAAGTCCTGAAAACTGAGCATCCATCTATGCGGGCCGCTTCCTCAAGCTCCAATGGAACAGTTGACATGAAGCTCGTCATGAGGAACACTCCGAAGGATATTCCCGTCGCCACATACATGAATATAATACCATATCTCGTATTAGTAAGGTGGAAATTATACCCGATTATATAAATAGGCAGGAATAAAGCCTGATACGGTATCAGTATCCCGATAATAAAATAAATATAGCAGAACTTGAAAAACTTTGTTTTGCATCTTGCTATAGCCCATGCGGTAATGCTGCAGAGTATGGCTAGTATCGCAACCGACAAAGCCGTATAAAGCAGCGTATTAAAGAATGTCGTAGAAAGGTTCAGCTTATCGAATGCCTTCCTATAGTTCTCCATCTGCAATGATGAAGGCAAGGTAAGCGCGCTTGTAAGATAAAGCTCCCTCTTAGTCTTAAAAGAATAGTTGAATACTATAAGTATCGGAAGCAGGAAGGCAATCCCTATAACGGTCATGACTGCCTGTATCGCAAATGTTCCCTTGGTATATCTCTGCCCGGTGGCATCCTCACTTTTATTTTTTCTTTTAATCATTGCTGTACCTCCCTGTTCTTAAGAGACCTGACCTGAATAAGAGCCACCAGAAGCAGGACAATGACTAAGGATACCGACATCGCCGAGCCATATCCGTACTGTCTTCCGCTTATAGCCGTATTATAAGTGTGCAGTATCACAGATGTAGACGATCTGCCCGGTCCTCCGCTTGTTGATGACACGAGCAGGTCATACACCTTGAGCGAGCCTGTGGTTATGCCTACCACGCATATTGTTATAGAGGGTGCTAGCATCGGGATCGTCACATGCAGGAATCTGCTGAAAGCTCCTGCACCATCAACCTTTGCTGCCTCATACAGCTCCGCCGGAATAGACTGAAGCCCTGCCAGATATATAAGCATCCAATAACCTATCCATTGCCAGTTATTCGCTATGAGCAAGCCTGAGAGAACTGTCGAGCTGCTGCCGAATAAAAGAAAGTTAATATTAGTCCCAAGTATTTCATTAAACTCAGGAAGCACGTTTGAAAACATCTTAAGCCAGATGAAGCCGACTATGACCGAGCTTATGAGACATGGAATGAAAAATACAGTCCTGTACGCCTTCTGCATTTTTATTCCGCTGTCTAAGGCTATAGCAAGGAGCAGAGCGCATACATTCTGAATTATCGTATTCGCTATGGTAAACTTAAAGGTAAAGACCCATGCCTGCATGAAATTGCTGTCATGCAACAGATTTATATAATTCTGTATCCCGACAAAAGGTTTTTCGGCAGTAAGACCATCCCAGCTTGTAAGCGAATACCTGAATGCCATTAGCGTAGGAATTATAAGTCCTATGGTGAATATTATGAATCCAGGAATGACGATCATAAGATACTGGATTTCCATCTTCCTGTCCATCCCGCTTTTCTTCTTTCTTTCCATACCCATCTCCTTAAACTCCTTAAAAAAGGGCTGCCTTTTTATGACAGCCCGCTTGTTTTAAGCCTTATTATTCCGTCGAGCTTGAGCTTGCGCCTACTCTTGCATCAGATGCCGCAAGACATTGCTCAAAGCTTTCATCTCCCTGAAGATAAGCAGCTATGTCGGCAGCATTTTCATCCTGAAAACCGCCCCATACCAGCTGGTTATTGCCGAGGTTCACGTCTACGACCATACCTTCAGCAGCATACTTGTCTATATCGCTCTGGCTAGGATTCGGATATGTCGGAGACACGCCCTTAATCATGGATGCCGTCTTCGTGTAATCATATATCTCCACAGCAAGATCCTGATCGCTTGTAAGCACATCAAGCACACAGTTCACGGCATCCTGATTCTTAGTCTCGGCACTTGTCATTACCGCTATGTTAGGCTCAAAGATAAGCTTAGAATCACCGGTCTGATTCGGGAAAGGGAATACACCGAAATCAAAGCTCTCATCTATGTCAAGAAAATTCTGTATCGACCAGGAGCCAGAAACCTTCATGGCTGCCTCTCCGGTCACCATCTTAGCATCACAATCCGTCTGCTCCAAAGAGAAGGTCTCAGGGAAGGTGTTGTCATATATGAGCTTGTTGTACTGATAGCATGTCTTGGCGTCATTGTCATCAGAGAAAGATACCTTGCCCGCCCTGAAATCATCTCCCCAAGAGGGATTTTTATTAAATACATCATTCATCATGAACTGCATCGTCACATTTCCGATAGACCATGTATCAACCATGTGTGACGCAAACGGGGTTATCCCTTTATTATGGCAGTCATCTATTATAGCCTGAAGGTCATCCTGAGTCTTAGGAATTTCCCAGCCATTCTCTTTGAACATAGTCCTGTTATAATATACGCCCTGATACAGCGCATTATATACCAGCCCGTATATCTTGCCGTCAAAGGTCACATTTTCGTTTGCCGCATCAAGAACCCTGTCCGTATAAGTGCTGTCTATATCCTTCAATATCCCGAGGCTCTGATATGTAGCCACATCCTGTCCTTTTCCTATGATGATATCCGGTACCCCGGTCTGGAGATACTGCTGCATCTTGGGATGGAACTCACCGTCCCAGCCTACGCATTCCCACTCAAGTGTTATATTCGGGTATTTCTCAGCTAAAGCCTCATCTATCATATCCTCTATGCCGGCATCAGTGGTAGACTGTCCTGCAAGTACCGTAAGAGTCACCTTGTCTCCTGATGATGCGCTTTCCGTATCAGAATCAGAAGCCCCGGCCTCACTTGTATCCGATGTTTCTGCTTTGCCTGCAACTGTCTGAGATCCTTCAGACGTAACTGCTTCCGTACTGCCGCCGCAGCCTGTAAGAGCCGATACCGCTAAAGCTGTGCCTAGAATCAGGCTTAAAAGTTTCTTTTTCATTTCTTCCCTCCTCGTCATGAAAGAATTTGCCTTACGGATATTAAATTATTACATTATGAATATAAGCTGATAGAACAAAACAGGAATTATCAGTTGGACTTTTTTGACAAATGCATCTGGCGGTATTCGCTCGGACTCATTCCGTTGAACTTCTTGAAAACCCTGTTGAAATAATTATAATCGTCATAACCCACCATAAAGGCAATTTCGGTAAGGTTTATGCTTTCATTCTCCATATAGGCGACAGCCTTTTCCATCCTAAGCCTTGCTATATACTGCATCACATTACTTCCGGTCTCCTGCTTGAAAACCCTTGAAAAATACGAGTTCTCTATATTGAACTGCTTCGCAAGCAAATTGAGTGATATCTCTTCAAAGTAATTGTTTTCAATATATTCTGCCGCTTTGTGTACAGCATCTTTTATGCTTCCCGTGTCAGCCTTTAAGACCGGAGCTAAAGTCTGCCCTACGAACTCATCTAATAGCTCACAGAGCAAAGATATGTCAAGCTTTTCTATGCTCTTGTCTATATGCTCAGCCTCTGACTCGATATCTTCTATTTCCTGCGGCGCGATCTCCTTCGCTGCGCATTCAATAAGCGCCGAGCATATTCTTTTTACAGTCTGCTTGACTTCAATATACCTCCAGCCCTCCTTAGAAGCCCTGATGATCCCTGTCTCGTTTCGTATCAGGATCTTTAGTGCTTCTTCATTGCCTGTCTGATAAAGCTGCTTAAGACGCATCTCTATTTCAGGGGTTATTTTATTTATCGCATCGCTTTTGCTCTCATTCTTCTCATCATTGAAATATATTACCTCATTGCACTTCCTATATGTCCTCATCATATAAGCCGATACGCTTTCATTATATGCTCCATGCAGCGTATCCATATTATAGCCTCTGGTGCTTATTGCGACAGTAACCGGACTTCCTGTTTCTATAGAAAGACCGTCCGCCACCCTCTTTGCCATATCGGACAACTCCTTAAATTCCGTACCGCTTACGACGATGAACTCATTCGCCCTGTATATATAATTAAAGGCAATATCGCCTTCCTTGCCTGATATTTCCCTGATCTTCATCTTAATATCATAAGATAAAGCATTTATATCGCCTCTGTTCCTTGCCGCATATCCGTACATATCATGTATTTTTATAAGAATAAGGCTATGTCCTGATGTTCCGTCGGCATCATACTCTTTCATAGGATTAAATAAGGCAGGCTCTCTCTCAACAAGAAAACTAAGTTCCCTGTCATTAATCAAGGATGACACCCGCAGGGCTTCATTCTTTTCGGATTCCTTCTTTGCGATTATCTCCAATGCCTTGGATATTACGGCTACAATATCTATTTTATTTATTTGTTTAAGAAGATAGTCTGTCGCACCTGTAGTAAGGGCTTCCTTTACATATTTGAAATCGTCATATCCGCTTACGACGAAAATAACAATATCGGGATAGGCTTCATGTACCCTTTTTATAAGCTCGATACCATCGACATAAGGCATATTGATATCGGTTATCAGGATGTCGCATTCTTCCTCTGAAAGCCTTTCAAGCACTTCCTCTCCATTTTCCGCAGGCTTCATGAAGTCAATATCATATTTTTCCCATTTTATAACGGAACGGAGTTTTTCTCTTATCCAATATTCATCATCCGCCGCCAATAGCCTATATGATCTCATCAAGCCTTCTTTCTGGTATCACGATCTTAACCTCTGCCCCCTCTCCCATATTGCTTTCGACTAAAACGCCGTATTCATCCCCATAAAGCAGCTTCATTCGGGCGTTTATGTTATAAAGACCTATGGAACGTCCGTTATCGGCCGTGCTGCTGTCGTTCTCATTAAGTCTTTTATTTATCGAATCCTCATCCATGCCTACGCCGTTATCCCTGACATTTATACAAAGTCTTCCGTCATCATTCTTCGCTGATATCCATATATCCTTGTCCCCGTGCTTATTCTTAAGACCATGACTTATGGCATTCTCTACCAGGGGCTGCAGCGATATCCTGGGTATGCTGTCTTGCAGCACCTCATCGTCAATATCATAATGATACCTTATCTTGTCTGTCATCCTGACATTCATGACGAATATATAATTTTTCAGGTGATTAAGCTCCTTTGCAACGGTAGAATACGGGTGCTTCATATCAAGGCTGTATCTGAAAATCCCTGAAAGCGACTGACACAGGCTGCTTACTATCTCGCAGTCCTGTATGCTTGCTATGCTGCTCATGGTATCAAGAGTGTTGTATAAAAAATGGGGATTTATCTGCGCCTGTAAAGCTTTGTATTCCGCCTTATTCAGTAAAAGCTCATTCTCATACTGCTTTCTGATAAGAGCCTCGACTTCATCCAGCATATGGTTGAATTCAAAACCCAGCTTGCCTATCTCATCCTCTGCTGTGTGCAAAACCCTTAACTCTGTCTCGCCCTTTCCTATCCTCGTGACTGTATCAGACAAGCTCTCCAAGGGTTCAGTGAGAGTCTTGGTCAGATAGAAGAAAAGCAGGGCAAGCACCGATATCGTGACTATGGCTATAAGGATAAGGTTCCTTGTGAGCATCCTCTGATTTTGCATAAGCAGGCTTTGAGGGGCCAGTGAATATGCTGTCAGATTAAATCTTTCCTGGTCTACATAGAAAAGCTCATTGCTCTTGCCATATCCGCTTTCTATTTCAGAACGATCGCCGCTTTCTATATATTTGCAAAGCTCAAGGAAATATTCCCTGCTAGCTCCGTTTTTATCCTCAGTCACGCATACAGGTATGTCACCTAAAGGCTGCAGCCATGTATATGTGTTGTAGCTTATATTGTACTTATTCATTATTTTCCTTATGGACTTACTATCAACATCACATAACACATAGCCAATCTTATCCCCTAGCCTGTTAATCCTGTGAAGCTTTATCGCGAACCTTATGATATCCCTGTTAAGCGCAGAATTATAGTAGCCTGATATGAGCATCGTATTTACATCGGACTCTGCGTAGTTCTTGACCCTTTCTATATTGTAGTCCCCCTCCTCTGCATATATGTCCTTGGGATAGTGATGCTTCGGAGTGCTGAATTTTCTGTAATTGCTGATTATCTCGTGATCTTCATTATATATGTATAAAGCAAGCACTCCTTCTGATATCTCAAATCTGTCGGTCGCAAGCTCCTCCGCTCTCGAATAATATTTATCCCTAAGATAATCCGTATCTTCGCTCTCTGCGAGATCTCTTAGAAATTCAGTGTCATTATATATCAGCACCATATTAGACTCTATACCTCTGCAGAAAGACTCAAGCTCATTCTGCATATTCCGGAGCGAGTTATAGCTTTCATTCTTTGCCTGCGAATAGATAAGCTTAGATGAAGTCTCCTGAAAAAGAACGGTCTGCACAAGAAGTGCCACCACAGCGCATATCATACTCATTAGAAGGATTTTTGTCCTTAGCTTTAATTTCATACTAATTTAAATCACCCGCAAAGCATTCTTGCCCTGCGGGTTTAATTTCTGCCGTTAGAGTGACTCGAACACTCGACCCACGCATTACGAATGCGTTGCTCTACCAACTGAGCCATAACGGCATTTCTTAACGCCCGATTATATTACCATTCAAAACCTAAACCGTCAAGTGGTTATATTTGCTTATCTTCCGCCATGTCGTCAAGCAAATCTTCTCCCTATACAGCTATTCCTGCGCAGACTACTTTGTTCCGCCCTTTGACGGAGCGTACTTGAATACGGACACGGAAAGTGGCGCAACCCTTATGCGGATTGAGTCGTCCCTGCCGTCGCACTCCGAGGCCTCCGTCTGCATCGGGTTCTTATTCACGAAGCCGAAGCCGTCATACTTCTCACTGTCGGAGCAGAATATCTCGGTATATTTGCCTGCCCTCGGCACCCCTATCTTATATCCCTTATGCGGCACGTTCGCAAAGTTCGCAACGACCACGAAAAGCTCGTCCTTCTTAACTCCCCGCCTTGCGAATACAAGGATGTTCTCCCTTGCGGAGATATTATTTATCCACTCAAAGCCTGCCTGCTCCATTTCCTTTGCATAGAGCGTCTCATTTTTATTATAGAAATCGAATACGTCCTTTATAAGCGTCTGAACTGCCTGTATGTCCTTGCCCTTACCGTCTGTCGGACTTACTGAGAGAAGTTTCTTTCCCGGATGAACCATGAAATAAGAAAGCAGAGCCTTAAGGTTTCCGAACTTCTCGTCGCGGTCTCCCGGCATATCCTTCCATATATCCGCAATATCATAAAGCGGAAGTATGAATTTCTCATTATACTGATATATCATCGGGAAGCATATCTCGTTGTAATGATTTGACCTGCCGAGAGGCTCCTGCTTAAGATATCCCAGCACATCCCTGCTCCATCCGTGATTTATCTTATAATCAAAACCCAGACCTTCCTCGTCAACAGGCAGCGTGATCCCCGAATATGCCGTATCGTCGTCAGATATCAGAATAATATCAGGCGAATATTTATGCAAGGTCGTAGAAAGAAGCCTAAAGAAATCAATAGCGTCAAGGTTCTCATTCCCGCCGTACATATTAGGAGTCCAGCCCGTGTCCTGCTTCCCATAGTCAAGATAGAGCATTCTCGCCACGTCAGACACCACAAGTCCGTCAAAGTGGAACACGTCAAGCAGATATATAGCGTTTGCAAGCAGATAATCCTTAACCCCTGCGCTGCCTAAATTAAAATACTTCCTGTCAGAACCCGGTACATAAGAGCGATTGCCGTCGCCGTCCTCATAAAGACAGGTACCGTCATAGGATGAAAGTCCGCCCTCTGAAATCGGGAAAGTAGCCGGACACCATCTTACAAGCACCGATAACCCAGCTTTATGAAGCATGTCCGTAAAGGATGAAATATCGTTTGGATCGCCCGACGCTATATAGAGCGGATCAAAATCGGCGCTCACCAGCACATGACTATATCCGTAATCATTAGCATACTTTATTATTTCCTTTGCGTCCTTCTTTGAAAAGTCCGTAGTCTTATGCTCGTATATGGTTATGGGAGCGTCAGGACTCTGTTTTTCTCCCCTCTCCTCAAGCCATGCTCCGTCAGCTCCGGGAAGCTGATTGAAGTCATATACCGTGCTTGCTCCGTCTTCCTTCTCCTCGCGCATGAGAGAATAAGGATCTCTCTTCATAAGCGTCTGTCCGTTATGAAGCTTTATCTCATATTTATAATTATCACCCTCGGACACTCCGGGAATGAAAAGCTCAAAAATCCCCGAATCAAAAACCCTTTCCATCTGATGGCATCTTCCATCCCAGTCATTGAAGTCGCCGACAACCGAAACCCTCATCGCATTTGGAGCCCACACTGCGAATCTAACGCCGGGCACGCCGTTAAGCTTCATTACATGGGAACCAAGCAGCTCATATACCTTGTAATGTATGCCCGAATTGAACTTCTGTATATCCCGTTTCGTAATACTGTCGGGGAATGAATACGGATCGCACTCCGTAACGGTCTTTCCGTCCTTGTCCTTTACCTCAAGCTCATATTCAAAGGGTTCCTTATTCTTAACGAGTGCCGCAAAGTAGCCATCCTCGTCTGCAAGCTCCATTTTGACCGCACTCCTTGAACCCTTGACCTTAACTGAAACTTCAGTCGCTCCGGGCTTATATGCGGTCACAAGCGTCTGTCCGCCTCTTACGGGGTGCGCTCCGAGCACCGCCTTCGGGTGATCCTCTTCGGCGTAGGTCACGGCCTCTATCTCTGCCCAGTCCATAAGGTTATAAAGCTTCTTAGTCATCTGTCACATCTCCTCGAAAAACATTTTATCTAAAACATAATAAATCCGCACACATCTGTCATTTATGTCTTTATTTACGGAATCTGTTAATAAACAGCCCCGACCTGAGCTTAGGCTCAAACCATGTAGACTTAGGCGGCATAAGCCTTCCTGCATCAGCTACCGCAAATAACTCATCTATCGAAGTAGGATGCATCGCAAAGGCAACCTCGTATTCGCCGCTATCCACAAGCCTCACAAGCTCCTTTAAGCCCCTTATCCCGCCTACGAAGCTGATCCTCTGATCAGTCTTCGGGTCCTCGATATTAAGTATAGGCGACAGCACCTCATTCTGAAGAATCGCAACGTCAAGCGAGCTTACGGGATCGTTTACGACAAACTCATCTTTTATCGTGAGCCGGTACCAGACTCCGCTTATATACATCGTCATCTCGCCTTTTTTACCGGGCTTTGCTATCTCACTCCCTAATCTTTCAACCGTATACTTCTTTCTGAGCCTGTCAAAAAATCTGCTCTCGGAAAGTCCGTTAAGGTCACGCACTACCCGGTTATAATCATAGATCTTAAGCTCACTGTCAGGGAAAAGCACGGACATGAAATACCGGTCCTTTTCCGGAAGCGCCTCCATCTTTGCTCCGTCAAAGCCTGTCGCACCTCCGTTGCAGACACGGACTGCCGAAGCGCATCTGTGATGACCGTCCGCTATATAAATCTCCTGTATCCCCTTAAAGCTCCCGCTTATTTTTTCTATGTCGGAATCCTTAGATATTATCCATACCCTGTGCGTTATATCATCGGGAGAAGTAAAATCGTATACCGGCTTATCTGCCTTATATTTATTTACGATATCATCTATCTCACTCTCCCTCCTGTATGCGAGGAAAATAGGCCCCGTCTGCGCTCCTAAGGTGCTTATATGCCTTATCCTGTCCTGCTCCTTAGCCGCAAGCGTGTTCTCGTGCTTCTTTATGATATTATTCTCATAATCAGAGGCAGAGCATACAGCGACTATCCCTGTCTGCGACCTGCCATCCATAGTAAGCTCATAGATGTAATAACAGCTCTTATCGTCCTCTATGAAATCGCCTTCCGCTATCATGCGGTCAAGTATTTCCTTAGCCTTATCGTATACCTCAGGAGCATACATATCATATCCGTCAGGGAAATTTGTCTCCGGTCTGTCTATCGCAAGGAATGAAAGCGGCTCACGGTCTATCTCCGCCTTTGCCTCTGCGGTGTTCATCACATCATAAGGAAGCGCAGCGATATGCTCCGCCTTATCATGCGCAGGTCTTATTGCCTTAAATGGTTTTACGTCAGCCAATCAGTAACCTCCGATCGTATCACAAGCAACGCTCAAAGCTATATGCTCGGTGGAACTTATAATGTCATTTTACAACTCTTACCCTGTAAACATCATCAATCGTAGAAAGCTTCTCCAATATCTCATCCGACACCGCCGAATCAATATCAAGCATAGTAACAGCATTGTCTCCCCGGCTCTTATTATTCATCTCGGAAATATTGATACCGGCGTTACCGAAGCAGGCGGAGAACTTCGTTATCATGTTAGCCTTATTCTTATGGAAGATCATGATACGCCCTACCTTATCACAAACTCCCATGTTGATAGCAGGGAAGTTCACGGAATTTTTGATATTTCCGTTTTCCATATAATCGGTAAGCTCCTGCACGGCCATAACCGCACAATTATCCTCGGACTCCTCCGTAGACGCTCCAAGATGCGGTATGACAATGACGCCCTCCTGTCCTACCGTCGTAGGATTCGGGAAATCAGAGACATACTTCGCAAGCTTCCCTATCTTAAGCGCTGAAATAACCGCTTCCTCATCAACTAAAAGATCTCTTGCAAGATTGATGAGTATTACGTCATTCTTCATAAGCTTTATCGCATCGGCGTTTATCATCTTCTTGGTGGAATCAAGGAGAGGCACATGGATAGTTATGATGTCGCAGTTGGCATATATCTCCTCGGCTGTCTTCACATGCTTTACCGATCTTGAAAGGTTCCATGCCGCATCGACAGAAATATAAGGATCATAGCCGTATACCTCCATGCCCAGATTAACCGCAGTATTCGCAACCTTTATACCTATAGCTCCAAGCCCTATGACGCCAAGCTTCTTTCCTGCTATCTCATGCCCCGCATACTGCTTCTTCTGCTTCTCTGCATCCTTTGCGATATTCTCATTATCCTTCTGCGTAGCAACCCAGTTAATCCCGCCTACGACATCACGGAAAGCAAGCAGCATTGCAGCTATCACAAGCTCCTTAACTCCGTTGGCATTAGCTCCGGGAGTATTGAATACTACTATTCCTTTCTCCGCACACTTATCAAGAGGGATATTATTTACTCCCGCACCCGCCCTTGCGATAGCAAGCAGGCTGTCAGGCAGCTCCATATCATGCATTGCAGCAGACCTTACCAAAGCGCAATCCGCATCATTAAAATCATCAACCTGCACGAAATTACTGTCAAACCCGTCCAGCCCGACTTTTGCGATATTATTCAGACAATTATACTTAAACATTATTTATTCTCTCCCTCAAATTTATCCATGAATTCAACCAGCTTCTTTACGCCCTCGATCGGCATAGCGTTATATATCGAAGCCCTCATGCCTCCGACCGTCCTGTGTCCCTTGAGGTTCACGAAGCCTGCCTTTGTAGCCTCGTCTATGAACTTCTTATTAAGCTCATCGGAATCCGTGACAAAAGGCACATTCATAAGTGAACGATATTCAGGCACGACGGTTCCCTTAAACATCTTCGAGCTGTCCAGATAATCGTACAGCACCTTAGCCTTCTCCTCGTTTATCTTCTGCATCTCTTTAAGACCGCCCATCTTCTTAAGCCACTTAAAGACGAGACCGCAGACATAGATATTATATGCAGGCGGAGTATTGTAAAGAGAATCGTTATCCGCATGCGTCTTATATTTCAGCATAATAGGCGTACCCGGAAGCACATCATCTGTAATAAGGTCTTCCCTTATAACTACTATCGTAACGCCCGCAGGTCCCACGTTCTTCTGCACTCCGCCGTACACTATGCCATATTTCGTAACGTCCATAGGCTCCGATAAGAACATTGAAGACACATCAGATACAAGCAGCTTTCCCTTGGTATCCGGAAGCTCCTTATACCTCGTGCCGTATATCGTATTATTCTGGCAGATATACACATAGTCTGCGTTGTCGCTTATCGGAAGATCTGACACATCGGGGATATAGCTGAAGGTCTTATCCTCTGACGAAGCTATCTTATTCGCCGTTCCGAAATTAGAAGCTTCCTGCCATGCCTTCTTAGCCCACTGTCCCGTGACTATATAGTCGGCGACCTTATTCTTCATGAGGTTCATGGGTATCATGGCGAACTGCGTGGACGCTCCGCCCTGAAGGAATAAAACCTTATAGTTATCCGGCACTCCCGCAAGCTCTCTGAAGTCCGCCTCAGCCGTCTTTATTATATCGTCATAGACCTTCGACCTGTGGGACATCTCCATGACCGACTGTCCCGATCCGTTGTAATCAAGCATCTCCTTCTGCGCCGTCTCAAGCACCTCAAGCGGCAGCATCGAAGGTCCCGCCGAAAAATTATAAACTCTGCTCATATATAGCCTCCTCAATGAATAAAATTCAAAACACCGCAATATGATACCATATTTCTAAACTCGAAACCACCTCGCCAAGAAATATGGTATGACTCGCACGTAAGCGAGCAAAATACGCTCGCTAAGTGCTAATGTTATACCATATTTCTAAACTCGAAACCACCTCGTTAAGAAATATGATACTGTGATCAGATGTCTGCTCCATTAACCGTAATGATCTCCGGTGCCATGAATTTTCCCAGCTTTTCCGTCACAAACTGCTGCAGTGCTTCCTTTTCTATGTCCCCTGCCGCTTTAAGAGACGCCTTGACATAGAAAAGATTGTTCTCTCCGTACTCCAGGGAAGCCTCCGCTTCCTCTATTCCTGGATATGTCTTCAACAGACGCTCAAGCTCAAACAGATTGATGAAGGATCTTCCCGCAAGCGTCTCCCTCATTACTGTCCGTCCGGCCTGATACAAAGCCTCTACCTTATTATCCGGAGTGATCCTCGCATCGATCCCCGTGTCATAGAGGGTTCCCGGAGTATAAAGGCTCTCGATCTTCTCTGTACAGCCATTTACAGGCTGATCCAGCAGATAAAGCCTCCCCCAGGCTCCATATGGCTTTTTCATTCCGTATTCATCAAGCACATACGGCTTTACTGTCATTCCCTCCGTCACATCCGGTACGACCTCATATCCGATGGATGCGTTCAGTCTTTCGGCAGATATGCTTATATGCGTCGGATAAAGCTTTGCCGCAAGGTGATCCTTAAGCTTCCTGACAGAAGTCTCATCCTGCATAGCTATGATTATATTCTCCATGGCCGCAAGGAATATCTCGAGCATATCCCGGTCATAACGGTTTTCCCAATACCTGAGCTCATAGGTATAGCCCTTGCCTCCGGCATAGATCATGAGATGGAACGGCAGGGAATCAAGCTGGATCTTGATGCCCTCTGCAGGCTCTCCGCCGATCTGTGGGATCTCAAGGAGGTCTCCCTGATACTGTATGAACATCTCGTCAGCATGCTGGCTGGACATATGTGTTTCCATGGTATGAAGTATCTGATCCGCATTTCTCTTCAGGAGATGCTCGACGGTTTCATGAAGGATCCTCTTGTATCTGAACACATAGGTTGCGAAGAACGATCCCGCAAGACGGACCCATCTTCCGTCAGTCCTTCCGTTATGTATGCTGGTGATGACAACATCATCGGAAGCTCCGAAAAGCCCTACGGCATAACTGAATGCCGTCAGGAACAGCGCGTTCTCGGATATACCGATTTTCGAACAGAAGCCCTGCAGTGTCTTTTGATTCAGTCCCGCGAATTTCCCCTTTACTACAGCATTATGCGCCGTAGCAAGGTCGTAGCTGTCCATCTTGGCCAGTATGCTCTTCTTTATGTTGCAATCCTTTAAAAGCTCCTTAAAGAAGGCTATATCCTTATCCCTGAGTCCTGCTTCATCCCTCGCATATTCATCAAGGATATACTCATAGAAGCTGTAATCCGAGCCCTTTACCGGATTACCCAGATAGAGGTTGTTCAGATCCTCAAGCAGGATGTTCATGGTCATACCGTCGCCTATGATATGTGCCACATCGAAGAATATATATTTATCGGTATCCGTCTGGTAAAGTCCTATGTGATAGAGATCATCACCGGGCATATACATATACGGAACTACAAGAGTCTTTCTTTTCTTCTCCCACTCATCATTGGAGAGGGTAAGCCTCTCTATGGTGACCTCCCGGCTGTCGTCACGGAAATTGTACATCCGCTTGTCTTCACCGGGCTCGATCCTGTCAGACAGAATGGGATGGATCTTAAAGAGCTCCCTTACAGCCTTCTCCATACGGTCCAGATCTATCTTATTGCTGAGTCTGAAGAAGAAGGGAAGGTTTGCTGTGGTATTCCCCCGCATTACATACGCAAAATACATCTGCAGCCTTGTAAGCGGGTATTTATCACGCAGGGTATAATCGACCTTGCTCTGCTTTGTCTTCTCTTTAAGAAACGCGGCGATCTTTTCCACGGTGGAGTTTTCCATAAGCTCTGAAAGCGTCAGTGAAAAACCGTAGGATTCCTGCAGGGCGGTAAGAAGCATGATGCTTCCAAAGGAATCCAGACCTGCACTGTAGAGATCCGTATCTATGCTGAACTTCCTGTGTGCCAGAACCGAGGCGCAGGCTTCATATATCTTCTTCTGCTCTTCATTTTCAGGCAGACGCATGTTTGCGGTCTGCTCCTTTACAGCAGCCTTTTCCTTAAAGAAGGCGTCACGTATGATCTTCTTGGAGGTTGTTTTCTGGAAGGGGGCTCTGCGGACTCCCGTCTGCATGATACGCTTGAAGGGAGGCAGCTTCTTATTGTGCTCCTTTATAAGCTCTTCAACCTCGAGCTCTATGTTCTTTACACCGCTCGCCTCAGCGTACTTGAAGTCAGGGTAGACCTCACATTTGATCATATCGTCTTCGCCGTATACAAGAATCTCCGAGATCAGAGGCTCTGTGGTAAAGCCTGCTTCGATCTCCTCCGGTGCCACATTTTCACCGTTGCTTAGGATGATAAGGTTCTTTATGCGACCTGTGAGATACAGGAAATCCTCATCATCCAGATATCCCACATCGCCCGTCTTAAGCCAGCCGTCCTCCGTAAAGGTCTCTGCGGTAAGCTCGGGATCGCCGTAATATCCCTGCATAACGAAGGGTGAGCGCACCTGAACCTCGTTCTCCTCTCCGATCCTTACCTCCACATGCTTCATAACCTTACCGGCCGAGAGCACCTTATCGGGTCTGCCGTAAACCGGTTCTGAGATTATGGGCGAATGCTCGCTCATACCGTAGCCCTGTCCGATGCGGACTCCCATATTATAGTATTTTTCCGCAAGATCCTTTGCGAGGCCTCCGCCTCCGCAGACTATGCGTGATATCCTCCTGCCGTACACCTGGTAAAGCGCATCTCTCTCAGTAAGCCCCGGATCAGCGCTTACCATTGCAAGGATCTTATTATAGAGGGCCTTTGCGATCATGGGAACCAGATGGATTACGACCGGCTCAAACATCCGCAGATGCTTGCCGAGCTGCGACAGAGGTCCGTTGATGCATATAGTTGCTCCCTTATGGATCATGGCAAAGATATCCGCTTCTATGCAGTATACATGATGGATGGGAAGCACGTTCAGAACAACCGTAGGCTGCGGATCATCTACCTCATCCTGGGCAAGTGCATTACCCACGAGATTGAAATTGGAAAGCATGACGCCCTTGCTGTGCCCTGTTGTACCGGAGGTGAAAAGTATCATCGCAAGATCATCAGGCTCGATCTTATAATCATCACCTGATGCTACCCAGCTCTTCCCCGTGTATTTTATATCTGTCAATATATCATTTAAGCAGGGTGTCTTTTTGACTGACTGCAGGGAATAATAATCCGTGATCTTCGGACAGAGCTCCTTCGCATCACTTATAAGCGGAACATGCTCCCAGTCATAAAAGAGTATATCGACATCCGATCTGTTAAGGCAGTCCGTCAGATGCTCAAGATCCATCTGATAATCCAGTGGAACGGCGACATTTCCCGAGGCCATGGCTCCTAACAGCACGGAAATATAATATGCGCTTGATGAACCGAATAAACCTACCTTAATCTGTCTGCCAAGCTTTGCTCTTCTTTCATTCAAAAAAGCTCCTACTATGCGGCAAAGCTCTCCGAACCGTTCGTAACTGATATCATAGATCAGATCGTCCCTCTCATAGCGAAGAAAAGAATTCTCTTTGAACTCTTCGATGCTTTTTTCCAGCATTTCACGAATGGTTCTTGTGTTTTCGTAAGTGATCATATACCCCCTCCTTAATAAAAATGATCAAAATAACTCGTTTATGAATGCAGTCCTGCGCTCCATGGATTTCTTCAGCACCGCGCTCCTCTATCATACCAAAAAAAAGGCAGATAATAAAAGTATTTACTATCCTCCGACTGACACGTACTTTTTCGCTACTGCGCCTTTATCATCCAATACAAAGACATATGATCCGCCATCGTCGGTAAACAGGCACTCCGTAGGAACCCTCAATACCCCGTCAGCCTTCTCCAGATCCAGAGTGACATCCGCATCCAGTCCGACTATGAGATCTTCGTCCGTGTCTATCTTTATCTCTATGCTTGCCTTGGCCTTGCCGGAGGAATCATTTTCGGCAGACTGATTGATCTTTGAAACCTTTCCGGTATATTTCTGGTTTCCGATCTTTATTTCCGCCTCCTGCCCCTCCTTTACGGAAGCAATGTCATATTTTGACACCATCATCCTGACTATATAGCTATCATCGGACTGCATCTCACAGATGGGCACTCCCTTTTCAACATAAGCGCCTATATCTACAAGACAGTTTGTTATTATACCGTCTGTAGGAGCTACTGTTCCGCTCTCAGCCCTTGCAGGCTCCTTTTCTGCCTTGGTAAGCGTGATCTTGCTGCGCTCCACCTGCTGCTGATCCGAAACGATCTCCTTGTAAGCCGGCAAGATACTTTGCTTCCTTATCCGATAGGAACTTGTAGAATATGAACCCCAGTATATAATCCTTGTATTCATTCGCTTCGATCTTAGACCGCATCTTATTAGCGGATTCCCATACCTTCGCTGCAAGCTGCTGTTTATTCATTCAATTGCTCCTGTTCTTATGATTTACCTCAAAGCGGATGTTTTATGCTAAAAGAGATTCATGCAATTCATTAAGATTCTCGATCGCAAGCTCTGGTGACAGGCAATGAAGGCCCGTATATGATTTCACGAGGACATGCATAGGAGCGCACTCTATGATTTCTAATGCACAGGTACCGTATGTCATATGCCAGTACATGAAAAGATACCCCACCCAGTGCATGAATTCTGATTCGAGCGGTTCGCCCTTTTTTAGAGATATATCTTCCTCGATAACGCTCATCACATAGGTTTCTCCAAGCCATATATTCGTATTGCTGCGGTTAAAGATTATCTCGTTGCCGAGTCTTGAAGTCATCAGCGAATCAGTGAAATCATACGAGTCGTACCCCTTAATGACGGACAATTCAAAAAGCTTCGCACACATTCGGCAATAATGCAGATCCGGATTATGCATTCCATTCCTCCATCAGCTCGTCATAATATTTCACGCCTGATGCCCGTCTGTATCTGGTCCGAAGCTGACTTATGATACCTGACATCTCATTCTTTCTTGTCTCATTCTGCGCTGTGGCACTACGTACCTCTGCATCCGTCAGAGTCCTGTCTGAGATGATATGTATCCTGCTGCATGCCGACTCTGTCTTAAACACATATTGCCTGCCAAGCCTCGCCCGCATGAGCCCGTCTATCAATGCCCTGTCGCATATCGTACCGTCAAAGAATTCGTCAATAAGCTCGTAAATCTTATCATTGGCAATAAGACCTGATATCAAGTCATAATCTGCATCATATGATGCGTATCTCTTGCAGAGTTCCCCATAGGATTCATAAGACTGCCTCATGCGGTGATATCCGATATACAGTGCCCAGTCTATCTGTGATTCGTAATTCTCTCCGAATTCAAGTTTTCTAAGACCGTCAAGCTCACATTCCAGCTCATAGAAGCGGCTTCCTCTCCACGCTGCAATAAGTCCTATCGGCTGCTCCTTCATATCCCCCGTATAGAATCCAGTCCCGAAATCACATATGCTCCTGCTTTCAGGACGTATATTTCCTTTTATCCCTTTTTTTGAGCCATGATATAAAAGCATGTCCGTCCTTATGTCTGCTATGGAATTTTTTATAAATCGCTCTCGTCAAATGCGTCTGCTATGGCGCCTCCGGGGTTTACCATCGGGAAGACCTTGTCGTCCTCGTGGATCACGGCATCTATGAGTACCGGCGTATCCTTTGACGCAAGCGCCTCTTTAAGCACCCTGTCAACCTCGTCCGTGCTCTTAATGCGGTACGCCTTACAGCCCATTGCCTCTGCCGCCTTGCAGTAGTCAGTCTCGTCCTCTATCACGGTATTGGAGTATCTCTGTCCGTAGAATAAGGTCTGCCACTGACGGACCATGCCGAGCACCCGGTTATCTATCACTATCTCCACTATCGGGAGGTGGTTTCTGCTTGCGGTCATAAGCTCATTCATATTCATGCGGAAGCAGCCGTCGCCCGCAATATTCACGCAGATACGGTCGGGATTTGCGACCTTCGCCCCTATGCAGGCTCCCAAGCCGTAGCCCATAGTGCCAAGCCCGCCCGATGTAAGGAACTGTCTCGGTGACTTGAACTTATAAAACTGCGCCGTCCACATCTGATGCTGCCCTACATCAGTTGACACTATGGCATCAGAACCGGTCAGCGCATCCAGCCTCTCTATAAGATACTGACAGGTGAGCCGGTCCTTAGGATAAGTCATAGGGAAGTCCTTCTTATAGCCTTGTATCGTCTTCATCCATTCGTCATGCTTCTTCTCATCAAGCATCGGAATAAGATCCTTCAGAACATCTTTCATATCTCCGACTATATGTGCATCAGTCGCAACGTTCTTATTTATCTCCGCATCGTCTATATCGATATGGATTATATTAGCCTCACTTGCGAAAGTATTCACATTACCCGTAACCCTGTCGGAAAATCTTGCGCCAAGCGTAAGGAGCATATCGCAGCCGCTTACTCCCTTATTTGAAGCCTTCGTGCCGTGCATACCGATCATGCCCGTATAATGAGGGTCTGTCGCATCGACGACGCCCTTTCCGAGAAGCGAGTCGCAGGCAGGGGAATCTATCTTATTCATAAGCTCCCTCACCTCATCGGAAGCTCCTGATATAACCGCGCCTCCGCCTACATACAGATAAGGTCTCTTGGAAGCGTTTATCATATCCGCAACCTTCTTAAGATCTTCTTTCGTGTAATGATCGAACTTATTCCTGTCGGGTATCTCCGGTTTCTTTGAAGTAAATTCGCACTTATCCGCTGTAGCGTTCTTCGTTATATCCACGACCACAGGACCGGGACGACCGGAACGGGCGATCTTAAAGGCACGGCGAAGCGTGTCCGCAAGGTCTGCCACATCCTTTACGATAAAGCCATGCTTAGTAATAGGCATCGTGATACCTACGATATCGACCTCCTGAAACGTGTCCTTGCCGAGCAGATTTATTCCCACATTTGCGGTGATCGCAACAATCGGCACTGAATCCATATATGCCGTAGCTATGCCCGTGACAAGATTTGTAGCGCCGGGTCCCGATGTAGCCATGCAGACTCCGACCCTGCCTGTACTCCTCGCATATCCGTCAGCCGCATGGCTCGCTCCCTGCTCATGGGAAACCAGCACATGTCGTATCTCATCACTGTGCTTATAAAGTTCATCGTAAATATTGAGGATGGCTCCGCCCGGATACCCGAATATAGTATCCACGCCCTCTTCCTTCATAACCTCGACTACAATCTCCGAACCGTTAAGTAACATGATCCTACCTCTTAAATCTCCAATATAGCTCCCCTGTTTCCACTTGTTACCATCTTCTCATATCTTGCAAGATAGCCGTCCGTGACCTTTGCAGGCTTAGGCTGCCACTTCTTCTTACGCTCGGCAAGCACTTCATCCGATACATCTACATCAAGCTTGTTTGCCGGAATATCGATCTTTATTATATCGCCCTCCTCGATCAAGGCGATCGGACCGCCTACCGCAGCCTCAGGCGATACATGCCCGATCGATGCTCCCCTTGAAGCTCCGGAAAATCTTCCATCCGTAATAAGCGCGACAGACGCTCCAAGTCCCATGCCGGCAATCGCAGAGGTAGGATTAAGCATCTCCCTCATTCCCGGACCGCCTTTAGGTCCTTCATATCTTATAACGACCACATCTCCCGCATTTATCTTTCCGTCATAGATAGCTTTTATAGCGTCTTCCTCACAGTCAAACACCCTCGCAGGCCCCTCATGCTTCATCATTTCGGGAGCAACCGCCGAACGCTTGACTATACCGGTATCGGGAGCGATATTTCCCTTTAGCACCGCTATACCGCCCTCATTCATGAAGGGATTGTCTATAGGTCTTATAACCTCGGTATCACGATTCTTCACATTCGCTATATTTTCACCAACCGTATGCCCTGTCACGGTCATGCAGTCAAGATTCAATAAATTCTTCTTTGAAAGCTCGTTCATTACGGCATACACACCACCCGCCTCATTCAGGTCTTCCATATAAGTATGCCCCGCAGGAGCAAGGTGGCAGAGATTAGGCGTCCTGTCAGATACCTCGTTCGCTATCTCCATATTAAGCTCTATGCCTGCCTCATGCGCTATGGCAGGAAGATGAAGCATAGTATTAGTGGAACAGCCAAGAGCCATATCGACGGTAAGCGCATTCATGAAGGCTTCCTTTGTCATGATATCCCTAGGTCTTATATTCTTCTCAAGCATCTCCATGACAGCATAGCCCGCCATCTTCGCAAGACGGAGCCTCTCGGAATAAACGGCGGGTATCGTGCCGTTGCCTCTAAGCCCCATGCCGATCGCTTCCGTAAGGCAGTTCATTGAATTAGCCGTGTACATGCCGGAGCATGAGCCACAGGTAGGGCAGGTATGCTCGTCATAATATCTTAGCTCTTCTTCGTCTATAGTACCCGCTTTCTTGGCTCCCACAGCCTCGAACATGGATGATAACGAGGTCTTCTTGCCATGCACATGCCCTGCAAGCATAGGTCCGCCGGACACGAATACCGTAGGCACGTTTACCCTGGCCGCAGCCATTAAAAGCCCCGGCACGTTCTTATCACAGTTAGGTACCATGACCAACGCATCAAACTGATGAGCCCTCGCCATGCACTCCGTAGAATCAGCAATAAGGTCGCGCGTCACCAGCGAATATTTCATGCCGATATGCCCCATTGCTATTCCGTCGCATACGGCTATGGCAGGGAATACAACCGGCATCCCGCCGGCCTCTGCCACGCCAAGCTTCACGGCATCGACAATCTTATCTATATTCATATGCCCCGGCACTATCTCATTATATGAGCTTACTATGCCTATCATGGGTTTTCTCATCTCATCCTTCGTGAAGCCTAAAGCATTGAATAGGCTCCTGTGCGGCGCATGCTCGTCGCCAAGCTTTACATTATCGCTTAACATACAACTCTCCTTTCTTCCCGTCCGGCATATACTTTATATTATTTTTTTCAAGCATCGCCATGCCTCATCTGAACTAATCATCACGCATTACTATGCTTCAATAAAAATGTCAATAAATTTCCATTTTTATTTCAGCAAGTAATTGCGGATGATGGATTTCATCTGAGGCATAAACGGCTCCAAATTGCTTGCAAAAAACAATACAAAGCATATGCCTCACACTATAGTTTACCTGCAATTAAATTTCCCATCTCATCGGTATTAACTTTCGTACAGCCATCTGACATTATATCCCCTGTCCTGTAACCATCCTTCAGCACCTGCTTCACGGCTGCGTCTATAGCATCCGACGCCTCGTCCTGATCGAGACTGTAGCGGAGCATCATCGAAGCGGAAAGTATAGTAGCTATGGGATTGGCAACATTCTTTCCGGCTATATCAGGCGCAGATCCGCCGGACGGCTCATAAAGTCCGAACTTCGTATCATTAAGAGAAGCACTTGGAAGCATGCCTATAGAGCCTGTTATCATGGCAGCCTCATCGGAAAGTATGTCTCCGAACATATTCTCCGTAAGTATCACATCGAACTGGGCAGGATCTTTTACAAGCTGCATTGCGGCATTATCAACCAGCATCGTGTCATAGTCCACATCGGGATAGCTCTCCGCAACCTTCGCAGTCACCTTCCTCCAAAGTCTGGAGGAATCAAGGACATTCGCCTTATCAACGAGCGTTACCTTCCTATTCCGCTTCATTGCGATATCAAAGGCTTTTATAGCAGCCCGCCTTATCTCGACCTCATCATAAGAGAGCGTATCTACAGCCGTCTCTATGCCGTGAGAATTCTTCGTGTACCTCTCCCCGAAATATAGACCGCCCGTAAGCTCACGCACGATGATCATGTCAAAGCCCTTATCCGCCGTAACCTCGGAAAGAGGGCAGGCTCCTTTAAGCTCGTCGTACAGCATTGAAGGCCTTAGATTAGCAAATAGATTAAGCTCCTTCCTTATAGCAAGAAGCCCTGCCTCCGGTCTTTTAGAAGGCTCCAGCTTATACCAGGAAGACGTCTTAGCATCTCCGCCGATGGAACCCATAAGCACGGCATCGGAAGCCTTCGCAGCATCTATAGCCTCGTCTGTCAGTGGAACTCCGTACTTATCTATGGAGCAGCCGCCCATATCTATGTCAGTATATTTTAAGGTAAAGCCATATTTACCGGATACCGCATCAAGTACCTTGACCGCCTCATTCACGATCTCAGGACCTATGCCGTCACCCCTTATAACGCCAATCTTATATTCCATATCTGCACTAATCCTTATTCACATCCATTCTGTCAATCACTTCGATTATCTCATCTGTGCTGTATTTTACCTTATCAGCATTGGAAAATCTCAATCGTAATTCATACAGAGTTGCCATTATCACATCTTGCCTTTCTATATCCCCCATTACGATACTTTACTTTTTCTTGTCGGTCTCTGTGGTTGTCTCCTCCGGCTTCTCTATCTGCGCGATAGCCTCCTTCTTCATGGGTATACGGCAGTTCTTATTATTACCGAACTCCACGATGACCGTATCGTCAGTCACGTCTATGACCATGCCATAGAACCCGCCTGTCGTGCATACGCTGTCACCTACCTCTAAGGATGCAAGCATATCCTTCATCCTGCTCTGCTCCTTCTTCTGAGGACGGATCATGATAAAATAAAGGAAAGCGACGATCGCCACGATATAAACCACCGTCACGACAACGCCTCCCGTTCCGTTAGCCATAGCTCCGCTTGTAAGTAAGATATTCATAATTCCATAAGACCTCCTTGATTTCTCGTAAACATCACAAGATTATAGCATACATTATTCAATAATTAAATTGGCAAATATTTACATTTGAATTATAATATGTAATAGGAGGTGAGGATTATGGCTAACGGTTTAGAGATTACAAGAGATTCATTAAATGATTTCATGAAAATACAACGATACATGCTTCTTGCAAAAGAAGAAAATGCAACAAAAACATACGAGGAATTAAAAGAAGAATATCTTTTCCTCAAAGCCTTACTCATGACAGCAGGCGTAAATCTTACAGACATCGATAAGATAAAAGAATAAAACAGAAATTAAGAAACTTCGCCGTATCATTACAGCGGAGTTTCTTCGTACTCTGAAATAAATTCATCATGGAAGCTCTGATATCTTCCCTCATCTATCGCTTCCCTGATCTCTTCCATGAGATGATTATAGAAATATAGATTATGAAGCACGCATAGCCTGAGTCCCAGCATCTCTCCGGCTTTTATCAAATGCCTTATATACGCCCTGCTGTATGTCCTGCAGGCAGGGCAGTTGCAGCCCCCCTCGATCGGACGCATATCCTCGGCGTACTTCGCATTCTTTATATTGAATTTCCCGTGATGCGTATATAGCTGTCCGTGCCTTGCATTCCTTGAAGGATATACGCAGTCAAAGAAATCAACGCCCCTGTATACCGCCTCCACTATATTAACGGGCGTTCCTACGCCCATGAGATATACGGGCTTATCCTCCGGCAGATGCGGCACGGTGATGTCCAATATATGGTACATCTCCTCGTGAGTCTCACCGACCGCAAGCCCTCCTATAGCATAGCCGTCAAGGTCAAGCTCAGTTATATATTCCGCATTTTCTATCCTGACATCGTCAAAGACCGCCCCCTGATTTATCCCGAAAAGCATCTGCTCCTTATTGATGGTATCAGACAGCGAGTTAAGCCTGTCAAGCTCCGTCTTGCACCGTACAAGCCATCTCTGGGTCCTGTGTACGGAATCTATGACATAGTCCCTCTCTGACCTTGCATCGGGACATTCATCGAAAGCCATCGCTATGGTAGAGCCAAGATTTGACTGTATCCTTATGCTCTCCTCCGGTCCCATGAAAATCTTATGACCGTCTATATGCGAAGCAAAGGTCACGCCCTCTTCCTTTATTTTACGGAGCGTCGCAAGCGAGAATACCTGAAATCCTCCGGAATCAGTAAGTATCGGCCTGTCCCATACCATGAACTTATGAAGACCGCCGAGCCTTTTTATTACCTCATCCCCGGTGCGAACATGCAAGTGGTAGGTGTTGGAAAGCTCTATCTGACACCCTATATCCTTAAGATCTTCCGTAGATACCGCACCCTTTATCGCCCCAACGGTTCCGACATTCATAAAAACAGGCGTCTCCACGGTGCCATGTACCGTCTCAAGACGCCCTCTTCTTGCTCTTCCGTCCTTTTTGATTAAAGTATATTTATTCATCGACAAGACCTATCATCTGATCATATTCCTCCAGCGTCAGCCCCAGTCTCTCCATCTCCTGAGCCGCCTTTACTCCGACATAGCGGTAATGCCATGGCTCGAACTCTATCTTGGTGATATCCTCCCTGCCTTTAGGATATCTGAGAATAAAGCCGTAATCCGGTCCGTTCTCCTTGAGCCACTTCCCGCCTTCCGTATCCGCAAAGCCCTCATCAAGCTTCCAGTAACCGTCCGTCACGAAATCAAAGGCAAGCCCTATCTGATGCTCCGATGTACCGGGAGGAGCCACAGTCTCGCTCGCTATTTCATACGCCTCATCATACTCATAGCCTTCAGCCATGACGGATTTAAGCTTGCGGTTGAACACATAAGTCTGCCTCTCCAAATCCCTAAACGGAGAAGCAACATAGAGATATACATTGTCGTCCTTTGCGGCTTTGATCATCTCAACCAAGGCACTTGCACATCTTACATCCGACTTCACCTTGTCAGTTATAGTCGCAAGCTCGAAGGAATAATCATCAGGTATCAGATGGTCCTTATTCACAAGGATCAGCGACCAGTCTTCATCAAAGGTAGGGTTCACGAGATTTCCTTCCTCGTCCTCTATAAGCATATCGGCGTTCTCGCCGTTGTTATTCCTTTTATTGAAGTCCTCTGCCGCCTTCTTTGAATCCTCTGCTATCTGGTCGAGCTCCTCGTCCTCTAAGGCTACGGCATCTTCCTCGATATCGTCCACTGTCTCATCCGTCTTGATTATGTCGGACTTTGCTACGGCTATCTTCTTGCCGTCATCGTTCACTATCACGACATCCTTATCCAAGACAGTCGCCGTAGCGGTACCGGAAAAGCTGGCAGTCGATGCGAATGCCAGTACGGTGAGGATAAGCGCTATTATCTTCCTTCCAAAATGCCTTTTCTTTTTCATAGATGTTTTAGATTAACATAAATATAGGTCTATTTCAAGAGTCATGATTGATGCCATAACCATTATTTGTTACATTTCAGCGTCCTGCCAGCTCGCAAAATCACAACACGCGCACCGCAATGCAACGGAATCAAAGAGACTCCGGGCCGAAGGAATAAGGCAATAATTCGCTAAGTTTATGAACCGAATAGCTCATGTCATTATGCACGACAATAACATCGAACTCGTCTCCTTTCACGAATTCATTCATGAACTGCCTGCATATACCACAGGGATAAGCGTCATTAGGCTTCTCCCCCTTGGGTCCGCCCGCTATCGCTATCGCCGAAAACTCCCTCTCCCCTTCGCTTATAGCCTTTGAAAAAGCCGTCCTCTCGGCGCATATCCCGGCAGGATATGAAGCGTTCTCGATATTGCATCCCTGATAAACCTTGCCGCCCTTTGTTAATAAAGCCGCTCCTACGGAAAAATCAGAATAGATGCAATAAGAGTTTTCCCTAGCCTCATCTGCCATGACACTTAATTCTGCGTAATCCATTATCTGTCCTCCATGATAAAAGCCCCGCAGCTATCATAAATATCTGCGGGGGAAAATTGAACTGACTATTTCTGTTTTTATCTTTCTGATCCTTATTCTCTTCCATTGTCAGCTGATCCAGATATTCGATAAGCTCTTCTTTGGGAGTATCCTTCTTAATCAGAGCTTTGATCATATTGATCACGCCTGTGAATTGCATATTATTCATTTCATAAACCTACATCTCAGGCTCCCTTATAGGATTTTAATTCCAACCATGGGCGCAACGGGGCTCGAACCCGTGACCTTTCGCGTGTGAGGCGAACGCTCTCCCAGCTGAGCTATGCTCCCTTGAATATCCTACAGTATACTCTCATGCATCTTTCCGGTCAAATAAAATATTTACGGCTGCCGCAAGCGGCAGCCGCATCGTTATTCTACTTATAGTTCTTCTTGCATGCCGGTACTGTTCCTTTGACGGCATCATGAACGGTAAGCCATTTGTTGAGTTTCTTTATCTTTGCATCGCTCTTTAAGAAATAATTGAACGTGCAGCTCTTCTTCGTGAGGCTCTCATGCGCGGGAGCCAGATTATACCACTTGCCTCCGATGCTGACCTTGTTATAGACTCTTTCATACTGTCCCGGTACCGTCACGACATTAAGCCCCGAAAGCCTTGCAAGCGCCGTGTATGATTTGCCATACCCATATGCGTTCGTAGCATGGGGAGAGCTTCCCGTGAAGGTGCTCAGGATAGACCTCTCATAATAGTAGTTTCCTCTTTTCATATTCTTCCATTCTTTCTCAGAGGCCGTATCCTTCCTGTTCCATGCATAGGCATCGAAAGCTCATCGTCTGACCTCCCTATGTCATCATATATGTTTTCGCAATGCTTCAATGCGTATGCAGAAGCATGATGATAAGGTATGTCAATTTTTTATGGATTTCAATACTTCTGTGCCGAGTGGCACGTTTTTGTGCTAAGTGGCAAAAAGAACTTATATGACAAAAAAGACACCTACAGAAGTAAGTGCCTTTTAACAACATGAGTAATATATCATTTCAAAAGATCTTCATCCAAAAGGAATTGCTCTATGCCTACATAAGTGATACCGTTTTCATCCTGCCACGGTTTCAGATAATCCCTTACAACAACAATCTTTGCGAAAGAATCGGGGATCCGCTTTAAGGATGCTATCTCCTGCTCCTTTTTCTCCGGATCCGCTATAGACAGAGCTGACTGTATATAGAACCGCTTATCACCCTTGTTCACAACAAAGTCTACCTCCAATTGCTTCCGGATCTTCTTTCCGTCCGGATCCTTCGTGTTGTATTCCACTACTCCGACATCAACATTCATGCCTCTTCGGATCAGATCATTATACAGCACGTTTTCCATGATGTGAGTTTCTTCTAATTGTCTGAAGCCCAGTCTGGCATTTCTAAGCCCAAGATCCGTATAATAATACTTGGCAGGAGTTCCGATATATTTCCTTCCTTTTACATCATAACGAACAGCCTTTTTAATCAGGAATGATTCCTCAAAATAGCCGATATATCTTTCGATTGTTTCGGATCCAATGGCAATCTGTCTCTCACTCTTAAAAGTATTGGATAGTTTAGTCGGATTGGTAAGCGAACCTATTCCCGATGCCAGAATGTCAAGCAGAACGGATAACACTTCTTCATCGTTCTTTATTTCGTGGCGTTCCAAGACATCTTTAATATATGTCCTATCAAAAAGATCTTTCAGATATTGACTCTTTTCTTCATGAGTCTCAAGCGAGGCAGCGAGAGGCATACCTCCATAGGTGTAATAATCCTGCCATGCACCACGTTTATCTCCCTCATATTTATTATAGAATTCCGCGAAGGAAAGCGGGTACACACGTATCTCATCACCTCTGTCCCTGAACTGTGTCAGAATATCGGAAGATAGCATTTTTGAATTACTTCCGGTCACATATACGTCTGCGTTTTTCATCTGCATAAAGCCAAGGACAACATCAATAAACGTTATCTTGGCATCTGTATTATCTACATAGGGATTTTGTATTTCGGAAACAAACTGGATCTCATCTATTAAGATATAGTATCTTTCTCCATCTTCGGTCATACGTTCCCTAACGTATTTATCAAGTTCGATCGGATTACGATACTTTGTATTCTCCAATACATCCAATGCCAAGGCAATGATATGATCCTCGTGAACGTCTTCACTTATAAGCCAATCACGGTATAACTCAAAAAGCAGGACAGACTTTCCGCTTCTGCGAAGGCCGGTTATTATCTTTATCCGTCCATTGTCCTTCTTCGATTTTATCTTGTTCAGATATTGTTCCCTTGGATACATGCACAATCGCCTCATGATATTTTTGCGGATAACCGCAAATATTTCATGCATAGTATATCTCGTATTTCCCTCACTTGTCAATCTTACGTGTGATTTTTTTGCGGATAACCGCATTTTTTTCATATTTCATTTGCTTTCACTTTTTGTGTTGGCTCCGGATCGTCATCTTCGGCCTTTGGTTGATGGCATAAAATAATTTCAGAATTAAAGAGTTTTTGACTACTTCACCGTTACCTTGCAGGTGGCTTTTTTCTTTCCATCCTTTGTCGTTACCGTAATGGTGGTCGTGCCTTTCTTTAAGGCTGTTACTTTGCCGTTTTTATCAACCTTTGCTATCTTCGGCTTGCTGCTCTTCCATGTGACTTCGGTATTAGTTGCATTCTTCGGCGCTATGGTCGCTTTGAGCTTAAGCGTTTTGCCTTTCTTTACAGTCGCTTTTGTCTTGTTAAGCTTTACGCTCTTTACTTTTACGGGGTTCTTTACCGTCACAGTGCATGAAGCCGTCTTTTTACCGTCTGCTGTGGTGACGGTTATCTTTACCGTACCTTTCTTCTTCCCCGTGACCACTCCCTTTGAGGATACCGTGGCAATCTTCTTGTTGCTGCTCTTCCATGTGACCTTCTGGTTTGTGGCATTCTTTGGCGATACCGTTGCTTTAAGGGTTATCTTGTATCCTTTCACGACGGTCGCTTTCTTCTTGTTAAGCTTTACGCTCTTAACCGCGACTTTCTTAATAGACACGGTTAGCTTGTTTGCCGCCGTGTCGGTATGATCGTTGTCTCCCTTTGCCATGTAATACACATAATAAGTACCGGCATTCTTCCCCGTGGGAATGGTAGTCTTGTAAGCGGATGCCGCAGGTGCCGCAGCCGATGTCGTAACGGCATAGTACATGGTTCCGCCCTTTGCCTCTCCTGCGGTAATCAATGCCTGTGCTTTACCGGTATACACAAGGTTCGTGATAGCTTTAGGCGCTTTTGTGATCTCCGCCGGTGTTTTGGTAGTCTCCGGATCTGTGGAGCCGCCTCCGCCTCCACCGCCGGTACCGCCGCCACCTGATGAACCGCCACCGCCACCGGATCCGCCTCCGCCGGAGGAATTCTTAGTCCAATGCGCATAGTAGATTGCATTATCTGATATAACAGTCGTAGTAGTGAGCTGCGTCCCGCCCGTTGCTGCCGTGAACCAGCCGTCAAATGTGTAACCTGACTTTGTTGTTGTCGGAAGCGTGCTTATAGTTCCACCATTCTTTACGATCATCGGAGCCACCTCGCTACCTCCCTGAGCATCAAAGGTCACCTTGTATGAGGATGCGGTCGCATAGGCTATTGAGTATGTGGAAAAGAATTGGGAATAAATGTATATCACATTATTTGTTCTATCCACGTAATATGTACCGTCCACATAGCCTGAATCCGGTCTTGCATCAAGCTCCGTAAAGACCTTTACTGCTCCCTTATGCTCACGGATAACTACCGGATTGAATTTACCTGCAAGGTCGTATTTTAAGGAAATCTCTATTACCCTGCCAACATCATCAACTGCATTCTGAGAGCCGCTATTAACCTGCTTTGTTACATTTAATTCTATATATTCTGTTTTCGTACTTCCATCATCTGTGTTAATGAAAACCTTTTTAACCTGATCATCAATATTGCTCTTGACCGTATTGTCTTCAGGTGCGCTCTCCGATTTTACATCAAGTACCACCTTTACAGAGGTGCCGTTTTGCTCATTAGTATAATCAGACAGTCCCTTTACTTCTGCTCCCTGAATACCACTTGAACCACTCTCGGAGGACTCTACGACAACTTCTGTGGTTTTTGCCTGTACCTTGACAGGAATCGTCAGCCCTAAGCCTTTATAATTAGATGAATCTACTGTCAGGATAATTTTGCCCTCGCCGCCCTCACTGCATGTTGTCTTAAAAGTCAGCGTATTACCGGTAAGCGCAATATCAGAAAATGTAATCTTATTATCCATCGAGCTGCTTTCAGAGCTGCTTAAAGGACTGCCAGCAAGAGTAGATGCATCTCCCAGATACATTCCAAGATTCACTTTCGTTTCCACATTGGTTCCAATCTGCGCCTCAACTGCTGAATCCACTGTCTTTGCAGCAGGGTTTGTATCTTTCCCGATTGAAGCATCTATACTCTGGGGAGCGCTGTCATAATGATTACTATCCCCCACAACCTTATACCAAACATAATAGGTTCCGGCATTGGTTGCTGTAGGGATGGATGTGGTATAAGATTCAGCGTATGGTTCCGTATTCTCTGTTGTGACCGCATACCACATCGTGCCGCCTGTGGCGCTTCCCGCCTCAACAAGCGCCTGCGCGCTTCCGGTATAAGTCAGGTCTGTCTTTGCTGTAGGAGCAGTAACAGCCACATCCGCCTTTGCAATCGTAAATGTCTGTGTCTTATCGGATGGCAGTTTATAATTGCTATTGGAAAGCCCTGTTGCAGTTGCAGTATAGATAGTTCCGTCCACATTTGCGTTGATCTGTCCGCCGGTAACAGTTACCGTACAAGAATCTGTGCCTACCAGATTGCCTGCTGTTGCCGTAGGACAATGCTCGGTTCCGTCATAGGTAAATTCCGCGGTTCCCCAACTTATACTTACTTCTTTTGGTGCGATAGTATAGCCCACGGAGGCCGCCTTGCTCTGAAGCGTAATTTCGGCGATGTAATCGCCCGCACCCGTGGGTGAGCCCGTGAGCGCATTGCCGCTCTTGGTATAGGTATTTCCATTCTTTGTGGCGGCAAAATACACGATATCCGTCGTACCTACGTTCAAACCCGTGGCGGTGTTGAACGTACCCAGCCCCGTCAGCGTCGCTGCCTTTGCCGTGCTGTCATAGGTGAGATTGCCTGTCGGCGCGTTGATCGTCAACGTCGCCTGATGGTTTGTAAGCGGGCAGTCGTTCGAGCACGTCGCCGTGATGGTCGCGCCGCTTGCGGAGTAGGTAAAGCTGTGGGTGTGCGGCGGCGTAATGATTTTATGGTTGCCGCTCTCGCTGATGGTGAAGTAGTCAGTCTTGCTGGCGGTTACGTTGGTTTCTGTCCCGCCGTCCACGTGCATATAAACCACGTTACCGAAGTCCTTGATGCTCGATGCGTCAACCAAGTCGATGCCGTCGTAGATGGTCACGGTGCCGATGGCGTTGGTACAGCCGGAATAAGTGTAGCCCGTGCCGATACCGTTGGAATCCGAGCCGCCGGTAGCCTTTACCGAGCCGCCCTTGATGGTGATGTTGCCGATTCGGGCGGTCTTTGCGTTGCCGTTTCCATAGACAACGCCCGTGCCGATGCCTGCGCCCCATTCGCTGCCGCCACTGGCAGTAATGTTGCCGCCCTCGATGACAATATCGCCGCCGATGACATCATTGGCAGGATCCCAAGCACAGCTTAGACCGATGCCAGCAGACTGAGCGCCGCCGTTTGCCGTCAGCGAGCCGTCGCCCGTGATGGTGAGCGTGGTGCCGCTGCCGCCAATCTGTATGCCGGCGGATTGATAATCTATGCCTGTCGCACTGTTCGTACCGACAAGGGTGATCGTCGCC
>JAFTAP010000083.1 GCA_017455525.1 Lachnospiraceae bacterium
GAGCAAGGATATCCATCGATACCCTGCGGTTATCGGCTACAATTAAAGAGCTTTCCGTAGCGAAGCGGAGGAAAGGTTTCCTTTTCAGAGCGAAAAATTTGAATTACTGGAAGATTTGCCAACGTTTACTTGACTGACACTGATTTCACAGATGTTTTTATTTTAGGTTTGGTATATGGTATCATACTAAAGCATAAAAGGCGGTTAAATCAAAACTGTAGGATTGAAAGATAAGGGTATGGGCGATTCACGTAAGGTAGTTGTAATAGGGGCAGGACCGGCAGGGCTTACTGCGGCATATGAGCTTCTGAGAACGGGAGGATATGAGGTTATCGTCTTTGAGGAAAGCGGTGACATAGGCGGCATATCAAAGACCGTGAATTACAAGGGGAACCGTATGGATATGGGAGGACATAGGTTTTTCTCTAAGGTTCCCGAGGTTAATGAATGGTGGGACAGGATGCTTCCCAAGCAGGGGGCGAAGGCTAAGGACGACCTTATCCTGGGCAGGGACATACCGCTTTCTGAAGGCGGCCCTGATCCTGAAAAGACTGACAGGGTAATGCTTACAAGGCACAGGGTATCCCGCATCCTCTTTATGGACTGCTTCTTTGATTATCCTATCTCAATGAAGCCGGAGACATTCAGGAATCTAGGCTTTATAAATACCGTTAAGGTGGGCTTTTCATATCTGGCTTCTGTTTTCCATAAGCTTCCCGAGACGAATCTTGAGAATTTCTATATAAACCGCTTCGGCAGAAAGCTTTATTCCATGTTCTTTGAGTATTATACGGAGAATCTATGGGGCAGGCATCCGAGTGAGATAGACGCATCATGGGGCGCGCAGAGGGTTAAGGGATTATCTATATCTGCGGTGCTAAAGGATATATTCTCGAAGATATTCCATAAGACAGACAGGAAGGTTGAGACTTCGCTCATAGAGGAGTTCTGTTATCCGAAGTACGGTCCCGGACAGCTCTGGGAGATAACGGCTGCGGAAATAGAGCGGATGGGAGGCAGGATAATAAAGAAGGCCTGCGTGAGGAAGCTTCACAGGAATAAAGAAGGTATTATTGACGAGGTATGCTATGAAAAGGAAGGCGGGGAGATAACTGAAAAATGCGACATCGTCATATCCTCAATGCCTCTTAAGGATTTGATTGCCGGAATGAATGGCGTGCCTGATGATATAGCCCGTATTGGCTTGGGACTTCCTTACAGAGACTATATGACGGTCGGAGTATTGGTTAAAAAGCTTAAGCTTAAGAATACGACGAAGCTAAAGACCTTGGGAAATATCGTTCCCGACTGCTGGATATACGTGCAGGAGAGACGGGTGAAGCTCGGACGTATACAGATATACAACAACTGGTCGCCATATATGGTGGCAGATCCGGAGAATACCGTCTGGGTAGGACTTGAATATTTTGTTCAGGAGAATGATAAGGACTGGAATACGGACGATGCGTCGTTTGCTGATTTTGCCATAGGGGAGATGACAGAGCTTGGCTTGATAGACGATAAGGACGACGTGCTTGACGCTCACGTAGAGAGGGTTAAGAAGGCGTATCCTGCCTACTTTGACACATACGATGAGATAGACTGGCTCGTTGATTATCTGAATAAAATACCGAATCTGTACTGTGTCGGACGTAATGGGCAGCACAGGTACAATAATATAGATCATTCTATGTGCACGTCCTTTGAAGCGGTGAAGGACATCGTAAACGGCATAAGCGACAAGTCCAATATCTGGAACGTTAATACCGAGCAGGAATACCATGAGGGCGGAGCGGGTTCATGAAGCTAGGACAGATGAAAAGGATTGATATATTCATTGCCATATCGCTTTCATGCACGGCGGTATTCCTTATAATGCTTATCGCGACAAAGGGGGATGCCGCAAGGTGGCTTGTGATGGAGAATAATTTCGATTATTCATACACGGATCACTTCAGACACATAGCATTCGCGTCTGATATGAAGAATTTTTATTTCAATACCTATGACGCTACGTTTCCTGCCTTTGCATATCTGCTATATCGAGTGCTGGTTCTGATAGATCCGCCGGATAAGCCGTGGGATGTGAACGGCTGGAGAGAGGCAAGGGATTATGGGTTCAATATACTGGCATATATCATGCTCACCGTCCTGCTCGTGCTTATTTTTAAGCTCATAATAGATAAATGCCTGCCGGAGGAGGGAAGGTTTAGGACCACGGTTTTGACGTCTGCGCTTATTCTTTCTGCGCCGTTCATGGCAGGGGCTATAGAGCGGGGAAATATATCGTTCCTTACCGCAGTTATGGTGCTGGCGGCTCTTTACCTGAAGGATCGTGACAGTGCCGTATGCAGGGAAGCAGCTTTGATCCTTATTGCCATGGCTGCGGGACTTAAGCTGTATCCGGCTATAACGGGCTTCATATATGTGAAGGAGAAGCGCTGGAGGGAAGGCGTAAGACTTCTAATATATGGCTTAATTGTTTTCTTCGTGCCGTTTGCTTTTGTCGGAGGACTGCCTGCACTCATCAGGTATCTTCAGGTTTTATTCTTCTTTGAGAATCAGGGATACTGCAGCTGGACGAATATCAGGAACTTTCTGCTGTCCGTATCGCAGGTTTTAGGACAGTATGAGAACTCTGCGTATTTCGTGAAATACTTCAAGATAGCCGAGAATCTGTATCTTGTACTGTGCCTGCTTTCGCTCTTTAAGACCAGGGAGAAATGGAAGTATGCGCTTTATACAGCCGGCGTCATGGCTTTATACGTGCCGTACAGCTACCGTTATGTCGCTGTATATATGGTGATACCGCTTATAATGTATCTGACGGAGAGGCAGGACGATCAGAAAATGATATACTGCATTCTCTTCGCACTTACCTTCACAATACCGTTTTATGGTTATTTCACAGGCATGGGAGCGGACTTCTTTATCTTCCTGCCTATATATATCATGATGATATATTCCTTTATTGAGGAGTGGATAAAAACTATTGCAGTACGGGGTTGACAGAGACAGGTTCTAAAAAAGTCAAAAAGTCATACTTTATTAAACCGGATTTCCATCCGATATAATATTAGGGCAGAAAGCCTTATTTTATTGGTTGGTTGGCAAATAGCAGAAAATGTTGTAATATATTCTGCATATAAATAAGAAGTAACAGGCAGTTCCAGATTTTATGGGTTATGGAACTGCTGACGGAGATAAGACTCTGGCTTATGAAGTGGTATGTGACGCAGACCATTAAGGGCAAGGAAGAGAAGCTTGCGGAGGATATCCGACAGCACATAGTAAAGAACGATGAAGATGTCTTCATCATGGAGAGTGAGAAGGAGTACAGGATCAGAGGGGAATGGTTAAAGGGCTTAAAACCTCTGTTCCCTGGGTATATATTCATAGTCACTGCTGAACCGAAGGATTTCAACATCCGGCTCCGAAAGAAGTTCCATACGGTTAGGTTACTGGATGTTGACGGCGAGGTGACCCCGATAACCGATGAAGAGCAAGAATATCTGATGCAGCTCGGCGGTGAGAAGCACATAGTCAATTTCTCTAAGGGAATAAAGAATGGGGATAAGGTCGAGATCTTGTCGGGACCTTTTAAGGGATATAAAGGAGAAATCGTCGATATTGACCGGCATCACAGGATAGGGAAGCTTGTGATCCCGCTGATGAAAAAGGATATAAAGGTCGAGATAGGTTTAGAGATAGTCGAAGTTGTAAATCAGAACTAGCAGGGCTTCGCTGATAAGAGGCTTTTAATGGGATAGCTTTAGACAGGAAACCGTAGAGTGATATGTCGCTTTGAGCGCACGGAGCGATGCGGCGGACAGATCGCAATATGCGAGGATGGCAGAAATGCCGTCTTGGCGAAGCCATGTAAAAAATCCCAACAATCAACATATGAGAAGACATCAGAAGATAATGCTCCTGGAGCTCACTGCGACCTTGGATGAGGCTCATACGCAGATTGAGAGGGAGCTGAGGAATAATAGCATTGACGCTGTGTCAGACCTGCTAAGCCAGTGCCAGGAATGCGCGGTCTCGATGGGAGAGACCATCGAGGCAAGCGAAGGCGAGGGAACTAAGACCGTCGTGATCCTCGAGGAATACTGCGAGAGGCTCTATGAGATATCACAGGGGATGGACAGTGGCAATGCAAACGCAGACAGGACATCGAAGATACTGCTAAAATCCCTCAATGCCATAAGGAGCAGCATCGCAAGCGACATCCACGAGACATTAGAGACCGTATTCCTTCCATACAAGGCAGCGATGTGGGATAGCCTGGAGTCAGTGTGGAAGAAGGCGGACGCAGACCCTGACTGCGACGCATACGTCATACCGATACCGTACTTCGACAGGAACCCCGACGGGAGCATGGGCAAGGAGCACTACGAAGGTCTCGACTATCCGATGTACGTGCCCGTGACTGACTACCGGCAGTACGACTTCGAGGGCAGGCATCCCGACCGGATATACATACACAACCCGTACGACGATGGAAACTTCGTGACGAGCGTGCCACCCTTCTTTTATTCAAGGAACCTGAAGAACCTTACGGATGAGCTCATATACATACCCTACTTCGTGTTGGCAGACCCCGACCCGGGAAATGATGAGCAGGTAGAGGGGATGCGTCATTTCATGACGGTGGCTGCCGTGATGAATGCGGACAAGGTCATAGTCCAGTCCGAGAATATGCGCAAGGCATACATTAAGGTCCTGACGGAATACGCAGGCGAGCAGACCAGGGGCTACTGGGAGAAGAAGATATCGGGCGAGGGCTCGCCTAAGTTTGACAAGGTAGCCACTACTAAAAAGGAAGATGTGGAAGTCCCGGAAGGCTGGGAGAAGGTAATCCGCAAAAGCGACGGGAGCATGAAGAAGATAATATTCTACAACACGGGTGTGCAGGCGCTCCTCGACAACGACGAGAAGATGCTCGACAAGATAGAGGACGTGCTGCGGATATTCAAGGAGAATAAGGACGACGTGGCGCTGCTCTGGAGGCCGCACCCACTGATACAGGCGACGATAACTTCCATGAGACCGCACTTGTGGGAGAGGTATTCGGCTATAGTCGATAGCTATAGATCCGAGGGATGGGGCATATACGACGACAGTGCGGAGCTCGACAGGGCGATAGTGCTGAGCGATGCATATTACGGCGACGGCAGCTCCGTCGTGGAGCTATACAAGAAGACGGGCAAGCCAATCATGATACAGAACGCAGAGATAATAGAGGAAGCAGGCTGAGAGGACTGCGATGCAAGGCTCTGGCGGATTCTATACCGCCATATATGAGCAGGAGTTTCAAGGGGAGAGATAATGGATTTTGAACTGATGGCGTCGATGATGTGCGCCGACTACGGGAACCTTGAGAGGGAAGTGAGGGAGCTCGATGAGGGCGGCATAGACTCGTTCCACATAGATATAATGGACGGCAGGTACGTGCCCAACTTCGCAATGTCCCTTAACGACATGAAGTACATCCGCTCTGCTACCGACAAGCCCCTTGATGTGCACCTCATGATAGAGCACCCGAACAACACGGTGAGGCTATTCGCAAGGGAGCTGAGGAAAGGGGACACGATATACATCCACCCCGAGGCGGAGTACCATCCCTCAACTACCATACAGAAGATAATAGATGAGGGAGTAACTCCCGGGATAGCGCTAAACCCGGGAACCAGCGCAGAGGATGTGAAGATGCTGCTTCGCATAGTGAGCAAGGTTCTCGTAATGTCAGTAAATCCAGGCAATGCTGGGCAGATGTTCCTGCCGTACATAAAGGATAAGTACCTTGACCTCTTAAAGCTAAAGGATCAGATGGGCTTTGACATCTACTGGGACGGGGCGTGCGGTGCTGACAAGATAAAAGAGTACGCTCCCATGGGAGTGAAGGGCTTCGTCCTGGGTACGACCCTTCTCTTCGGCAAGAACCGCCCCTACAAGGAGACTCTAAAGAGAATAAGACAGCTGAAGTTCTGAGACTAGCAGAGTGTAATAACAGTGCGATCTAAGAGCATATTTGTCTAAGATATTTTGGTAAACGAAAGAAAGTTATGGTTAGTTATGGAAGAAAATTAAAGTTATGGAAGGTTATGGAAAAAGATTAATTTTTATAGTAGTATAGGTCATATAACTGACGGTAGTTCATAACGGAGGTTTGTATGGCTCGATTTAATGAAGAGGACAATCCATATACGCTTCAATTTAGCTTTATTCCGCCTAAGTTCATCGAACGGCGAAATGATACTGATACTATTATAAGCAATTTTGTACGTGCGGTTCCAACATACAGAGGTATGTTCATCACTGGGGTGAGAGGCTCAGGGAAAACGGTGCTCCTATCAGACATACGGAATAAAATAGGAGCGATGAAAGATTGGATAGCCGTTGACATTAATCCTGAGACCGAGCTTATACATACTTTAGTAAGTAAACTATACAGAATTTCAAAGCTCCGAAGTCTTTTTATAAAAGCTAAGCTGGATTTTTCCGCTATTGGTTTAGGGGTATCCATCGAAGGCGCTGAGACAGTAGCATATAACGACGATGATGTTTTGGAGATCATGCTTGAGACGCTTAAAAGGAAAGGGATCAGGCTTCTGGTGACAGTTGATGAGATAATGTATAGTTCTGATGTAGCCAGGTTTTCGCATGCTCTTTCTTCCTATGCAGGGCAAGATTACGATATATATGTCCTGATGACGGGGCTCAAGGAGAACATTAATAAGATCAAGAACCAGCCGTCATTGACCTTTCTCTACAGAGCTAAGGTCATGGAGATAGATAGTCTTAACACTACAGCGATCAGTGCGGAGTATCAAAAAACTCTTAGAATAAAAGCAGAAGAAGCGGATAAGGCAGCTAAAGTTCTGAAAATAGAGGAGAAATACACGAGTCAACCTGCATTTGTACATAAATTGGCTAAATAGTATAATTAAAAAGCCATAATTCTTGTATATTAGGAGTATTATACCGTTAGCGCCTGGGTATCAGCTCCGAACGGACGAAGTCAGATAATAAACTGGCGTTATTAGAGGAGAAAACGATATGACATATAATATATTAATGCAGGAAGTGGAGGGGATATCGGAAGATCTGATGCAGGAGGTTATCAGATTCATACGTTTCTTGAAGACAGAAATAAGTCGAGGGAATTCTAAAGAAGCATCCACTTCAGGAATACGCTTTGACGTGTTTAAGGGGGGATTAGATTTTATATCGGATGATTTTGATTCCTCACTCGAAACATTCGAGGAATATGTCTGATGTATTTACTGGATACGCATATTATTATATGGATGCTATATGATAGCAGCAAGATACCTGCGAATGTCAAGCAAGTAATGATGGATAAAAAATGTTCTATAAGTGTTGCGTCATTATGGGAACTTGCCATTAAAAGCAGTCTGGGGAAGATACATCTGAAACAATCAATTGAGGATATTGCAAGTATATGCCTGGAGTTTGGTGTGGAAATAATAGGGCTTATATTCTATAATTAAGATAAAAATCAAGCAATCTAATTTAAGACACAAGATACGCCTTATGCGTTTATTACCGATAAGGCGTATTAAATTGGAAACATTTATAACAGAAAATGCGACTGAATAAAAAGCTTTATATAAAAGGAGTAAAAGAAAATAAGTAGCGAAATAATGACGGGATTTTTTTCAAAACCCAAATTTATTTTCCCATATACAAATTATGCATTTGGTGAAATATATGTACAGGCTAAGAAAGAGTATGGAAGTATAGTAGATGGGGCAAGAAATTATACAGAATTAAAGGAAAGAATAAAGATTGGGATACGAAAAAAATACACAGATGAAAAAGAAAAAATAGAATATGATTTAAAAATAGCAGCAGAATTAGAACACCATACACAATATAATTTGGTGCCCTACTTTTCGATGAAATTCACATTGCACGCTCTGGCGTTCGCCCTGATTGGAATGTATATCAATTTTCATCAGAAATATAAAGATTATATGTTATTGGTGTTGATTGTGTGGTTATTGATTACAGCAATTTCAGTCTTTAGGGGTATACATTCACAGCAAGGAAGAATAGTTTATTATAGATTTATTAAAATGTGCCTAAGAGAGATCTTAAAAGGAGATTCAATAGTTCTTTGATGGTTATAGTGAATAGACTTCTAAAAAAGGAATCAGACATAAACGAATGGATATTTTTTGGAATTTTGAATTATTGCTTGCAACGGATATAAAATCTGGTATATATAAGTGCCGCAATAGGGGCTGATAGTATGAAATATCTAGGTTATTTCAAATGGAAATGCTTATAACGACGTCATTTGAAAACAAACTCTATTAATTTAGAAGGATGCTTTATTGTCAATGATATAGATGGGAACAAATCGCAGCAAGAAAAAGCATAAGGATAAAGAATCTAAAAAAATAAATATAAAACAAACGGTGTTTTCAACAGTGTTATCATTGATAGCGGGTGCGTTGTTAGCTGCTGGAACAGGTTACTTTAGCTTTAGGGAAGAAATGAGGGAAAGCATGGCGGAAACTAAAGCAAAGTTAGAGGATTTAGATAGAATTTTATCAGATATTGAATCGGATAATGAAAAGGATATCAGAGACCTTGATAGTTCTATAGGTGGACTAAATGACAGGGTAATCGAAATTGGAGAGAGAGTATCAGTTTTGGAGGGAAAGATAGATCCAGTAAATACCCTACAAGTCACGCAAGAATTTGCCCAGAACCTTCTGGTTGATCCAATGTCATTAGTATTTCTTGGAAATGAGAAGATAAGGTTAGATAGTCCTTTAGCATATAGCAGGGAAGAAAACAGAACAATATCAGCCAATGAACTAGCAAATCATAAGACTATATTGACATATATTGATGGAAATAACAGTGTGATTTTTAGTGGACAGTATGATGATAAAGGAAGATGGGACGGAAATTGTATAATCAATGTGTATGATATGTACAATAGGTTGATACGAATACTGGATGGGGATTATTATCAAGGACACCTTATAAACTACAGGCAAGTTCTTATGAATGAATCGAAAGATGGAGATATCTGGCTTGTCTCTGACCGTATAGTGGGTGAATCATCAAATCATGGTTCCACATGGAAATATTTAAGGGATGAATATATAACTCTAAATAACGACCTTTCCTCTGTTTCGGATGAGGATATATATACAGTAGATAAATTTGTCCAAAATATGAATATAATACTAGTTGAGTATTATAAAGGAGACACGTCAAACCTGTATTATAATGATCAAAGTGGGGACTCTTACCTTGTAAAATACTTTACAGAAAATCAGAATGAAGATAAGTTTTATGTGAAAACATTATATGTTGGCGGTTTCTTAGAGGGGCAATTTGATGACCACTCTGGGAATGCATGGTATATAGTTAAAGAATATGATACCGATTATATGTATTATAAAGGGGGATTCACTGCTGGGAATCCGGACAATCATGAAGTTGAAATCCCATTGTCTGAATTAAGGATAGGCGAAATCATAAAAGCATCGGGTGTAGAACTTGAGTGTCCCATGGATTGGGATATTTAATTGGCGAAATATCTTGTCGCTATTTTTTTAGGGGATGAATAGGATAAGAAGTTTTTGAAAACATCAGTCCCAATGATTTCTAAAGAGCCAAGAGCGGATCGCAGTAATAGTATATAGAGAAAGAGGTTGATGAGAGACAAGATATGGAGCGGACTGTATTGAAGTATGAAGCAACGAGGGGATATAGAAAGCAATGATTCGTGGATAGACATTGGCTGAGATTTGATGAGTTTATTAAAGGTACAATAGTTCTAAAAAATCTGTTATTAGAAGAGGTCAGAATTATACCGTGAGGATGATAGAAAGAAGGCATATGAATAACACTGTTATTAAAAGAACAATTATTTTTGATCATATTTATAATGATGAGGAAGATAAGGATGTAATTTTAGCAGAGATGAACCTTAGAGATTGGTAGACTGACTGCTATAAGGATGAGTGTGAAAAGCTAAAAAGGGCGCTGAGGGTTGATCATATAATTAAAGTGAAGCCTATTTTTTGTGATTTTCGTGAAGAATGTCATGACGATAATTTAAGAATTTATATTTATAAAACAGGACGATGCCATGTAGTAGAGGTTGATCCATCAGGTGCATCTCATGCCGTTCAAGTTTCTATGGGGAACGATGATAGCAGAACTAATTGGGTTAACGGGGAAAATAGTTTTAATGCAAAAATATTTATTTCTGATAGCAAAAGAATTTCTCAAATAGTGATAGATATATTACTCGATATTCAGATGTATTATATACTGGCAATGGATAGTTTGTTTTCTGATTTTGAAAGAAACAGGAAATTCTCCAGACAAAAGGCTGAATATGTCAAAGAGAAGGGACTTGAAAGCTATTTAGGAGAAGTCGAAACAGCAGAGTATGTTTCATTTGCATCGTTTTGTAGAATTGATGACGAGATAGATTACAATAAATATATAAATCTGTGTAAGGACTTTATGAGTTGGGTCATGTATAGGAATAAAACTCAAAAAGTGATAATTACACCGGATACGATTGATATAATAGTGCGTGTGCATCCCCAAGGAGGACAAATTAGTATTAAAAAAATATGGCGACTGCTAATGGGGCTTGATAGTGGAAATTATTTAATAATCAAGACAGAGAGCAAGCCAAGGTATAAAAGAGCGGCTAAGGAAATAGCTTCAAGATTCGGGATGAAAAAATGGAAGAACGGTAAATTAAAAGTTGTTTCAAGTGAAAATAGATACGTATGGGAAAGACTAAAACCCTTTGTGTCAATGTGGGAATTTAGCTGGAAAAAAGAGAAAGAATAGTACAATGAAAGATAGATATATTTGTTTTCTTGACTTATTGGGAACTAAATCTATTGCCGGTTCTGATCCAAATCAATATTCGAATATTATTTCGAATTTTGAGGATATAGTAAAAGACAGCGCAAAAGTCTATAGTAAAGTTGAATGCCATTTGTTTAGTGATTCGATTTATTCGGAAGCCTGCTGTCTTACTGACTTATGTAATTTTGTAAAGGCATTAAGGAATAAACTTCTTCCTAAGAAAATATGCTTTAATGCAGCAATTAGAAGGGGAGCATTAGGTATTCATAAAGATAGTATAGGAGATAATGGTGAAATTCTGTCAATTAAATCCACTGATGCAATAGAGGTATACTCTCAGCAGGTAAAATTCTCTGGGGCAGGTATATATGTTGAGGAAACCCTGATAAACGATCCTGATATATCAGATATGCTAGTTGATAGCATATATACGAGCTTAGAAAAAGACAAGCTTAAAATACACAAATTTAAGGATATTAAACTGAGTTATGGAAGCGCAGATGCCTTAAAGTATATTCTGCACATATTTATCGAAACATATATTTTGAATCCTCGTGCATCTAGATATTATCTTACAATGATAGCAACTTTTTTGAACGAAGAGTGGAGATTTGATAGTGAAAAAGGAGAGGAAATAATTAACCATATACTGAATGCTTGCAGAGTCTTGGGGGATGATGCATATAGAGAGGCTGTAGTTTTGACGCTGGTCAATGCCATTTGTACTCATGCCTATTGCAATAGAGGTAATGTTGATGATGCATATGAGGAAGCAAGAGATTCATTAGAATCTGTAGAGGATGCATTGGATTACTTGAAATTAATAAGCCTTTCTAATGTGGATTCAATGCTTTTGAAAGATAGTAGCAAGGCTATAATATCAAAGTTTTTAACATGGAGAGCATTGAAGAGGGAATAACCTCAAATGGATATTGTACAAAAATAGGTAGTGCCATGATAATGACCATGTGGACCGAGAGATTATTTAAGGAAATTGTTGAGCGAAGAGTGTATATATCCGTAATAGGCTTAGGGTACGTTGGTATGCCTATTGCGATTGCTTTTGCTGATAAATTAAATGTAATAGGATTTGATATAAACAAGGAAAAAGTTGAGCTTTACAAAAAAGGTTTTGACCCAACAAACGAGGTAGGCGATGAAGGGGTAAAAGCTTGTAATGTTGAATTCACAAGCTGTGAATCTGACATAAAAAAATCAAGATTTCATATAGTCGCAGTGCCGACTCCCGTGAATCAGGATCATACGCCAGACTTATCTCCGGTAGAAACGGCAACGAGAAGACTTGCAAGGAATCTTGAAAAGGGGTCGGTAGTAGTATATGAATCGACAGTCTATCCGGGAGTGACCGAGGAGATTTGTGTTCCGATTCTTGAAGAGATATCAGGACTTAAGAGCGGAGAGGATTTTAAGGTAGGGTATAGCCCCGAACGCATCAATCCGGGCGATAAGAAGCATAGACTCAATACTATTACCAAGGTTGTATCCGGAATGGATGACGAAACACTTGAGATAGTTGCTAAGGTATATGGACTTGTTGTGGATGCGGGCGTGTATCGTGCGGATAGCATAAAAGTTGCAGAGGCCGCAAAGGTTATCGAGAATTCACAGCGCGATATAAATATAGCATTTATGAATGAGCTTTCAATAATATTCAATAAAATGGGAATAGATACGAGAGCCGTTTTAGAAGCCGCAGGGACGAAATGGAATTTTCTAAAATTCTCTCCGGGTCTTGTTGGTGGGCATTGTATAGGTGTCGATCCATATTATTTAACCTATCGGGCAGAGATGCTAGGATATCATAGTCAGATAATACTAGCCGGAAGACGTATAAATGATGATATGGGAAAATATATAGCTGAGATTTGCGTGAAACAGTTAATTAAAGCGGATAGACCCGTAAAAAGGGCAAGGGTAGGTGTTTTAGGTTTTACTTTTAAGGAAAACTGCCCTGACACCAGGAATACAAAAGTAATTGATATAGTCAATGAGCTGGGGCAATACGGAATTGTCCCACAGATATGCGACCCTGTTGCAGACAATGATGAAGTGCATAGACTGTATAATATAAACCTCACGGAGGAAAGTAAGCTAACTAATCTAGACGCTTTGGTAATTGCCGTTTCACATGATGAGTTTAGACATATGACTAGTGAAGATATCAGCAAATTTTTTGGGACTGACGGAAAGATTCTTATGGATATAAAAGGCATATTCAATCGTAGGGAATATACTGATAAAGGTTATATATATTGGAGTATGTAAATGGGATACTCTGAGGTGAATTTTGATGAAAATGCATATTTCCTCGTTACAGGTGGAGCTGGCTTCATAGGTTCTAATCTATGCGAAGCTCTTCTTAATAAAGGATGTAAAGTTCGATGTCTGGATGATCTATCGACTGGAAAGATAGAAAATATAGAGCCATTCCTGGAAAACCAACAATTGAATTCATAAAAGGAGACATCAAGGATTTAGAAATATGTCATAAAGCCTGTGAAAGTGTAAATTATGTGCTACATGAAGCAGCATGGGGAAGCGTACCGAGGAGCATAGAGATGCCCCTTTTTTATTGCGCAAATAATATCACAGGAACTTTGAATATGCTCGAAGCCGCAAGACAGGCTGGAGTAAAGAGATTTGTTTATGCATCAAGCTCATCAGTGTATGGAGACGAGCCTAATCTTCCTAAACAGGATGGGAGAGAAGGAAATCTTCTTTCGCCATATGCGCTCACAAAACGATGCGATGAAGAGTGGGCAAAACAGTATACAAGACATTACGGATTAGAAACTATCGGCCTACGATATTTTAATGTATTTGGCAGAAGGCAGGATCCCAACGGAGCGTATGCAGCAGTAATCCCTAAATTCATAAAGCAGTTACTTAAGGGAGAACAACCGACAATAAATGGTGATGGAAAACAGAGCAGAGACATTACGTATATTGAAAATGTGATAGAGGCTAATTTGAAAGCATGTGTGGCGGACAAAGAGTCTTTTGGCAAGTCGTACATATTGCATACGGCGAAAAAGAGTACCTTATAGATGCTTATAACAATATATGTGATAAATTAGAAATAAATATAGGACCTATATTTGCTCCTGATAGGGCGGGAGATATAAAACACAGTAATGCAGATATTTCAAAAGCAAGAGAACTACTGAGATATAAACCCGAGATAGGGGCATATCAGATGCCATAGAATGATATAAACGAAATCTAATGTATATAACATATAGAAGTAGTTGACTATTAAATATTAACGATTAGATTTTCTGATAATAATTACTAAAAACAACTGATGGTAAATGAGGTAAAAATTATGAAGTATGCATTGATAGGCTGTGGTAGAATCTCACCTAACCATATTGCAGCAGCGCAGAATAATGACCTACATATAGCTGCGATATGTGACATTAATCCGGATTGTATGAAGGATAAGGCTCTGAAATTCAAACTTAGCGACAGTGTAAAGCAGTATTCGAATTATATTGAGATGCTTGAACAAGAGCAGCCCGAACTAGTGGCGATATGCACAGAGAGTGGGAAACATGCACAAGTGGCACTTGATTGCATAGAACGGGGAGTGAACTGCATAATCGAAAAACCTATAGCCTTATCTATTAAGGATGCGGATGCCATAATAGGAGCGTCAGTAAAAGAGCACGTGAAAGTGTGTGCATGTCATCAGAACAGGTTTAATAAATCAGTACAGATAATCAGAGAAGCGATAGACATGAATCGCTTTGGCAGGCTTTTTTACGGAACGGCTCATATTAGATGGTGCAGGGATCATGAATATTATGACAGGGCTGCATGGAGAGGTACATGGGAACAGGATGGCGGAGCTCTTATGAATCAATGTATCCATAATATAGATTTGTTGCGTTGGATGATGGGCGGAGACATTGAAGAAGTAGTAGGGATGACTGATCGGATGAATCACCCATATATAGAAGCAGAAGACTTGGGTATAGCCTTGATTAAATTCAGGAATGGTTCTTACGGCATCGTAGAGGGGACTACAAATGTTTACCCGAAAAATCTGGAAGAGACTTTATATATTTTTGGAGAGAAGGGGACTGTAAAAGCGGGGGGACAGTCTGTGAATATAATTGAGGAATGGAATTTTTCGGATATGCTGGATGATCCGGAGCAGGTAAAGGCAAGGTTTCATGAAAATCCACCGTCAGTTTATGGATATGGTCATACACCCTTATATGCGGACATGATACATGCCATCCAACAGGACAGACAGCCGTATATCACAGCCATGGAAGGGAAAAAAGCACTCGAACTTGTTCTTGCGATATATAAATCAGCAGCTGAGGGGGTACGCATTAGGCTTCCGTTGAGCGAAGGAAGTACCAGTGACTTCAAAGGGAGATTCTGAAATATGGGGGACGGCATGATGTGGAAGGCTATGATACTTCCGGCAGAATTTTTAGTTAAGGATGATGACATATGGTTTCTTCAGTCTAATTCAAATCAGCTTATCTGCGTGGATAAATATACGTCGGTCTGGAAGAAGAATGTAGGAATACCATGGGAGCCTTGTTTATGCAGACGTGGATATAATTATCTTCTGAGAGACGAGGGAGAAAGACTACGCATCGCATTAGGGAGCGTTCCTAACATATATTTTTACGAGTATCGGACTGGAATACTTACGAAGGAAGAATCTGTAAGCTGGAAGGCATTAAAGGCTTCAGTTACTGATGAGACATCGGAATATAGACAGAGAGTTATAGAAATATGTGAAAAATGTGGATTTCCTGAAGGATATATTGCATTGCCGGGAGATGAATACCAGTTGCTCTGTAGATTAGGAGATAACGTATATATCTTTCCGTTTCATGCAAATATGGTTGTCAAGGTAAACCTGATTGAAGAAACTGTCTGTCAGATTTATAAGGAAATATGTTTCGAGGATTGTTTTGATGACAAGGGTGCATTTATATCAGAGGCTTATGGTTCAATATATAGAGAGCTGGATAAAGTATATGCATTCGCATTTCTTAAGCAACAATGGCATGTTTTCAATCTAATTGATGAGAGCATAGATGTTATTGCCGTACCGGAGCTTAATGATGATGATAAATATACTCTTGCCATTTTATTTAAGGGAGATGAAGACAAGGGGTTCTGTCAGATAGAGGAGGGAATCAGATGTAATCTGCCTAATTATCTCTTGTCATTGATAGCCTATGAAGGAAAAGGAAACAGATGAAAAGAAGCATATTCATGTGTCCGATTGAGATAGCCGGGACAATGCTTGATATGCACAAGGCATTTGATGAATTGGGATATAAGAGCAAATTTCTGGCTTTCTACGATTATCCATTTGGAAATCCTGATGATTATAAGGCAAGGGATCTGAACTTTTATTTCCTTTGTGTGAAGAATTTTCGCCGGAACTGCGACAATGGAAGAATGTTATTTGCCAGATTATGGCAGATACCTGAAGCATTTGCGGTCTTATGGATTTTTGTGAAAGCAATCTTAAACTATGACACGTTTGTATATATGTATACGATGAGTATGTTTGGGACAACACATTATCTGAAAAAAGCACAGGAGTTGGAATTTGCAATATTAAAGCTTTTTAGGAAGAGGATAATATTTTGGTGTGCCGGAAGCGATACAAGGCCAGAATACTGTAGCGGCAGTTATCCGGCAGATACCCCGGATAATCTATATAAAGATACGGTTGAAAAGAGAAAGCGGATCAGAATGGTGGAAAAATACGGAATTATGGTAGATAATCCGCCATCTTCGCATTTACATAGAAAAAAATATATCAATTCTTTGGCCATAGGCCAATCAGCATATAGCAAATCATATAAAGAGAATAAAGTACAGAAAACAGATACGGATAGACCTGTAATAGTTCACGCTCCTTCGAGACTTGATGCAAAGGGTACGCCTGTCATTAGGGAAGCAATCGGAAATATTAAGTCAAAAGGATATGATATTGAATATATAGAGCTTCATAGCGTAAGCAATGAGGATGTCCTGAGAACTCTGCAAAGAGCAGATATAGCTATAGATCAAATGTATTCGGACACGCCATCGGCGAAATTTGCAACTGAGGCATCCAGTTATGCTGTGCCGGTTATAGTTGGGAGTCACATAGCGGACAAGTTGAAGAAGGGGTATGGATTTTCGATGCCACCTACAGTAGTATGCAAACCGGAAGAGCTTGAACAGAAGCTGGAGTACCTTATTGTTCACCCGGAGGAGCGAAAGGCTATAGGAGAAAAAGAAAGGGATTTCATGACTAGTGAATGGAATCCGCAGGCGGTTGCAAAAAGGTTTATTAGGGTTGTAGATGGCGACATACCAAATTCGTGGATTGTAGATCCGTATAGAGAGGGATCAGTATGGGGATGGGGCGGTACCAAGGAATACGTGGTGCAAAGGGTAGTTTCTGTCATAGAAAGATATGGTATGCGAGGACTCTGCCTCTCGCCTAGACAGAAGCTATATAAGGAGTACCTTGAATTGTACAGAAATTATACGAGCGGTTCAAAGCTGGGAGAAGGGTAAAATATGTGTGGTATAGCCGGGGTAATTAGTAAGAATGGGTATGCCAGAAGAGATGGTCTGCGTCTGCTAAAAAAAATGACGGATGCCTTGTCACACAGAGGACCGGATGGCGAGGGACAACGCTATCTTAGTGAGGGGATGGCGTTGTTAGGGCATAGGAGACTTTCGGTAATCGATCTTAGTGAGAGTGCATCGCAGCCAATGCAGAGTGCCGATGGTAGATATACGATTTCATATAACGGAGAGGTGTATAATTATAAGGAGCTTCGTGCCATGTTGTCAGCAGAAGGCATAGGTTTTTTTTCTGACTCGGATACTGAGGTAGTGCTCAATGCTGTATCAGAATGGGGTATTGAAAATACTTTGTCAAAGCTGAATGGGATGTTCGCTTTCGCAGTATGGGATAGTTATACGAAGGAGCTTATTCTGGCTAGGGACAGATACGGTATAAAGCCGGTGTATTATGCTATAGTGAGGGATAATCTGATATTTGCATCAGAATATAAAGCGATACTATGTTTTCCTGATTTTTATCCGGATATTAACAGAGAAGCGATTTTCCAGTATTTTACCTTTCAAAATATCATAGATGACTCAACTTTCTTCGATGGGATTAAGATATTGCCTGCAGGTTGCTATATGAGAGTGAATCCGGAGACAGTAGGGGCGGTAAAGCCTATAAAGTATTGGGAATTCGATTTTTCAGAAAAGGAACGAGGAATATCTTCCGGAGAGTGCGAAGAGGAGCTTGACAGGTTATTCACTCAGGCGGTCAGAAGACAGCTTGTAAGCGATGTTCCTGTTGGAGCCTATCTCTCGGGGGGCATAGATTCCGGAGCTATTACTTGCATTGCTGCAAGAGAGATTCCGGATATTAAATCTTTTACATGCGGAATTGATTTACACAGTGCATCCGGTATCGAACTGTCGTATGACGAGAGGGATAAGGCAGAATATATGTCATATCTCTTCGGTACAGAGCATTATGAAATTGTCTTGAAGAATGGAGATATGGAACGGTGCATGGAAAAGCTTGTGTGGCATTTGGAGGATCCAAGAGTTGGCCAGAGCTATCCCAATTTTTATGCGGCAAACCTTTCTTCAAGGTTTGTGAAAGTAATCCTCGGAGGCATAGGTGGAGATGAGCTGTTTGCAGGCTATCCGTGGAGATATTATAAGGCAGTCGGTGCAGGGAGTGAGAAGAATTATATAAGGCAGTATTACGGCTATTGGCAGAGACTTCTGAATAGGGATGAGCTTGCGGAGGTACTGTCACCTATATATGAAAAGGGCACGGATTTACGTATGGAGGATTATTTCAGGCAGGTATATGCAGATGGCGGCTTGAAGCTGTCTGAGGGTGATATAAGCTTTGCAGAGAGCCTGAATGCATCTTTGTTTTTTGAAGCGAAGACCTTCCTTCACGGTTTATTAATAGTGGAAGATAAGATTAGCATGGCGCATGGACTCGAGACAAGAGTTCCATTTTTAGATAATGATTTAGTGGAATTCGCGCTGAAGATTCCGGTGAAGTACAAGCTAAGGGGCATTAGGGATGCTGGATCAATTAACGAAAACGACCTTCAGAAAAAGACACATTCATATCAAAGAACAAATGATGGGAAGCTAATACTTCGAAAAGTCATGAAACGATATGTGCCGTCCAATATAACAGATGGACCCAAACAAGGCTTTGCGGCTCCTGACAGTTCATGGTTTAAGGGAGAGAGCATTGATTTTGTTGAGAGTGTCGTGAATAACCCATGTTCGATGATATATGAATTCCTGAACCAAAAAGCAGTGAAAAGAATATTCGAGCAGCATAAAAGAGGAGAGCAAAATCGGAGATTATTCATATGGTCGGTTCTGAACTTTGAATACTGGCTTAGATTGTTTTATGCGAGGGCAATGGCATGATTGGTAAACTGTCTTTTCCGAATCGTATATGCACGGAGCTTACGAATGATTGTAATGTGTCGTGCACTTTCTGTAATCGACAGAAAATATGCATGGAAATCGGATATATGGATGAGAGGCTATTTCATAAGATTATAGACGAGGCGTCGGAGCACCTGCCAGTCAAACTGGTTCCTTTTTTCCGAGGAGAGCCACTGATGCATCCGAAAGTTGTGGAGTTTCTCAAATATGCGAAGAATAAAGGGCTTGGGCCAATCCAGCTGGCATCTAATGCCTTGCTGTTGGATGAGGAAATGCAGGAAGGACTGATAGAAGCTGGAGTTGACTATGTATCATTTTCGCTTGACACACTTGACGAAGAAGTTTATGGCAGGTCAAGGCTTTCAGGAAATCTTAGGATTAGTAATGAAAATGTAAGACATTTTGGGGAAAAATGCCAACAAAGAAAAAAGAAGGGAGACAGCGCACCGACTATACAGGTCTCTACAATAAATATAAATGATTATATCCCGGGACAGAAGGATTTTATAGAGTACTGGAGAAAATACGTGGATGTCGTAAGAGTCTATGAACAGCACGATGAAAAAGGACAGCTCGTTGACCCGAAGGTGAGGGAAAGGCTGGATGTCTTTGGGAATAGAATGCCTTGTCGCAAGGTATTTACGGATATGCTTATATACTGGGACGGACAAGTAGCAATTTGCAATTATGACTGGGATGAAAGAAGGAGTATAGGCAATGTTTCAGAAATTTCTATTCAGGAGGCTTGGGATTCGGATGAATATGAACGCATCAGAAATATGCATACCGAAGGACGCTTTGATGAAAGCATCTGCAATGAATGTCATCATTGGAAGATAGATTATACAGAAAATGGGTATTTGGGTACATCCTATACTAGTAGTGGGATTGAGCGGAGAAGATAACAGATGCAGATTAAATATCCTATAACGAGACCATACTTTGATGAAATAGAGATCAATAATATAAGGGAGTGCCTTGCCTCCGGTTGGGTTACACAGGGACCGATGGTTAGCAGGTTTGAGAAGAAATTTATGGAATTGCATGGCGGGGATAACGCTATGGCTGTGTCCAGTTGTACGGCAGGTCTGCATTTGGCAGTTATTTCTTTAGGAATTGGAGCAGGTGATGAAGTGCTCGTTCCTGCGTTTACATGGGTTACATCTGCAAACTGCGTTGAATATACGGGCGCAAGGGCAGTTTTTGTTGATGTAGATTACAGAACATTCAACATAGCTCCGAAAGAAATAGAGGCTCACATTACTTCAAGGACTAAAGCCATAGTTGTAGTGCACGAGTTTGGGAAGGCAGCTCCTATGGACGAAATCATGGGCATAGCCGATAAATATGGGCTTAAGGTTATAGAGGACTGTGCATGTGCTATCGGAACAACGTATAAAGGAAGACCTGTAGGTACTATTGGTGATGTAGGGATTTTTTCCTTCCATCCAAGGAAAGCTGTGACGACAGGTGAGGGCGGAATCTGCATAACATCGGATCGCAGTCTTGCAATTAAAATAGATAGTCTGAGGAATCATGGTGCTTCTACTGATGCTGAGGATAGTGACTATGGAGAGCCTTGGTATATGGGGAACTATGATTTTTTGGGGTATAATTACAGAATGTCGGACATACAGGCGGCTGTCGGGTTGGCTCAGCTTGATAAGCTTAAGGAGCTGCTGAATGAAAGAAAAAAGTGTGCTAAGACATACATAGAGCTTCTTCGGAGAAATGACATTCTCCGCCTTCCTAATGTGGATGGGGATGAAGGCCATACATTTCAGTCGTTCGTCGTGCTTCTCCCTGAAGGAGAACATGAATTAAGAAACAGAATGATGCGGACAATGAAAGAAAATGCGATACAGACAAGGCAGGGGACGCAGGCGGTTCATCGTTTAGGATACTATAGGAGCAAGTATGATATTAAATCAGAGGATTATCCTGTAGCTGCATATTGCGAAGATTGCACGATAACGCTTCCTCTATATCCCAATATGACGATAGATGAACAGAAATACATAGCAGACATCATTCGAAACATATGCATATAAGGATTGAAGACACATAAGGAAGTTTATATTTTATAAATCTAGGAAAGAAAGGAACAATAAATATGAGCCAGATGATGAAAAAGATCGGAGAATTACCTTTTGTTTACGCACCGCTTGATACTCCGCATAATCCGGAGCCGATACCGGATAGAATATCATTTTCGTTAGAAATGAGAAACGGAGTGATAAGCCAGGTATTTGAACCTGAGATTGAAAAAGCATTGGATGAAGCCTATAGATTGGGGTCAATGATTACGGGACAGATGAATGCATCCGGTAATGGTAAAGAATATGCTGACGAATTTATCGAATACATACAAGGGCAGGCAAAGGAATTTGAAGGGAAAGAAGTGCTTGAGATAGGATGCGGAGTAGGCTATTTGCTTAGCGAGATTCAGAAATGGGGAGCTAACTGTACAGGGGTAGAACCGGGAGAAAAAAATGTTGCGGCAAAAAAAGAAGTAGTGATTGTACAAGACTTTTTCCGAAAGGAACTGTTTGATAAAAAGTTCGATATTATAATTTTTTATGGCGTTTTAGAGCATATATATGATATGCGAACTTTCTTGAGGGATGTAAGGGAACTACTTAAAGATGGCGGGAAGGTGCTCATTGGCGTCCCAAATTGCGAAGGTCAGATAGAAAGAGGCGATATTTCAATACTATTACATGAACATTGGAGCTATTTTACAAGAAATTCTTTAGAGATGACTTTGAATACCAACGGACTTAAAAACACAATAACGCTTTCCGAAACAGGTGGAGTATTGTTTGCATGTGCCGAAAAAAATAATGTCAAAGAATCTATAGATGGTGACATAGAGGCGGAAAATAGACGCTTTAATTTATATAGCAAATATTATGACACACAAAGGGAAAGGCTTGCGAATTTTTTTATTAAGGCAAAAGAGCATGGCGAGAGTATAGGAATATTCCCACCATGCAGAGGGATAAACTGGCTCTCCGTAGTATCTGAAAAAAGTGAACTTGGGGAGATTAGATTTATAGACGACAATCCAATTTTTCAGAATAAATATTATCCAAGCTTTGAATGTCCGATAGAGTCATTAGAAAAATTCATGTCAAAACCCGCGGAAAATGTTTTGATTCCATCGTATTCTTATGGCAAAGCGATTAAGAAAAGGCTTATCGACTATGATTATCAGGGGAAACTTATGGATATAAAGGATTTATTAAATGAGAACTGCTAGGAATAAAGCATAGGAGCAAATATAGATGAATATTCTTATCACAGGTTCCAATGGACTGATAGGCGGGGAGATTGCAAAGAGATTAGGACAGTGCCATAAGGTAATAGGATGCGGAACAAAAATGGGGGGGTACCGAGAACTTGCATTGAACAATATGTAAGGTGGGACATCGGGCATGAGGAGATGCCGGAGGAGTTTAAGTATATTGAAGTTAATGCAGTAGTGCATGCGGCGGCTTGTATTACCACTAATGATGAGGACATGGAGTTGTCATATGTTAATTTAGTAGGAACCCATCGTATTGCGAATCTATGCAGAGAAAAAAGGTGCGATATAGTTGTCCTTATTTCAAGCACGCCAATCATTGGGATTCCTGACGGTAATCCCATAACTGAGAGAACTCCATTGAATCCTTTGACAATGTATCATGCCACTAAAGCAGCACAGGAATTGATACTTGGACAGCTTACGACGGTGGGAATCAGAGTAGCAAATCTGAGAGTCGCATCGCCGATTGCGCCGATAATGGCGAAGGACACGATATTCACTATGTTTGCAAAAAATGCTCATTATGGAAGGAATCTCCTGCTGAATGGCAAGGGAACAAGAAGGCAGAATTATATTGACACAAGAGACATTGCGCAGGCAGTCGATAAAATTATTGATGCGAATAAAGCTTCGGGAATATATTACTGTGCGTCTGATGTTACTACATCAAACGCCGAGCTTGCGGAAATGTGTATAAAAATAGCAGATAGCAAATCGAAAATGGTTTATTCCGGCATTCCTGATGATGCAGATAATCAGGTGTGGGAAATAGATTCAAGCAGAATACGGAATGAAATAGGCTTTGAGCAAGAATACACAATAGCACAGACTATCCGTGACTTTATACAGAATTTGGAACGAACTTCATGAAGCTTGTTATTCTTTCAGATGCCCACGGGAATAGAATTTATTTTGATACAGTAATAAGGCAGTTAGAAAAGATAAATGCAGACATGATAATTTGTCTGGGCGATATATTTGGGTATTTTCCAGATGGAAGGTACGTGATGGAATGTCTGAGGGGAATGGGGGCTAAGCTTTTGAAGGGCAATCATGAAGCCATGCTATTGGGGGAGCTACCATTAGATTATGATAAAGATGCACTTTATAAACTCAGGCAGGAGAAGGAGCAAATTAATCCTCAGGATAAAGAGTTTTTAGCTAATCTTGACAGCTCATTTATACTATCAGCTGATAGTAAAAGGCTACTTTTCGTCCATGGATCGCCCATGGATACGGTTAATGGATACTTGTATGAGGATGACAGGAAATATGACTGGAATGAGCCTGATTTTGATTATGTGTTTATGGGGCATACGCATAGACCATTCGTAAAAAAGGTAAGGAACACAACATTTGTTAATGTTGGTTCTTGTGGGCTTCCCAGAGATATAGGACTGTCACCGTCTTATTGTGTGTTTGACAGTGTGAGTGAAGACATTAGAATTGAAAGGATACAGCTTGATAAAGAGATTTTCACGAATGTTTATTATGCGAACACGGATATACGGATACTTGATGTTATGAGGAGAACAGTATGACTCCGATAAGAATTTTGGTTACAGGTGTCGGCGGGGGCGGTGTAGGAGAACAGATTCTTAAATGCTTAGAGCTTTCTTCTTTGGATTACTATGTTGTAGGCTGTGACATGAGCACTGCCAGCACTGGATTCAGTAAAACAGATATTCATTATGTGGTTCCAAAGGCATCGGAGGGAGGCTATAAAGAAGCATTACTATCAATATGTAAAAAAAGTCATATTGATGTGATATTCCCTGGGTCTGAACCGGAGCTTAAGGTGATAAGTGCACAAAGAAAAGAATTTGAGAATTTGGGTATCTGCGTGCCTCTTAATCCACGGGAAGTTATTGAGCTATGTATGGATAAAAATCGTACAATGAATTTTATTGCCGAGGCGGGTTTTCCGACATTACGTTATTGGAAAATAAAGGATCGCAAAGACATTGAAGGCATAGATGTGTTTCCGCTTGTACTTAAGCCGTCTATAGGCGGAGGTGGATCAAATAATACATTTATAGCACAGAACAAAGATGAATTAGGACTTTTCGGGAGTTATCTTTGTACTATATATGATGAGTTTATTGTGCAGGAGTATATCGGCGATACGGAGCATGAATATACTGTGGGAGTATTGTTTTCGGAGCATGGTGAGTATATAAACTCAATAGCTGTCAGAAAGAACATCATGTCCGGTTTATCAAATAAGATACGTACTAAGAACCGGACGGGGAAAAAGGAATTAGGAGACATGCTTGCTATAAGCAGCGGGGTTTCTCAAGGAGATATAGGGAGATTCGAGGAGGTGACAATTCCTTCGAGGAAGATAGGAGAAAAAATCGGGGCTACGGCAGCAATCAATATTCAGTGTCGTATTCATAATGGTGAGATGATTGTATTCGAGATTAATCCAAGAATATCAGGTACGTCTTCTATGCGTGCACTTGCAGGATTTAACGAACCGGAGATGCTGATAAGAGAACGTCTATTGGGTGAACAGATAGAAGAGGATTTTGAATATAAAGAGGGTACAATCCTGAGAGGGTTATATGAAGTATTTATCTGATGAGAAAAAAAGAGATAAAAGTATATATCTAACATTCGATATGGATTGGGTTATAGATGAGGTGCTGGAGGATTTTTATAATCTCATAATAGAGACCGGCGTCACGGGACTTTTGAACGTGACGCATGACACCAAATGGCTTAAAAGGTTTAGGGACGATAAGATTCTGGAACTGGGAATACATCCCAATTATAATTTTCTATTGAATAATGTGGGGGGGTAGACGATAATGTATTGGGGATACTTTACCGTATGAAATCTATCGTTCCGGAGGCTGTCTGCTGCCGGAGCCACTCTATCACAACAAGCAGTATTATCGTCAATATGTATGACGAAGTTGGAATAAAATATGAGTTAAATACTTTCATCAGACCATTTGAAGGAATGAATATTTATTCATATAAGGCACAGATTGGAAAAACGATAATTATCCCATTTATTTTTGAGGATGATATGTGGCTGGAAGATAGTAAGGAAAACGGTAAAAAAGTGGAATATCTTTTATCTGATAAATTTATTGCACCCAGAGTGCTTAATTTTCATCCATCACAATTATTCTTGAATACATATTCTTTTAATCAATATTCTAGTGCGAAGGAGTATTACAAGGATTTTGAGCGATTTAGAGAATTTGTTAATGACAAGGAATATGGGGTCAGGGATATGTTTAAGGATCTTATTAGATATGCAAGAGAACAAGGGTATAATTTCAAGAAGATTTCAGAAGGGGACTGGAATTGAGAGTAGCAGTTTTAGGAAGGACAAAGATATTATACGATACTATAGATAAGGTTAAAGATGCAGGGCATGAAATAGTTTTAATAGGTACGTGCAAAGCAGCCATAGAATCTGAGATTAGGGAGGCTGACTTTGAGAAAAAAGCAAAGGAGATGGGAATTCCTTTTTTTTATGATTCTAAAATTAATGCCGACCCAGTTCTTTCTATGCTTAGAGAGGCAGAAGCAGATATAGCAATTAGCATTAATTGGGTTACTGTAATAGAAGATGAAGCAATAGAATCATTTAAATATGGCATATTAAATGCGCACTGTGGCGACCTGCCTAGATATAGGGGTAATGCGTGTCCAAATTGGGCGATATTAAATGGTGAGAAAGAGTATGGTTTGAGCATACATTTTATGGTACCAGGAGAGTTAGATAGTGGGAATATAGTAATAAAGAAAAAATATGAAATTAACAAAGGAACGACCATAACGGATGTATATAATAATTTAGAAAATGAGATTCCTGAATTGTTTTGCGAAGCACTTGATGCCGTATTAGTAAATGGTAAATACGAAATTCAGAGCACTAATCCAAAGGATGCTCTAAGATGCTATCCAAGAATCCCCTATGATAGCATAATAGACTGGAACCAGCCGTGTGACAATATTATAAGACTTGTAAATGCTTCAACTTTGCCATTTGAAGGGGCATATACGTTTTACGATAACAGAAAGCTGTATATACATGAGGCTGTATCATCTTCTTACGAATATCCATGCTGTGTTGTGCCAGGTCAGGTGATTTTTGTCGATAAGATAAATGGAGAAGTAAGAATTGCAGCATTGGATGGATTTATAAAGATTGAACATTTTCATGTTGGGGGGGTAAAAATACCTGCATCCAGTATTCTCAGAAGTACACGAATCCGGTTGGGTTACAAAACGCAGGAAGAACTGTGGAACCTAAATAAAAAAATCGATATTTTACAGAAAGAAATTATTGAGATGAAAAAGCTACTTAATGACTATACTGAAATTGCAAGATCAAAATGAACATGGAATTTCGTGACCTGAAAAGGCAATATCAAATTTTGAAGAATGAGATTGATAATGCTGTATATCAGGTGATATATGAAGGAAACTATATACATGGAAGACAGGTTGCAGAGCTTGAGAAGAAGCTCGCAAAGTACGTAGGGGCTAAGTATTGTATTTCGTGTGCTAATGGAACGGATGCTCTCCAGATAGCACTTATGGCATGGGGCATAGGGAAGGACGATGTTGTTCTTGTGCCAGACTTTACGTTTTTCTCTAGCGGAGAAGTGGTTTCTGCGGTAGGAGCAGAGCCGTGCTTCGTTGATGTAAACCCCGTGACATATAATATTGATTCTGATGCGCTGATAAATGCTATTGCAAAACTGCTTAATGAGGCAAAGAGACCCAAAGCGATCATAGCGGTAGATCTTTTCGGGCAACCTGCAGAACATGGAAGGATAAGGGAGATCGCAGATGAGTACGGACTATTTGTACTGGAAGACGGGGCACAGGGATTTGGCGGAGCGATAGGGGATAAAATGGCTTGTTCATTTGGAGACATATCCACCACAAGCTTCTTTCCAGCAAAGCCACTGGGGTGTTATGGAGATGGAGGAGCCATCTTTACTGATAACGGGGAGTGGGCGGAGCTTATGCGTTCTTATTGTGTGCATGGGAAAGGCGAATCTAAGTACGATAATGTAAGGATAGGGATGAACTCAAGGCTTGACACCATTCAGGCGGTCGTATTGCTTGCGAAGTTGCCGCATTTTATCGGATGGGAGATGAAGCAGATGCAGACAGTGGCAGGATGGTATTCAGAGCAGCTGAAAGATATCGTTATGATACCTAAGATAAAAGATGGCTTCACTTCAAGCTGGGCACAGTTCACGATACAGGTGGCGAATATAGAAGCAAGGGACAGGATAGTTGCGAGACTTATGGAAGAAGGGATTCCGTCTGCAATATACTATCAGAAACCCATGCACAGGCAGATGGCTTTTTCCGGGACATCGTTCGATGAAAGAGACTATCTTATTTCGTTAAGGTTATCCGAGACAGTGCTTTCACTGCCTTTTCATCCATATCTGAATGAAGAAGAGGTAACTAAGGTATCTGAAATAATAAGAAAGGCTTTATGAATTGGGAAGAGAGCTTAAGGTTTATTTAAGCGACAGTACGGATCCATATTACAATCTAGCGTTTGAAGAAATATTGCTTTCTACTATCAGAGAAAATGAGACAATCCTTTATCTTTGGCAGAATGAAAAGACGGTAGTAATAGGAAGAAATCAGAATCTATATCTTCAATGTGATGTCCCTTACGCAAAGGAACATGGCATAAAGCTGGCGAGGCGCTATTCTGGCGGCGGGGCCGTGTATCATGATTTAGGCAATCTAAATTACAGCATAATACAGATGGAGGATTCATTCTCCGAGGAAACAAACATGGAGCACCTGCTTGATACACTGAGGGGCTATGGATTGGAAGCGGTGAATGACGGGCGTAATGACATAGTGGTTGACCAAAAAAAAGTATCAGGCATGGCATACTATAATAAGTATAATGTATGTTGCCAGCATGGATGTATTCTCGTGGATACAGATATCGAAATGATGGAAGCGGTTCTTTTTGTAGGCGAGGATAAATTTGTAGGAAAGAACATAGATTCAGTAAGGTCCAGAGTACAGAATTTAAGGGATTTCTATGAGGAAATAAATGTAGATAAGCTTAGGAATGACTTGATATGCTCATTCAGCGAACCGGACATGGAAGTAAACGTGACGGGATGTGACGAAATATATGAAAGGGAAGACATACGACCTCTTTTAGCCAAGCATTCTTCACAAGAATGGATTAGGGGTGAAATGCTGCGCATGGATGTGAGGCTGTGTGGCAGGTTTAGTTGGGGGGACTGTACTATAGCTATGGATATCAAAAACGGAACTATCGTAGCAGCAGCAGTTTATTCAGACTCTCTAAACACAAAAATTTTCATGAAAATATCGGCTTGTCTATGTGGAATCAAGCTCTCAGTACCGGATATTATCAGTAAACTGAATGAAATAAATGAAAACTCGGAAATAATATCAGACATTAAGAAACTGATAAACAGGGAATTATCGACGGATAGTGATGGCAATGCGGCATAAGAAACTAATCATAATAGGTGCCGGTATAGCGGGATATAACGCCGCACTAAGGGCGTCATCATATGGAATGGATGTTGCCCTTATTGAGCAGTATGAGATAGGAGGCACCTGTCTTAATAGAGGATGCATACCGACCAAGACTGGCATATATATTGCTGACGAATACAGGCGTTTGCACGAGTCTGATAAATATGGTCTTTATACTAGAGATGTACACATTGATTGTCACAGGATGTCGAGTTATATTGAGGATACGGTTAGGAAACTAAAAAGCGGAGTGCAATCTTTGCTGGAAAGTTCATCAGTGGATGTAATTCATGGGAGAGCGGAGCTTCTTAGAGAAAAGAGAATTCTGATAGAAGGAACGGATGAGATTGGATACGATAATCTGATTATCGCCACAGGATCCGAGCCTGTCATCCCGGATACACCCGGCATTGATTTTGAGGAAGTATATACGACAGACCGGGCGTTTGATGAGAGATTCCTCACTCCGGATGACGTGCTGATATTGGGTGGCGGAGTCATAGGTGTCGAGTTTGCGGGCATGTATAGCCTGCTTGGTGCCAGAGTACACATTGTAGAGAAACAGGACAGGCTTTTGCCGGATATGGACAGTAAGGTTTCAGAACTTGTCAGGCACAGGCTTGAAGAGAAAAATGCCCATACATATCTTGGATACGCCGTGAGTGAGATCGAACGTGAGGACGGGGAGCTTATAGTACATATCAGAAAAGAGAGTGAAGATATCGAACTACCTGTAGGTCAGATGTTAATATCGGTCGGAAGAAGTCCAAGGCAGGATTTTATTGGAGAACTGAAGGAAGATATACGTACTGAGAATGGAAGAATAATTACTGATAACAACCATATGACGACAGCTGATGGAGTTTATGCGGTTGGCGATGTGTCAGATGTAAGGCAGCTTGCATATCTTGCGCAGAAGCAGGCGGAGGATGTCGTAGATTACCTTGCAACAGGAAGAGCGTGCCCTATTTATGACATCTTACCCCGGACTATATTTTTCAATCCAGAGATGGCTGTGGTTGGTGAAAGTGAAGATAGCTTGAGGGAGAAGGGGATTTCTTATAGGATGGGGAAAAGCCTGATGAGTTCGAATGGACGGGCTGTCCTTGAGCAGAGCACGGATGGATATGTGAAGGTCATTTTAGATAAAGCGGGTGAGCTGATAATAGGCGCAGAGCTGATTTGTCCTCATGCGTCAGAAATTATAGAGGTAATATACCAGTTTATTGTTCATAAAATTAAGGTTAAAGATATATTGCAGTATCCCTTTCCTCATCCGGTCATGATTGAGACCATAAGGGATGCAATGGCTTTGGCTAATAGAAGTTCAGTAAGATGAGATTCATAGATAGCTTAAGGGGCGGCATTGAGAAACTCATATCCGATAAGAATGCGTTTATTATCGGTGAGGACATACAGGAGCCATATGGTGGGGCTTTCAAGGTCACAAAAGGGTTATCTGCCAAATATCCGGACAATTTTATAGCGACCCCAATGACGGAGCAAGCATTCACAGGCATGGGCATAGGTATGGCTTTGGAAGGTGCGTGGGTAACCGTGGAAATAATGTTCGGAGATTTCATAACTCTCACGGCAGACCAGATGATAAATCATGCCGCAAAGTTCCATGATATGTATGGCGAGGAGATGCATTTTGTTGTTAGGACACCGGTTGGCGCATATAGAGGATATGGTGCTACGCATTCCCAGTCGCTTGAGAGCATTTTCATGGGGATACCGGGTATGCAGGTAGTGGCTACATCCATCCTGTATGAACCGGGGAAGCTACTGACCTATGCCATGGGTACGGGCGTACCCACTCTTTTCGTGGAGAATAAGACAGACTATGGGAAGCAGCTACTGATTGACAATGACGATTTTTGGAATAGAGTCCAGTTGTCTGAAGGATTTCCTATAATAAGGCTCGGTATGTCGGACAGAAAGCCAGACTTCTCTATTGTGACATACGGGGGAATGGTTTCTATTGCTATGGAAGCCGCAAAACAGCTGCTCTATGAGGAAGAAATAGAGACAGAGATAATCATACCGTCTTTAGTATCTGATACAATGCACATCAATGATTATATTAGTGCTGATAAGGTTATCGTATTAGAGGAGGGGGTATCGGAGTTCGGATGGGGAGCCGAGATTGGGTATAACGCACTTAGCTCGGGGAGAGGATGCAAAAGGATTGGAGCAAGAAAGAGCTACATACCTGCTGGAAAGGTTGCGGAAGCAATGGTCCTGCCATGCGTTGAGGATATCGCTGAGTGTATGATTGAAGGTTTCAGGTAAGGCAAATGAAAGACTATGCAGGTATATATCGTGAATGCTATCGTATAAGATGCTTCGAGAAGAAGGTTGAGCAGGGTTTTTCCAAAGGGCTGATGCGGGGCACTACTCATGGTTGTATAGGTCAGGAAGTCATCCCTGTTATTGCGATGAGGGAGATAAACCGTGAGATTGACAGGGCGGTAGGGACACATCGCTGTCACGGACAGGTACTTGCTTATGAGCCAGATACGTATAGACTTGCCTGTGAAATGATGGGGAAAAGGGACGGTTTCGTAAAAGGCATGGGCGGAAGTCAGCATATCAAGACAGGCGGTTATCTCACGAATGGCGTCACTGGAGGTATGGCGGTCATAGGATGCGGAATGGCTATGGCGATGCAGAAAAAAAAGTCGGGTGGATTGGTGCTTGCGTTTATAGGAGATGGCGGCTTCAATGAAGGATATGTGCAGGAGAGCCTTAACTTAGCATCCGTCTACTCAGTTCCGATTATATATATATGCGAGAACAACCGCTATGCTATGTCAACGCCTACGACGCAGTATTCTGCAGGCGACTTTGAGCGTAGAGTAAGAGCACTGGATATTCATTATATCCAGTCAACCACAAGGAATGTGGATGAAATGATAGATGCCTTCAAATCTGGATTCAGATTTGTAAGAGAGCAAAGCAGACCGTGTTTTATTGAGGTTATGACTGCGAGACTGTGCGGTCATTCAAAATCTGATGAAATGAAGTACATGAGTGAAGCAGAGATCCGTGATAATCAGACTAAGGATCCTCTGAAATGGCTTGAGGGACTGATAAGCGATACGGACAGGGATGATATTCGGACAGAGATAGAGAAAGAAATAGATGATGCTTTCAGAAGGGCGGAGGAATGTGATGAATATGGATTGGAGCGTAAATAATAATGGCATATGAGAAAATCCTGATGCCTGTATTTCATGCGAATGATGATGAGGCAACTATAACTGAGGTTCATGTTAAGTCAGGCGATGAGGTTCATAAGGGGGACATTCTCTTTGTAGTAGAGGATAGCAAGGCTGTCAATGAAATTACGGCAAAGGCAGATGGAGTCATATTGTCAGAGTGCAGACCGTATGATGTGAAAAAGCAAGGAAGCGTGCTGGCTATAAGATTCGATTCCGTAGAAGAGATGAATCGCTGGAAAGCAGAGAATCGGAATAGTGAAGTTAAGGACGATGGAGGCAGTATCAATGCAACAAAGAAGGCTAAGGAGATGGCGGGGAGACTGGGGATAGATTTGAAGTTCATAGCAGATCGAAACGAAGGAAGGGTTATACGTACTGAGGATGTGAAGCGATACCATGATTCCAGTGAACCATATCATAACATAGATCTCCCGTTCATGCTGAAAAGGGAACGCATCATCATAATAGGAGCCGGAAAAGGCGCTGAGGTGATAGTTGATATATTGCTTGACGACCCAGATAAGGAAATCGTAGGGCTGGTGGATGATAAAGTGAAGATATTCGCTAATTACAGTTTTCCCGTTCTGGACTGCAATATAAAAACGTTTCCGGACTCTATAGATCGAAATTCGTATGACGCAGTCATTATTTCTATCGGAGCGGATCTGAGGTCGATGAGGCTCAGAGGGGAGATTTACAATAATTATAGTATAAGGGGACTCAAGTTCACTAATGCCATTGCAAGGAGTGCTGAGATCAGGAGGGGAGTGACTCTTGGCGATGGAAATATCATAGGCTCGGAATGCTATATAGGGTCACTTACACGGATAGGGAACAATAACACCATAAGCTATGGAGCGTACATAGGGCATCACAACATAATAGGGGATAGTAATTTGATTGGACCAGGTACAGTAACATCAGGTTCTGACAATATAGGGAGCAATTGCATTATACCAGCCGGAGTTTCAATGATAAATCGTGCCAGCATAGGAGATAATGTGGTACTGCCGGTAGGCTATGCAATTGATAAGACAATAGGGTCCGATACTATAATCAAAGAGAAATCCAAGTCATAGATACTAATAGAGGCAGGTAAGAGCATTGAACAGAGCTTTCGATTTTTCATATAATTCATATTTTGAACTTATAAAGGAGATTAAAGATGCGGGGTATCACCCTGTTTTTTTCGATGAGGATTTGAATGAAAAGGAAAGAGTCTTTATTCTAAGGCATGATGTTGACTTTTCTGTAGAGAAGGCCTATGAAATGGCTGTACAGGAAGATGGTAATAACATACATTCCACGTTTTTTTTTATGGTGTCCAGCAATCAATACAATCCACTGTCAAGGAAAAACAGAGATTTTATAAAAAAAATCCATTATATGGGTCATAAGATAGGCCTGCATTTTGATGAGACTTTGTACGGGGAATGGAAGACGGCATCAGACTTTGTACGCAATGTGCTATCAGAGGTGGAGATTTTGGGTGACATTATCAAGGGGACAGATGTGGTCTCGATGCATGAACCCTCAAAAAAGTTGCTTGATGCTGATTTGAGGATTGAAAGAGAAAATAATGATAGGGAGATAATAAATACATATTCAAAACGTTTCTTTAGGGACTTCAAATACATATCTGACTCCAGAATGGAATGGCATGAAGATTTCAGTAGCATATTAGGAGAATATGACAGATTGCAAATTTTAACCCATCCAATCTGGTGGAACAAAAAACCAATGAGTAGGAAAGATATATTATGTGATTATATTGAAAAGGCCTTGACTGAGCGTTCTGATTACGTAAAAGAATACTATCCGGAGGTTGGTTGAAGATGCGGATTTGGCTCTTTCACTGTCTGCGCGTCGGATATCCATTCGCAAAGCTTATGGCTGACAGGGGGCTTGTAACAGGAATTATAGCGGTTAATAGAGAGGCGTGCCCTAATTCTGAGGAATATTTTGATTACAGTCAGCTTTGTAAAGAGCGAGGTATTGAGTTCATAGAGGTAACAAGTTATTCGCTCAATAACGAAATTGACAAAGAGAAGCTTCTTTCAATAGATGTCGATCTTGCAATCACATCTTCATGGCAAAGACTGATACCGGGATGGTTCATAAAGCATTGTAGGTATGGAGTGATAGGTGGGCACGGAAGCCCGACCGGCATATCCGAAGGACGCGGACGTAGCCCTCAAAACTGGGCGCTGATTGCAGGGAAAAAGGATTTCAGCCTTTCTATTTTTTGGATTGAAGAGGGAATAGATGATGGTAGCGTCATAGATACGATGACATACGAGTATGATCTTAGTGACGATATAGTGACATCGTATGACAAGACCTGTCTCTGCATGGCAGAAATGATAATCAGGAATTTGGAGAGCGGGAAAATAGAACGACACGAGGGTGTGCCACAGAGTGACCGTGTGGCGTATTTTCCAAAACGCACTAAGGAAGATGGATGGATTGATTGGAGTAGAAAAGGAAAGGAGATATACGACTTTGTCAGGGCATTAACGCTCCCGTATCCGTGTGCATATACAATGGTGGATGACAAGATTATAAGGATTATTGAATGTAAATATATAACAATTGAAGGGAACATACTGGATAGCTATCGTTGTGGCGAGGTGGTTCTTGCGCCGGAATGGGGAAATGTATGGGTGAAATGTAGGGATGGAATAGTTGAGATTAGGAAAATTTCTAATCCTGAGGAGATAGTAATATGTGAAGGTCTTGTTTTTTCCAGTGGAGATTTCTATGCACAGATACAAGGTATTGTAGAGAGACATAAAAGAGAAATCGGATTACCTGTATCACATATGATATTGGACATGATGGGGGAAGAACAAACTTAGGGGATAATTTGATTTCATGTATTTCTAATATCACATTCTCGTATGAACTGATAATAGCGAAGGGAAATTACTAAATGCGCAATTATAAACTAATGGAGATCGCCTCGCAATATGATGAATATTTGCGGGAGTTTTACAAGAAGCACGAAGATTTTGAGGATTTATCCTATAATGAATTATATGATTTACTAATTGAAGATTGTTATGCAGAGTCGGATTTTATTCATAGATATCTTAGACTTTCTGGCAACGAAACTAGGCTTGTCTATTACAATAATCGTAATCTTCAGAGGAAATCAAAGCATTATCATGACGGCATGACATGGTTTGAACTTCTTATTAAACAGATAAAAGATTACAATCCGGATATAATAATGATTTCTAATTTAACTGTTTTTACAGAAAGCCAAGTTGAAGAAATTAGAGGGTGCCTGCCTTATACTGGCAAGTTGATAGGAAATTATTTTTCATTGCTTACGGATAGCTTCAAAAGGAACGCAAGGCTTCTAGATCTTATAGGCACGGGGAGCAGAGACTATGTGGAAACGATAAAGCAAGGTGGCGCAAATGCGTATCTGCTTCGACATGCATTTGAGCCATCAATACTCGGCAGGTTGGGGACTCCGGTAGAAAGGAAGGGTATATGCTTCATTGGAAGTATCGTGTTAGGAGGCGGTCATGATAATAGAGTTAAGATGTTAGATTTGCTTAATAATAGCGACTTTTTGTTTTCTAGCTATGGGATGGTATATGAGCCTGAGAATATGGAAGCAACATACAGTGCTGAATATTGCGAGGCAGTAATAAGGATAAAGAGGATGATGAAGCCTAGCATATTTGGGGTAGATTACTATAGTGAATTGGCTAAATATAATATTGAAACGAATATACATCCTTCAGAGATAAAAGGCGGAATAGGAAATATGCGGATGTTTGAGGCTACAGGAGTAGGATGCTGCCTAGTCACTGATTACAGAGAAGGGATAGAGGAGCTTTTCACGGATGGAGAAGAGATTGTTGTATATCATTCGATGGACGAATTGGTGGATAAGCTAAAATGGCTGACCAATGATTATGACGCAGTGAGACGGATTGCATTATCTGGGCAGAGAAGGACACTGAACGAATATACATATAAGGAGAAAGCAGATATATTAGACGGAGAAATACAGAGACTTATTGGATAATATGTCCATAATAAAATATGTCAGTAAATACTCTGTGAAATAAACATAGGGGGTAAAAATGAATAATATTATAATTTATGGTGCGGGTAAACAAGGGCAGGAATGCTTGGAATACATGAAGTGGAGGGGTATTGACGATTGCTGTATTGCCTTTGCGGATAAGAATTTTGAAGCCCTTTTGAGAGAGGGGCGAAAAGGAATGCTTAGGAAAGATATTGTATCGCCAGAGGAGGCCAAGCGTATGGACGTTCCAATTTTGGTAAGTATAGGGGGGAGCAGAGGGATGCAATAATACGGCTATTCCGGGATAAAGGTTTAAGGGCTTATTCATTTGATGACTTTTATAAGGCGATAGGAGAGCCTAGGAACATCCATGTCAGAGAGTATTTGGCATATGTTCATGCGAAACGGAACGATGAATATTTTACTAATGCAGAGGAAAAAGCCTCGCTAGAGGTGTTTTGGAATGAAAACTCTTCGTTCAGGAAGATGTTTCAAAAGCTTGACTTGGATAATGTAGTAGAGCTTGCCTGTGGCTGGGGTCGACATGTGCCTAAATACTATGGGATGGCAGGGCATATTACGTTGGTGGATATACTACAAGAAAACATAGATATTTGTAAGAAACGATTTGGGGAGGATGATAAGATAAGTTATTACAAGAATAACGGCTATGATTATGAAAACCTCAAGGATGAGACATATACGGCGGTCTTTTCGTATGATGCTATGGTGCATTTTGAGATGTTCGATATATATAAATATCTCTGTGACACGTATCGGATATTGAAGCCGGGTGAAATGGCTTTGTTTCACCATTCTAACTATAACGAGAAGCCGGAGATGGATTTTATAGGGACGGATCATGCCAGGAATTATATGTCAAAGGATTTATTTCATTATCTAGTATGCAGGGCCGGATTAAAGGTTTTGGACTAGTAGATCATAGATTGGTATGAGAATAAGAATCTTGATTGCATTTCGCTTGTAGAAAAGGAAATATAGAGATATAAATGAACGTACGGTGAGGGAGTTTAAGGATGAGAGCATTATGGCTCTGCAATTTGGTTATACCTGATTTTGCGGAAGAATATGAGATAAAGAAAAATGTATTTGGCGGATGGATTTCAGGAATGTTGCATGAGATAGACAGAAATGGGGAGGCAGAGATAGCATTCGTTTTTCCTATTCGGGATTTGAAGCGTCTGAAGGATGGATGCCGTAAGGGTTATAAATATTATTCATTCCATAACCGTTCGGAGCAAGAGGTTATGAAGCATCACATTCAGAGGTTTAAGGATATTATATGTGATTATAAGCCTGATGTCATACAGATTTGGGGGTCGGAATATCCTTGGTGCTATGAGATGGTTGAAGCAAGCAGAGAGCTAGGTTTGATTGGTAAAGTAGTTATCTATATCCAAGGATTAGTATCTGTCTATTTGAAGCATTATCTGTCAGGCATACCGAATGAATATATGACAGTAGCGGATATTTATGGTAATACGATTGAAAAGGATGTTCAACGGTTATCTTTACAAGCAGAGAATGAGGTGAAGGCTTTTAGAAATTCAAAGTATGTTATGGGGAGGACAGAATGGGATAGAGGATGTTCTTTCGCCATAAATTCGCAACTAATCTATCATCATTGCGCAGAAGTTCTTAGGGATGAGTTTTATAACAATATTGGTTCATGGAATATTGACTTATGCGAGCCACATTCGATTTTTGTAAGCCAAGCTAGTTATCCGATTAAGGGGTTCCACTATCTGTTGAAAGCATTACCCATAGTTTTGGAACGATACCCGGACACAAAGGTATATGTTGGCGGAGCAGATATAATACATGGGAGCGATGCCACAGCATATGGCATCTATTTAAGAAACTTGATGGAAGAAAATGGCGTGGGAAATGCTGTTTTTTTCATGGGACAGCTTAACGTCTTACAGATGATAGAGCGATACATTAAAGCGAATGTATACGTTTCAGCATCAAGTATAGAGAATTCGTCGAATTCGATATGCGAGGCAATGCTTATCGGAGTGCCGACCGTTGCGTCTTTTGTTGGGGGTGTGCCGGGGATTATAGAGCATCATATAAATGGATTACTTTATCCAGAAACAGAGACGGATATGCTTGCTTATTACATAATTGAGTGCTTTGAGCATAAGGATTTATGCAGTGAGCTATCAAGGCAATCCGTGAGTTTTGCAAGAGAATTTAATTCCAAAGACAGGGCGGTTTCGGAATTGGTAGCGGCCTATCGGTCAATAGTATGAATAATTCTGAGTCTAGTATACAGGATGCTCTGATTTCAATAGTTATCCCGGTATATAACAATGAGAGGTATCTCTCTACAGCTATTGAAAGTGTTCTTAAGCAACCTGTCAAGAAAAGTGATGATATTGAAGTAGTGGTGGTGGATGATGGTTCTACTGATAACACACCTATGGTAGCGGATAGCTATGCGAGCAATTATGCGCATGTTCGCGTAGTTCATCAGGTCAATCAATGGATATATGCTAGTATGAACCGAGGGATAGATGAAGCCAAGGGAGAGTATATTTATATTTTGAACTCGGATGATGCGTTAGTTGATGGTGTTTTGAGCAAAATGATAGATAAGATTGAAGAGTACAATCATCCCGATGTCATATGGACTAGGATAGCGCAGTGCGAAGTGGATGACGAGCAAAACATTATTTCGATTGAAGAGAACAACGTATCTGTGAACCAAGAGAAATACTTTGATGGTTCCGAGAAAATACATAACATGTGGTTTTTCATTCAAAAGTCAGGATTAGCACACAACCAGGCAAATTTATATAAGAGAGAGCTAATGGTTAAACATCCGTTCCGTAATGATATTTATGGAGCAGATGTGCTGTTCAACTTGAGTATAGCAGATGAGATTAAGAGTATGCTCTTTTTTCCAGATATTGCATATCGTTTTTATTCTTACAACAATGACGCAATGAATGCATCTGTTGGTAAGTATTATGATTATGAGCATGAGATGTTTAATGAGATTATGCGGGTATCCAGTGAAATATACAAGAGGTGGCATGTTAATAATAAGGAGTGGTTTGACTTTTTGGTATCTGAAAGATTGAAAGAATTAACACGAGAAATACGGGCATTGAAATATGTAAACTGCTCACTGAGCTTGCATGACAAGGTAAAGAAGATATTTACTGAGTACGCTGATCCGTGGATTAGGAAATCTGCAAGAAAAGTTGGAAGAGAGCGTGAATATGAGAGCAGAGTCTTAAATGGGACGAGAGAATTGCTTAGAGATACCGAAGAGGTGCTTGATACAGATATGTCTTTTGTGAAGTTACTGGTAGAAAGCTTACCCGATAATTACTCTGATGATGTGGAAAAGTTGAATGTAGATATGGAGCTTATTGATATGGCTGTACAACACAATTTAAATAAGGACAAAATAGGGATTGTATATTATCATAGCAAATGGTAAATATGAAGCGAAATATCATTAAAGAAGGTCTATCTTTGGAAACTATTATAATATAATCAATAATGTATCATATAATTATTCATGACGAAAAATAAAAAGCATCGATACATGCAAGACGTATATAAACCAAGGATTATATTATGGGGAAGGGGTTTTTTTTCTCAGGATGTTTATGATTCCCTAAATACGAATCTATGTGAGTTCATCGGATGGATAGACAGAAAAGTCGGGGAGAGCAGGATTGGCGTTGAGGACTATTTTTTGCCAGAAAAGCTGGATGATGCTAGTTATGATTTTATTATTGTGACCGTTAAGAAGTCTTACGGCATAAAAGAAGAAATAGAACGTATTGATAGCATAGACAGGGGACGTGTAATTTATTTCTGGGAAGCAGATTTAAGAAAATATTATTTTCTAATTCCACAAGTGCCTTTATACAAGGAAGAAATACGGCTTCTGAGTTTCAAGGCAGAGAATGCACCGTATGAAGCAGGCGAGATTATTATTCCGAAGGTTAAAGGACTCGTAGAGACAATGGAAAACCTTTTAGAAAATGGCAATTCTCTCTGCAGATTCGGAGATGCCGAAATGCGGTCAGCATTAAAGAAAGAATCACAGAAGGAGTGCCTTTTTCAGGCAGCGGATACGAGACTTCAGGATAAGCTGTATGAAGTATTGACAAGTAGCGATGATGGGATAGAGATAGGGCTTGCAGATATTTATGGGAATCTTGACAAATATATAGATTCGGAGATTATATTCAATCGTACTCTTTTGTGCATAGACGATGTCCGCAAGGATACAATGAAGGTATTGAATTTAGAAAGAAGCTTTGCAAACGCTTTCGTGACTCGACCATATTGGAGATATAGAGATAAGAGCCACTGTAAGACTATATTTGATCTATGGAAAAAGATATGGTCTGGAAGGGATGTTCTTTTGGTAGAAGGAGAGTATGTGCGGTTTGGTATGGGTAATGATCTAATAGGAGGAGCTAAGACAGTCAGGCGAATCATATGCCCATCCAAGGATGCATTCGCCTATTATGATGAGATACTGAAGGAAGCATTGGATCAGGCAGAAAGTGGAGATTTAATACTTGCAGCTCTTGGTCCCACAGCCACTGTGTTGGCATATGATCTAGCAAAAGCCGGATATCAGGCGATAGATATTGGTCAGCTTGATATGGAATATGAATGGTACCTACGGGGAGCAGAAGATAGGGTCAGTATACAAGGAAAAGGCGTACCGGAATTGATTAATTATGAGGTTCCGTATGATGCGGGAACTGAGGAATATATAAAACAGATTATATCGATAATACGTTAAAGAGGATACATGAGGCTATGAGGATAGAACCTATACGACAGATGTCACATATATACGAACGGTTTGAGGACGAGGAGTCAAGGTTTATTTACCGTAAGAGGCTGGAATGGCTTATAACGCATGACCATTCGTATTTTGGCGAGATTGTGGAGAAATACGGGAAAGGAGAAAGATGTTTTCCATACCGATCTGTCGAGGAGATACAAGAGATTTCTAGTGGCAGACCTCTTATATTGTATGGTGCAGGCGGTGATGCGGAATTCTATGAGGAGTTTTGGAGAAAGCTGCCTGCTGACCGGGTTTTGGGTTTCTGCGACAAGGACGAGGAGAAGCAAAGCAAAGGCTATGTGGGTCTTCCGGTTATGTCCCTGCGAGAGCTCAAAGGATATCCGGATGCCGCTGTTATAGTTATGGCCAGCAGCAGGGAAGAGGAAATAACCGAAGAACTGCATGATATAGGTATTCCGGGTGACCGGATAATAGGGCACGTCTTCCCGAGGCTGACCGGGCTGCAGGGTATGTATTTTGACACGGATATCATTCATTTCGAGGATGAAGAAGTGTTTGTTGACGGGGGGAGTTATGATCTATCGACCACTTTAAGCCTTAGTAAGATTGCGAACCTTAAGAAATCATATGCATTTGAAGCGGATCCTGATAATGTGCCCAAATGCAATGAAATGAAGGAAAGATATGGATTGAAGCAGGCGGAGATATTTCCCTATGGGCTATGGAGTAGTGCAGATATGCTGACCTTCGGCTCTACGGGAGATACGAATGCAGGCTTTTATCAGGAAGGCAAGGGGGTATCCATAGAGGTCAGGGCTTTAGATGATATGATTAATCCTGATGAGTGCGTCACTTTCATAAAGATGGACATAGAGGGGAGCGAGCTTGAGGCACTTAAAGGAAGCAGGAGAATAATACAGATGTGGAGACCGAAGCTTGCAATATGCATTTACCATAAGCCGGAAAATATGTATGAGCTTCCTATGTATATAAAGGAGCTCGTACCGGAGTACCGCCTGTACTTGCGTCACTATTCAAACAGGGCGCATGAGACTGTGCTGTATGCGGTGCTATGAAGTGACTTTGCTATGATAAATAGCCGCAAGGTACTATTTAAAGGATGCGTTTACACTGAAGGAGGCGTTTACACTGAATTCTGTTTTGACATATCATGACAGAGGATGATATTATTTTAAAATCTCTGGACGTTTTACTTATTGAGGGACATGGCATATGGAAAGGAAACAGATCAAGACATTGCTAGAGCTTGCTACGACATTCGAGAAGGCCGACAGCATAATGAAAAAGTACACACCATATAAGACGGATGAAGAGAGGACAGCTTTCCTTGAAGGTATGTTTGACTGCCGGATTGTAGGCAGGACTGGTGAGGATCCTCATACAGATTATGTCGTGGTGCTGACATCCATAGTTGAGAAGAAGTGGAGAGGACTGTAATATATGGATGGTGTCAGGAAGGCGGAAATAAGGGAAAAGGCAGGGCAGATAGAAAAAGAGTCTGAGAGATACCAGATGATTCATGCCACGTATGCTTGCCAATCTCTCATAAGGGATTCTGTAAGCGAGTATTTCACTAAGGAATACGATGGGCTGCTGAATCAGGTTGAGGAGCGTATGTCCAAGGGATTGGATTATGATACACAGCGTAAAAAAATGGAGGAGCTGGATCAGCTAAGGAGGAAACAGGGCTTTCATGTCGATGTCGCCTATGTGGACATGAATAACGAGGACTCCGCTCGTGTAGTTAAGATAGAGAATGCTTTTGTGATATATCTTCCGAAATCCTTAGGAGATAGCATTATCAAGGAAGACGGAGACTTTGATTATGATACAATAAGGAGAGTCCGCAAGCTCATGTCTCATGAGATAGGACATCTCATTCTTCACACGGAGGACCTGCTCCGTATAGATGGCACGCAGGGGAGCAAGGAGCTGCTCGATGAGGATAAGGAAGCAGAGGCAGAGTACTTCGGGCAGGAGCTTATTAACCTGCGCAAAGAGCGTAACAGGAAAATCACGGAAGATGGCGGCGCATACAGGCTTTTTTAGAGGTCTGTAATCTTAATAGAGTTGCCCGGACGATAAAATTATTCCAATTACAATAATATTCATATAGCAGATGTACCTGTGAGGCGGATTATTCTTCTTTACAGGTTTTATTTGATTGCATTTGTCTAATGCGAGGAGTCTGATAAATGGTTTCAGTAATAATCGATAACTACAATTACGAGAAGTATGTGCATGAGTCAATCGAGTCTGTGCTTTTCCAGACATATGCTGACTGGGAGCTTATAGTGGTGGACGATGGATCGAAGGACGGGTCTTTCGAGGTCATGGAGAGGTACGCTCTTAGATATCCTGACAGAATAAGGCTCATAAGGAAGGAGAACGGCGGACAGGCATCCTGCTTTAACGCAGGATTCGAAACTTCAAGGGGAGAGATAATAGCCTTCCTGGACAGCGATGACTTCTGGTTCCCGAATAAGCTTGAGAGGATCGTGGAGACTCACAAGGAGCATGGTTTTGTGGCTCATGAGAAGCATTTTTCGGACGGTACGAGACAGATAATTCATACTGGGCTTGGCAAAGACAGGGGAAGGCTGCTCAGAAATTATGGTGTATTGGATAGTTACGACATAACGACTTCGACACTATCTCTAAGGCGGGAGCTTGCGGAGAAGATATTCCCTATGCCTGAGGGGGACTTCAGGATATGCGCAGACCATTACGTGAACTTTGCTGCAACATACTATGAGGACGTGTGCTACCTGCATGAGAAGCTTTCGTATTACCGAATTCATGGCGCAAACGGATTCGTGAACCAGTCTTCCGGGGCGAAGACAGACTTTGCGAATAATACATTGGATTATGCATGCGTGGAGCATCTTAATAAGAGGCTTGTGAATGACGGGATCACGGCCCTGGTGCCGCACAGGTCAATAAGGCTCACGGATGCCATGAGGAAGGATATAGGCGAGGGGTTCGAGATAATCGCAGGAAACAGATATGTGATATACGGAACGGGGAACGACTCGCACAGGTTCGGCAAGGAGATTGTCGACAGGGAAGGGGAGATAGTTGCTTACTGCGATTCAGCTAAGGAAAAGCAAGGAAGGACGCATCGTGCTAAGCCTGTATGGGCGCCGGAGGAACTGATGCCCAGACGGAGCGAGTACGATCTGCTCATCATAGCGACCATGCTTTACTATCCTGAGGTTGCTGAGAAGCTTGAAGGCATGGGACTTAAGCGGGGCGTGGATTATATTTATACGCCCGTATTCTAATACATTGTCGTGAAAGCATAGCGTACCGTCGCATGTGAAAACATAGAGAAACAGAGGGAGAGGATTGTGACATGAGATCACCCAGGGACATGAGGATAATACAGATAGAGCTTACGAACGCATGCGTCCACACATGCTCGAACTGCTCAAGGATGTGTGGGCATCATGAAAAGCCGTTTTTCATGGACTTCCAGACATTCAAGAGGGCAGTGGACTCCATGGAAGGATACGAGGGCACGGTTGGCATGATGGGAGGCGAACCCACGTTGCACCCGGAGTTCGAGAGATTTGCAGAATATCTTGCTTCAAAATATCCTAAGAAAAGCGGAGAGAAGAATCTCATAGCTCCGACCGACACTTTCATGAGGAACCTAAAGCTTGAGGAGAGGAGCAGAACCGAAGCATATGAGGAAGAGGCAGGCACTAACGAGAGGGTCAAGGGACCGGGACTGTGGTCATCGCTGGTTTCAAATTATGCGAAGCACTATGAGACCATACAGGATACATTCATATACCAGTGCGTGAATGATCACACGGAGAGCTCGTTCCATCAGCCTGTGATGGTGACGAGGAAGGATCTCGGGATACCGGATGAGGAATGGTACCCGATGAGGGACAGATGCTGGATGCAGATGAACTGGAGCGCATCGGTAACTCCTAAAGGAGCGTTCTTCTGCGAGATAGCTGCAGCTCTGGACATGCTCTTTGACGGGCCCGGCGGATGGCCTATAGAGCCGGGCTGGTGGAAGAGGACGCCGGACGAGTTCGGGGATCAGCTTAAATGGTGTGAGTGGTGCGGGCTTGCTCTTGAGACGAGGTCAAGGGATGCGAATGAGGGGCCGGATGATGTGTCTCCAACGTTTTTGGAGAGATTAAAGACACTTAACAGCCCCAAGCTGAAGAGAGGTCTGGTAAGAGTTTATCATAAGGACGAGGCGAACGACGATTCGCTCATAAGGCACAACAACTATCAGGAGAATGACTTCAACAGGCTGGGACAGCACAATAGGAGCATATATCCCAAAGGGTTCGCCCTTGCGGTGCTTCCGGACAGCACAGGAATGAACGAGGGGCTTGTGAGCAGGACAGCGGAGTCTGCGAGGGAGCAGTTCGATCAGATATATGTATTCTCTGATGATATTAAGATTCAGGGAGACAAGATAAAGATACTGCCTGAAGAGATGGTTTTTGGGTGTGCCGTTAACAGGATAAATGAAAGTGCCGGAGATCTGTATGTCGTATGCGTGACGCAGGGGACGGAGCTAGCGTCAGATTTCGTTGAAACTATGTCAAGGTATGCTATAAACCCGGGAACCATGCATGTGTTCAGGGGAGGAAAAGACAGGCTGAGACTGGTAGAAAGCAATGACGGGAGTAGTTTGATGTTCATGTACCATCCGTCTGCTCATACCATAAGAGACTACGGATATGACCGGATCGCAGGGTGCGAGGATGCGGATGGATTTATTTCTCTATGGAAAGAAGAGAAGGTTGTTACATTCGATGATGCGATGCTTATGCAGAACACGATAGAGGATGCGACTCATTTAGAGGCGGGGAAGAAGTATGTGGTATATGGGACAGGCAAGGTATCGCCCGTTGCAGTGAGGATGATAGGCAGGGCAGGCGGGGAGGTCGTGGCTTTCTGTGATTCTGACCCGGCTAAACAAGGGACAGAGATAGATGGGATAGAGGTCATTGCTCCCGAAGAGCTCAGGCTGTCACCGGACAGATATGACAGGATTGTCATAGGGTCATCACGATATTATAGAGAGATAAGACAGAAGCTTAGGGATATGGGAATTGAAGATGCTAAGGTGTCTGTTCCTTTGCTTATAGATGACTGAGACATGAAGGCTTGTATTTTCGAATATGACATGATTTTGATAGCATAGGCTCAATGTGTGCGTGGGAGCATGATATATGGTTTCTATAGTCATACCGGTTTTCAATTCTGAAAGGTTTATAAATAAGTGCCTAGACTCACTGATTGGTCAGGAGTATAGGGATATCGAGATCGTCTGCGTGAACGACGGTTCATCGGATCATTCGCTTGCGATACTTAATGAGTACACTGAGAAGGACAGTAGGATTAGGGTTTATTCGAAGGAGAACGAGGGTAAGGGGGCTGCGGGAGCTAGGAATCTCGGACTAACCAAGGCAACTGGCGATTATGTGATGTTCCTTGACAGCGACGATTTCTTCGAATCGGATCTTATCAGCTCTCTCATGGCGGAGGCGGAGAAGCATGATGCTGACCTCGTGTGCTGCGGGGCGGACAGGTATGATGACAGGCTTGGGAAGGTCACAGGGGAATACAAGCATATCGAGCTGAAGGATGCGCCTGAGAAGCAGCCCTTCTCTTGGAGGGACTGCCCGGAGAGGGTGTTCCAGATAGGCGACCTGATCGCATGGAATAAGCTCTATAAGAGGGATCTGCTGACGGACAATGACTTATGGTTCGAGCCGATCCCCATATCGGACGACCAGTACATACCGGCGCTGACCATGGTGCTCGCTGAAAGGATAGTGACTATAGACAGGCCGCTCATACATTACCGGTTCAACACGGGATCGAGCCAAGTTGACTCGCAGCCGAAGCACCCTGAGGCGGCTTATTCGGCGACATTCTCCATCGTGAAGAGGCTCAGGGAGCTGGGGATATACGAGGACGTGAAGCGGAGCTACCTCAACATGGCGGTCAGGCTCATGCGCGAGTACTTTGACAAGATGACTACGCTTGAAACCTTAAGATTCCTGTATGACAAATATCGTGACGAGGTATTCCCGGAGCTCGGGGCCACGGGGCTCACGGAGGATTATTTCTACGACAGGAAGATCGGAGAGTGGCACGCCCTCATAACGAATGAGACACTAGAAGAGGTCTTATTCAGGACAAGCAGGGCTTACGGGGCTGCGTGGACTACCGCAATACTGCGGTTTAAGGCTCCTTATGAAAAAATAGACAGGGGAAGCAGGATAGTTCTCGTGGGCAGGGGACTCGTGGGGAGATACTGGTATGCGCAGCTCATGCTGTCAGGATACTGCGAGGTCGTGGCATGGGTTTCGGACGAAACGGACATATCGAATGGACTGGATTACGATAGCGTGATAAAAGCTGAGTGACGGGTTTATTTTAGATATAGCTTGGAGATTTCTGCTCCATGATCATTTCCATAGGACATTTTCACAATCATATCAATTACAGGAGGGCGATACAATGAGATCACCGGCGGACATGCAGACGATACAGATAGACATAACGAACGCATGCAACAAAGCGTGCTCCAACTGCACGAGGTTCTGTGGGAACCATAAGAAGTGCTTCTTTATGGACTTTGATACCTTCAAGCGGGCGGTGGACTCGCTGGAGGGATACAACGGGGTCACGGGGGTCATGGGTGGGGAACCCACGCTCCATCCGGAGTTCGAGAGGTTCGTGCTGTATCTCAGGGAGAAGTTCGGGGAGAGGAAGGAGACGAACCGGATGATATACCCGCAGAAGGAGTTCATAAAAGAGATCAGGAGGCGGGAGTTCGAGAGCCACGTGCTGCGCGAGGGCGAGGACGGCACGGGAAGGGACTGCGGGTGTGGCAACTTCAAGATGTACGGGCCGGGGCTCTGGTCCAACATGGGGGACACCTATCCTAAATACTATGAGCTAATACAGGATTCTTTCAATGTGCAGTTCCTGAACGACCATATAAACGCAAGCTATCACCAGCCGGGGCTATTTTCGAGAAAAGACCTCGGTATACCGGATGAGGAATGGATACCCATGCGGGAGAAGTGCTGGATACAGAATGAGTGGTCGGCGACCATAACGCCTAAGGGAGCGTTCTTCTGCGAGATAGCGGGGGCACTGGACATGCTCTTCGACGGTCCCGGTGGGTGGGAGATAGAGCCCGGCTGGTGGAAGAGGAAGCCGGAGGACTTCGGTGGCCAGCTCCATTGGTGCGAGATATGCGGGTTCGCACTTGACACGTTCATGAGGGATGCAGGGGAAGAGGTCGATGATGTCTCGCCCACGCTATATGAGATGCTCAAGAAGATAGACAGCCCTAGACTGAAGAAGGGGCATACAAATCTTGTGAAGATAGAGAACGGGGTAATATCGAAGGAGAGTAAGGCACCCACTAAGGGATTTGCAGCGGTCTCCGTAGCTCAGCCTTACATAGAGCATTACGAGGACAGGTTCAATGCGAGCAACTCACATCTGCTGGTGCATAAGTATTCGACAGTGCATATTCCGGAGGGCGATGACTTCGGTGTGGCTTTGAATAAGGCTTTGGCGGAAGCTGACGCATGGATACTGTTTTTTGATAACGGAGACAGGGCGTTGGGAGAAAGGGCTAAGGCTGAAATTGACGGACTCATAAGCAAGTATATTCTCAACCCGGGTACACTGCATCTAGCGGAAGGGTACAGGTTCTTCTCGAAGAACGCCCTGTCCCTCAGGAAGCTGGGATTTGACCGTATAGCCCACAGCAGGTCATTTGACGACATACAGAAGGCCTGGCAGAAAGAGAAGGTCGTGCCGCTAGGTGACATAGGGGAGCTCACCAAGTGGAAGAGGGAGTCGATAATCCCCGGAAAGAGATACGTCATCTGGGGTACAGGGCTGTCAGGCAGTTTCATAGCTGATGCAGTCGAACACTCGGGAGGGAAGCTTGTGTTTGCGATAGACATAGACCCATCAAAAGATGGCAATGATTTCTATGGGTACGTGACACACCAGCCGTCTTATCTTAATGAGCATATGGACGATTTCGATTACATGATCATAGGCCATTATTCGAGGTTTGAGGAGATCCATCAGCAGGCTCTGGAAGCTGGTGTTGAAGACAGCAAGATACTCAGGCCGTATGAGATCTAGGAAAGATTGCTATTTATAGTTCTAAGATTTTAAGGAGTTGCTATGAATTGAGCTAAGATTAATTGAACCATTATACTGTAATTTCATATCTTTACATCATAATTCAATTGTGCTATATTGTAGCATATCTGGATGCATGCAGTTTTAGCTTGTCAGGCATCCTCATTATTTTTATCTATGGCACTTCATCAATAGTACTCGGTAAAGAGGTATAACCATGGAAAAAGTTTTCAAGGTAGGAGAGTATGACCCTGGCTACAATAGTATGCTTGGTATCAATTATGATAGAATGGAAATTTTCCAGTCCAAGGGGCTTCAGGCGCATATTATGAAGCAAAAGCATTATAAAGCCTTAAAACATATTCAGGATATACCTGATATTATATCATTCCCTGATTACATTGGGGTGACAGGTACTGGAAAAGGGGAGTCAATCATATATATTAAGTGTTATTCTGATAATATCATGCTTATAGTGCGGTTGGAGAGGCTCAAGATGAATCTTTATGTAGCAACCATGTTTGATTTGCCGGATAAGAAGCTTAACAGGCTTATTCATAGCGGTAAAATAAGGCAGGCTGTTGACAAGAGTGAGTCTCTGAGGTATCCTTTGAATGTAAATGATAATGATCTTGACGAGCCGGAAAAGGTACCCGGCGCTCCCGAAAGGGAACCTGATATGGTGGATGATAGCCGCCCACCCGAGATTATTTGACTTTACATTTTGCTGATATAGATTCCCGATGTGAGATATGAGATTCTGGCATCGGGAGTTTTTCTTTTCTCAATTCGTTATTTTTTCATCCATTATTAACAGGAGTAGGAATGGTATTAGATGAACTGATGAACCATGACAGCTTCGTGATATACGGGGCGCAGGTCATAGCTTACGGGGCTTATGTTGCGATCAGACACCTGACAGGACGCAAGCCGGAATGCTTCGCCGTGGGGAGGTCAAAGGGCAGGTCGGGGTATCCCACCGAAAATCCGGAGAGCATAGAGGGTATACCGGTTAGACCGATAGAGGAGGTGCCTAAGGGCACTTTTATTATCGTGGGGGTGACAGAGCTGATACAGAAAGAAGTGTTGCCGTATCTTGCGGAGAACGGATACAGAGATGTATTTGCGTTGACTCAGCATGAGGAGCACCTGCTTATGTCGGAGTATTACAGGAGCATAGAGAGGTTTCCTCTTGCAGATGAGATGCGTGAAGACGCGGCGTCTTAAATCTGAGATTGGATGAAAGAGTTTATGACAGGTACGGATTTTGTATTATATGAGGTGAGGAACGACAGGGACAAGCCGTTGTCGTATCATCCGGAACTCCTCTCATACGAGAAATCGATACAGGCGGGCGCTGCACTCGCAGACCGATTGATAGCTGATGTGACGGATGACACGGGCGTGAACATCTCGGAGAAGAACCGCATGTACTGCGAGATGACGGCAACGTACTGGGTATGGAAGAACACGGATCATGACTGGGTTGGGATAGAGCATTACCGCAGGCACTTATTGGTGAAGCCGTGGATGCTCACGGATGACATTGACGCGATCATGCCGCTCCCGTATATCTGCTATCCGAATGAGGCGGCTCAGTTCTTAAGGTTCACTACAAAAGGTGTTCTAGATTCTCTTCTGAAAGCACTGAAGGATATACATCCTGATGAATATGACACTTATCACGAGATACTGTACGGGAAATACCAGTACACTTACGACCTCGTATGCGCAAGGCGAGACGTGTTTGACGACTATTGCCGATGGTTCTTCGGGATAACGGAATACATGGAGACGATGTCTGACAAGATTTCCGAAATAAGAGAAACGAGGGCACTTTCTTATGTCGCAGAGGTTCTTACGAATATTTATTTCATGTCGCATCAGGATGATCTAAGGATACGGCATGTTGAGAAAGAGATATACACGTAGGCCGACGGATATAAAAAAACGTGGGATGCTGTTAATGACAGATGTGAGATCTGATTCGGGAGAAGGAGCGGGATGATGTCAAATGATCAGAAGATAAAGCTATTCGCATCCGGAAGGCTTTGCCTCTTTGGGGAGCACAGCGACTGGGCGGGGCAGGCCAGGGCGATGAACTCGGAGGTTGAGCCGGGGCGGGCCATAGTGACCGGGATAGAGCAAGGGATATATGCGGAGGCATACAGGAGCGAGAGGTTCTGTGTCATCGATAAGGTTAGCGGGATAGGAGAGAACTCGTTCTCTTGCGAGATGAGCAGGGAGAAGCTTAAGGAGGCGGCGAAAGCCGGAGGGTATTATTCATATGTCTGCGGGGTCGCCTCGTATATGTGCGAGTGGTACAGGGTAGGGGGCATCACGGTAGAGATATACGACCAGGACCTGCCCGTACAGAGCGGCCTTTCATCAAGCGCTGCGGTATGCGTGCTGGTCGCGAGGGCGTTCAACCAGCTCTATGACCTGCATCTCAATACAGAGGGGATAATGAATATAGCCTACTGGGGCGAGCAGAGGACACCGTCGAGGTGCGGCAGGCTTGACCAGGCCTGTGCATACGGAGTGGCTCCGGTGGCTATGATCTTCGACGGGCATGATGTCGAGGTCGAGCGTATACCTGTGAGGGAGCCTCTGTATTATGTCTTCGCGGACCTCATGGCAGGGAAGGACACGGTGAAGATACTTGCTGACCTTAACAGGGGCTATCCTTTCGCTTCAAACGAGATGGAGGAGAGGGAGCATGAGGCGCTTGGGAAGGACAATCTCGATATCACTGCCAGGGCTATGGAATATATATCATCGGGGGAAGCGGAAAAGCTGGGTGCTCTCATGACGGAGGCTCAGACGCTCTTTGATGAGAAGGTTGCCCCTATGTGCCCGCAGGAGCTCACGTCCCCGGTGCTCCACGAGACGCTCAGGGATCCGAGGATAAAGGAGCTTACGTATGGCGGGAAGGGAGTCGGCTCGCAGGGTGACGGCACCGTGCAGTTCCTGGCTAAGGATGAGGCGGCGCAGCAGAGACTCTATGACTACCTGACGAATGAGAAGGGGATGACTTCATACAAGCTTACCTTGAAGCCTAACTCGGCGGTTAAGAAGGCCATAATCCCTGTTGCCGGTTTCGGCACCAGGCTTTACCCTGCCACGAGGGGGGTGAAGAAGGAGTTCTGCCCTGTCGTTGACAAGGACGGTTTACTGAAGCCGGTGATACTTATCTTACTGGAGGAGCTGGCTGAGGCAGGGATAGAGGAGGTCTGCTTCATCATAAACCCGGAGGAGAGGAGGTTCTACGAGGACTTCTTCAGGAAGCCGCTGGCGCTTGAGCATTATGAGAGCCTGACTGAGGAGATGAAGCAGTACGAGGACAGGTTCAGGAAGATGGCGGAAAGCGTGAGGTTCGTGATGCAGACGGAGCAGAAGGGGTTCGGTCATGCGGTGTACCAGGCGAGGGAGTTCGCGGGGGACGGACCCGTCATGCTGCTGCTGGACGACACAATATACCGCAGCAGCACGGACACGCCATGCACGAAGCAGCTGATGCAGGCGTTCGACACCTATGGCAAGCCGATTGTGGCTGTGCATGAGGTGCCGCTGTCAGACGTATCCAACTACGGCATCTTCGCGGGCGCATGGGAGGATCAGGAGAGGACGGTGCTGAGCCTTGACAGGATAGCGGAGAAGCCCACCTCTCAGTATGCGGAGGACTACCTCGGAGTCGGGGGGTTAAGGGATAATGGAAGTAAGGCATATCTTGCAGCATTCGGAGCATATATATTAACAAAGGAAATATTCTCTGAGCTGGCCGCTATGTGCCGTGAGAATGAGGATAGCAGGTCTAAGGACGAGGTGGAGCTCACGGCAGCGCTTGAGCATGTGATGAAGTCGTCGGGGATGCTCGCCTTCATTCCTGACGGCGAGTCGTACGACATGGGGAACGTGAGGGCGTACCGGCGTACATTCGAGGATTTCGGCAAGGCTGATGCATGAGGCGAGGCTTATGGGCGACGTGCGGGGCGTTTTCATGCGAAGAAAAGAGCATGACTGATTTTCGGGCGAGGCTGGAATGAACGCTGCCATCGTATTGTCCGGCGGGTTTGGGACAAGAATAAAAAGTGATATACCAAAGCAGTACGTCCGTGCCGGGGGGAGGATGATTGTGACTTCTGCGCTCGGATCCCTGATGAGATCGGACTGCGTTGATGCTGTTTATATAGTTGCGGAGCTTGAGTGGAGGGAGTCTATTCTTTCGGATGTCAGGGAGGCAGGGCTTGAGGCTGATAAGATACGTGGCTTTGCTGAACCTGGGAGGGTGAGGCAGGAATCGATACTCAATGGCATGCAGAGCATTGTCAATGGGTTAAGAGATTCTGGTATGGAGATAGGTGATGATGATACTGTGCTTATCCATGATGCGGCGAGACCTATGCTTAGCACAAGGATGATAGAGGAGTGCTATGCAGCGCTTCCGGGACATGACGGGGTGATGCCTGTGCTCCCGATGAAGGACACGGTCTATATGAGCGATGACGGAAAATCCGTGACAGATCTTCTTGAAAGGAGCAGGGTCTTCGCCGGGCAGACCCCGGAGCTTTTTTATTTTAAGCCGTATTACGAGGCGGTGAAAAGGCTTATGCCGGATAAGATACTGATTATAAACGGTGCGTCAGAACCTGCTGTCATGGCGGGGATGGACATAGCGATGATACCCGGTGACGAGGGGAACTTCAAGATAACGACTGATGCGGACATGGATAGATTAAGGAAGCTTATGGAGGGAAGAGGATGAAGGCTTGGGTGCTGCACGGAGCGGATGACATACGTTTTGAGGATATGGAGATGCCCCTGCTGGAAGCGAGCGAGGTTCGTGTGCAGGTAAAGGCTACGGGTATATGTGGGTCAGATATACCACGGATATATGAGACCGGGGCGCATAGGATGCCGATAGTGCCGGGACATGAGTTCTCAGGCGTGGTTACTGCCGTGGGAAAGGATGCGGACCCTTACTGGATGGGGAGGCGTGTAGGGATTTACCCTCTGATTCCGTGTGGGACTTGTAAGCCGTGCATGAGCGGACACCCTGAGATGTGCAGGGACTATGACTACATCGGGTCGAGGCGTGACGGGGCGTTTGCGGAGTATGTGAGTGTGCCTGTGGGAAACTTGGTAGAGATTCCTGACAGCGTTTCGTTCGAGGAGACGGCGATGCTTGAGCCCATGGCGGTCGTAGTCCATGCGATGAAAAGGGGCATAGGGGCAGATGGGGAGACATCGGTTGTCCCGGCTGATGCGAGGATTGTCATATGCGGTCTTGGGACGATAGGGTTGCTGCTTACCATGTTCCTAGTCGACAAGGGCTTTAGAAACATATATGTCATCGGGAACAAGGACTCCCAGAGGGATAAGGCGATTGATTTAGGGATATCTGAGGATGACTTCTGTGACAGTCGCTCTGAGGATGTATCAGGATGGATGAGGGAGATCGTGGGCGGGGCGGATGTCTACTTTGAGTGCGTGGGAAGGAATGAGTGCGTGTCTTACGGCATAGACGGCATGGCTCCGGGTGGTCGGGTCGTTCTTGTCGGAAACCCTTACTCTGACATGAGCCTCACGAAGGATACTTACTGGAAGATACTCAGGAATCAGCTTGACGTAACAGGCACATGGAACTCGACTTTCCTTCAGAGAGGCTATGAGAATCCTGTGACAGACGACTGGGGATATGTGCTTAATAGGCTGACGGAGAAGAAGATAAAACCGGATAGTCTGATTACGCACAGATTCGATCTTGCCGATCTTGATAAAGGTTTTTCCTTAATGCGCAATAAGTCAGAGCCGTATGTCAAGGTGATGATGATACAGCGTTAAGGCTTTTAGCAAAAATGAAAGTGATACAGAAGAAGTGACTGCTGATATAAATCCGAAAGTCTCTATAATTATAGCCACTCTTAATAGTGCCGATCATATAAGGGAGTGTCTTGACAGCGTCCTTGATCAGACGGTTGAAGGTATAGAAGTTCTTGTCGTGGATATGGGCTCGAATGATGGCACTCAGGGGATAGTAAGGGAATACGCCGACAGGGATAAGAGAATTAGGATACTGTCGGATAACAGAGGAAGCGCAGGGCATGCGAAGGACATGGGCGTGGATAAGGCTGTGGCACCGTATGTGTTCTTCATCGAGCCATACGATACGATAAACCGTGACACGATCGAGCACATGCTCCTAAACTTCGAGTCTGCCCCGGAGTGCGACGTGGTGATAGGGCTCGCTGACTTTGCAGTGAATGAAGAAGAGAGGATGAATGATCTGTCGTCATGGAATATCGACCACGCTGCATACACCAAAGAGGCACATGACGACATGATGTTCAGGCTGAACGTGTCCGAGTTCGAGGGGCTGTACAGCAGGGAGTTCCTGAAACGCGAGGGGATAATGCATTACAGTGAGCCGGGAGCCGGGAAGCAGGATATAGCATTCAAGTTCCTGACGCTTGCAGGCACGAGGCTGGGCGTTGTCGGATTCGGTGTGTACCACCGCCGGAGAGAGGCGAGGCAGGAGTCGATAATAGACAGGAGAAGAGTGTTCGACACATGCGCTGAGTTGAGATACCTGGAGCAAATGCTAAAAAGGGTTCCCGAGAAGTGGGAGAAGTTCAGATACGCATTCTGGCAGGATTATTTTCATGAGAACCTTAACACATACGAGAGGTTGTCCGGAGGTCTCAGACCTATGCTCTCCGCAAGGATGCATGACGACATTAAGGGGTCGATAAGGAGAGGAGACTTCAATAGTGAACACTTCGATGCCATGACAAGGAGCTCGCTGGAGCTTCTGCTTAAGTCGCCTAAGAGGTTTGACGAGGACTGGAAACGAAAGGACTGGGATAGGCAGATGGATACGGCGGAGAGGCAGATTGAATCAGAGAAGTCAGTGGAAGCTGGCCGCATGGCAAGGACTGCCCGTATAGAGATGGAGACAGCCATTGATTTTCCCGAGAATGACAGGACAGAAGATAAGTACATGGACAAGAGCTGGCTCAGGGGCGAGATGGGACGAGACCTTGCATCGCTCCGCCTGCTCGTTGGACTCACGACCGATGAGATGGGAGCAATACTCGGGATATCACCAAGCATGTATAAAAGTATTGAGGCAGGGAAACGTGAGGTGAGCTGGGATCAGTTCATGGCGCTGCTTTTCATGTTTCATTATAACGAGAGGACCGAGGGCGTAGTGGAATCCCTGGGACTATATCCGGACAATTTGAAAGAGAGGCTTAATAAGAAGGGAGCGTGAGAATATGGCTGAGATGATAATTGATGAGATGAACGGACTTGACAGGAACAGTCTTATGAAGAAACTGCTGGCAGAGCTTCCTGAGATAGGAGAAGAGGCGGGGCTTTCCAGTGGCGAGATAGGATGGCGAGCAGGGATGCCAGGTGACAGGATGCATCAGCTTGCTGAGGGAAGACGCACTATGAGATGGAGCGAGTACATGAGCATACTCTTCGTGCTGTGGAGCGATGACAAAGGGCGTGTGGTGCTTGACAGGAAAGGACTGTTTCCGGTGGCACTGAGGAATGCCATGTCTGTTAATAGGAACGATCACGTAGACAGGAGTGATAATGTAGTAAAATATAAGACACATCATAATAATTCTTTTCAAAATAAAATCTGAGTTTCGAAGAAATGTACTTTTCCAGAACAAAAATTTCATTCGTAGTATCTACACAGACCCATATATTTCTTGAGTACAAGTAGAAAGTAGCCGGCGTATATGGTATAATTACCCATTCATAAGCTAATAATTATACTTATATGATGGAAAATTAATATGAGAAATAAATCTGAACAAAAAGATATACCGAAGGAAAAGTATTACAAAATATACGCCTTTGTGGGACTATGTGCAGCAGGCATCACTATAAATCTGCTGGGGGGAGCGATCGCATCAAGTCTTTCACTTCCTTTGTATTTAGATACTATCGGCACTATATTGACAGCAGTTCTTGGAGGTTACCTTCCATCAATCATTGCAGGACTTGTAACCAATATTATAAAGAGTATTTCAGACCCGCCTTCAATATACTATGGCTTTCTGAATGTCCTGATCGCTGTAGCAGCGGCAAACCTTGCGGAAAAGGGCTGGTTTCAGAAATGGTATAAGACGCTTATTTCCGGTTTTATTCTGGCTCTTATAGGTGGAGCACTGGGCTCTATTTTCACATGGTTCCTCTACGGCTTCGCATCAGAGGGCGTATCTGCTGAATTCGCAGCAAATATAAACGCATCATCAGGCATACCGAGATTCTGGTCACAGATGCTTTCGGACTATATCATAGATCTCGCTGACAAGCTGATAACTGTCGTCATAGTTTTTATTGTCCGTCTGCTTCTGCCGCAGAAGCTAAAGGACAGGGCACTCTTCGTAGGATGGCAGCAGAAGCCGCTTGACAGGGAGTCTGAGAAGAAGATAAGAGGCATGGAGAGCAGGGTGATGTCGCTTAGGACCAAGCTCCTGCTGCTTCTCATCGTGGCTCCGCTTCTCGTAGCTATAATGTCTACCTCGATAAGCTATGTGCTTTACAGGCAGACCTCTGTTAACGAGCATACTATTCTCGCCGAGGGCGTGACGAATCTTGCCGTAAGCGTGGTAGACCCGGATAAGGTGGACGAGTTCCTGGAAAAAGGCGAAGCCGCAGACGGCTATAATGAAACCAAGGAGCTCCTGTACAGCATAAGGGAGAGTTCTCCTGATATCCAGTATGTATATGTCTACAAGATCGACGAGGAAGGATGTCACGTAGTCTTCGACCTTGATACAGAAGACCTTCCGGGTGAGCCCGCCGGAGCTCTTGTCCCATTTGACGAGTCCTTCTCCGCATACCTGCCCGCTCTTATTGCAGGAGAAGAGATAGATCCTATAATAACAGACGATACCTATGGATGGCTGCTCACGGTATATAAGCCGGTGTATGACAGTGACGGCGTATGCAAATGCTATGCTGCGGCTGACGTATCTATGGATCAGCTTAAAGCAAACAGCTACACCTTCTTTGCTAAGCTAATATCCCTTTTCCTTGGCTTCTTCATTATGATAATGGCTCTGGGTATGTGGATGGCTGAATATAATATCGTGTTGCCGGTCAATTCTATGGCCTTCTCCGCCGACGCCTTTGCATATCACAGTGAAGATGCAAGAGAGAACAGTGTCGAGCGCATACAGGAGCTTGACATACATACCGGAGACGAAATAGAGAACCTCTACCATGCCTTCTCCATGACCACGGAAGAGAGCATGCAGTACGTGGCGGACATACAGAAGCAGGCTGATACGATATCGAAGATGCAGAATGGTCTTATCATGGTGCTTGCGGACATGGTGGAAAACCGCGACCAGAATACCGGAGACCACGTAAGAAAGACTGCGGCTTATACGAAGATAATCATGGACGGTCTGAAGAAAAAAGGCTACTATGGGGATGAGCTCACTGATGAATTCATCTATGACGTCTATCATTCTGCTCCGTTGCATGATGTAGGCAAGATAAAGGTAAGAGATGCCATATTAAATAAACCCGGCAAGCTGACGGATGATGAATTCGCCGAGATGAAGTCGCATACCACGGCGGGAAGCGAGGTCATACAACAGGCTATAGACATAGTTCCCGAATCAGGCTTCCTTAATGAAGCGAAGAATCTCGCTGAGTTCCATCATGAGAAATGGAATGGAAGCGGGTATCCTACAGGGCTTTCCGGCGAGGACATCCCTCTGTCCGCACGTATTATGGCGGTCGCCGATGTATTTGACGCATTGGTTTCAAAGCGAAGCTATAAGGAGCCCTTCACCTTTGAGAAGGCGATGCAGATAATAGAAGAAGGCTCAGGAAATCATTTTGACCCGAAGATAGTAGAGGTATTCCTTGATTCCTCCGATGAAGTAAGGCGTGTCGCAGAGGAATTTGAGATGAATAATATAGAGGTTGTATCAATAATGAAAAATCCGGTATCGGTATGATGACGATATTTTTTGAAAGGTGGTATTATGGAGATTCCAAAGGGTTATAAGTCTGCATTGGATATCAGGCAGACGCAGATTGCTATAAAAGAGGTGAAGGATTATTTTGAGAGGTCGCTTGCGAAGCATCTGAACCTGACCCGTGTGTCGGCTCCGCTTTTTGTGACGCCGGAGTCGGGACTTAACGATAATTTGAATGGTGTGGAGAGGCCGGTCAGCTTTGATGTGAAGGAGACCGGGGCTACGGTTGAGATAGTGCAGTCTCTTGCGAAGTGGAAGAGGATGGCGCTTGGGAAATATGGGTTTGCTCCCGGAGAGGGGTTATATACCGACATGACCGCTATCCGGAGAGATGAGGAGACGGATAATCTGCACTCGATATATGTGGATCAGTGGGACTGGGAGAAGGCCATAGAGAAGAAGGACAGGACTTTTGAGACTTTACGGGAAAATGCGGATGCCGTGTATGAAGCAATGAAAGATACGGAGCGTTATATATCCGCAAAGTATGATTATATAAAGGATCAGCTTCCCAATAGGATGACTTATATCACTACTCAGGAGCTTGAAGATATGTATCCTGAGCTTGATCCCAAGGGCAGGGAGAGGGAAGCAGTGAAGCTTCACGGAGCGGTTTTTGTTTCGCAGATCGGGGATAAGCTGAGGTCTGGCGAGAAGCATGACGGCAGGGCTCCGGATTATGACGACTGGACGCTCAACGGGGATATAATAGTTTATTATCCTGTGCTTGATATTTCATTCGAGGTATCTTCGATGGGTGTCAGGGTTGATGAGGATGCTCTGATGAGGCAGCTTAAGCTTGCCGGCTGCGAGGAGCGCAAGGAGCTTGCTTTCCAGAAGGCGCTGCTTAATAAGGAGCTCCCTTATAGTATAGGCGGCGGTATCGGGCAGTCGAGGATATGCATGTATTTCCTTCGCAAGGCGCATATAGGGGAAGTGCAGTCGTCGGTATGGCCGGAAGCTATGATAGAAGAAGCGGAGAAGATGGGCTTGCAGTTGTTGTAGGTTGTGGTTTTTGGCATGTGGGGTGTGATGTATTTTTCCAGGAACCCGACATCTTAGGAGGGGTGAAATGTCAGGACGTAAGAAGAAATCATCACTGGGCAAATGGGTAGCGATAGTTATTATTTTAATCGTGGTAATGCTGGTTCTGATGGCATATCTGATTTTGTCGGGGAAGGGCAACTCTAATCCAGTGACGCAGAGCATACAGAGAGAGGTCACGAAGCAGGCGGTGGATAAGGTGATATCCGAGCAGAGCGGGGGCGAGGTGAGCCTTGGCGAGATCGAGTCGCAGATGAGCGAGGAGGACTCGGAGCAGCTTGACGAGATAGTGAATAAATACTCTGATTCGGGGCTTGTGTCGGAAGCATTGAGTATTTATTCTTCTAACGGCGGAGACTTGGGAGCTACGGCGGATGAGCTGAAGGACAAGGTGAGCCCCGAGGACATTGAGACCTTAAGAGATCTTTATTCCAAGTATGCTGAATAATAATAGATAATTTAGACTTTGAATAGGGAACTTTTTGGATGTATTCACATTAAAAAGTTAACTTATCCGTGACAAGACATAGGGGGCTATTTATGGTATTATGTAACCTATGAAAACTGTCAGGATATCAGTTCGTAATTTAGTGGAATTTATTCTCCGGAGCGGGGATATTGACGAGAGGCGGGGGCAGGGCGGAAGCCCTGAGACTATGCTTGAGGGCGCAAGGATTCATCGGGCGATACAGGCGGCAGCGGGCTCTGATTATACCGCCGAGGTTTCGATGAGGGAAGATATTTCGCTGTCTGATGACATTATGTTAACTGTTGAGGGCAGGGCAGACGGGGTTATTGATAATAAGGGCTATATCACTATAGACGAGATAAAGGGGCTGTACCTTGACGTGATGAGGCTTGCGGAGCCGGTGGAGGTACATCTTGCGCAGGCGAAATGCTACGCTTATATCTGGGCGAAGCAGCATTCTCTTTCCGATATTTCCGTCAGAATGACATACGTCGGTGTTGAAAACAGGCATATCAAGCTTTTCAACTTTGATTATGAATTCGGCGAGCTTTCCGGATGGTTCAGCAAACTTATAGGCAGTTATGAGCCTTGGGCGAGGCATATTGCGGAGTGGACGGAGTTGCGGGAGAACTCGATAAAGTCTCTGGAATTTCCTTATGAATACAGGCCGGGGCAGAGGGAGCTTGCGGCGGATGTGTATAAGACCATATATCATAAGAAGAAACTCTTTCTTGAGGCTCCGACCGGCTCCGGGAAGACGCTTGCGACGCTCTATCCCTCGATAAAGGCGGTGGGAGAGGGGCTTGCCTCTTATATTTTCTATCTTACGGCGAAGAATATGGGTGCGAAAGCTTGTGCGGACGCACTGGAGCTTATGCGAAAGCAAGGCGGGCTTCGGCTTAAGTCCGTTAATATATTAGGTAAGGAAAGGGCATGCGTTAATAACGTGCCGAAGTGCAATCCCGATGAATGTGACTTTGCAAAGGGGCATTTTGACAGGGTGAATAAGGTGCTGTATGAGCTGCTGACCGGTAAAGATGCTTTCACGAGGGAAGCCATAGAGGAAGCAGCGGTTTCAGGCAAGGTCTGCCCGTATGCGCTCGCCCGTGATCTTACGGAGTTTTCTGATTGTATCGTCTGTGATTATAATTATGTCTTTGACCCGTCTGTGGCCTTAAGGCATTTCTTCGGCGAGGGGAAGCGTGCCGGGGACTATATATTCCTTATAGATGAGGCGCATAATCTCGTGGAGCGGGCGAGAGATATGTATTCAGCGGACTTGAGTCTGAGGCATCTTGGAAAGATACGGACACTGATACGGGGAATCGACAGGAAGCTAAGCTCATACATGACGGCGCTTATCGGGCAGATGGAGCTTCTGCATGATGAGCTTAGTTCTTATTTGGGATTTAAGGACGATACAGATTTGATACCGGATAATAAATACGGGCGATATGGTAAGCCGGGATACATGATACTTACCGATATACACGGAACGCAGGATGCGGCATCAAGACTTGCGGGAAGATTTCTTGAACTCATGCAGGAGAGGCGGTCTTTCGGTGGGAATGAAGCGAATCGGGATAATCCGGATCAGATGACGATTGCGGATATGCAGAGTAAGTCTGTGGAAGTCCGGATTGCAAAAGATGAGAGCAATGTAAAAGAGTCTGCGGATAGTGTAAGGGACGAAGATACGCTGCTAAATGCAGCAGACAGTCCATTAGATGAAATGAACAAGCTTTCAGCAGATTCGGCTAAATCTCAAAGAAAAGCCGATCGTTTCAGTGATGAGGTAATAGATTTTTATTTCACACTGGCTGGCTTCGTGGATGTATGTGACAGGCTTGATAAGCGGTATCGGATATATACGGAAATGACGGAGAGCGGAGATATGCGGCTTAGGCTTCTGTGCGTCGATCCGTCTCACAATCTTTCGGAATTCCTGTCTTACGGCAGGGCATCGGTACTCTTCTCGGCGACTTTGCTTCCTGTCAATTATTACATGGATCTGCTTGCGGGGAACCGGGACGGCTACACGGTATATGCTTCGTCTATTTTTGATCCCGGAAAGCTCGGAGTTTTCGTTGATACAGCGGTGACATCAAGATACGCAAGGCGGGGGGTAGAGGAGTACAGGAAGATAGCGGAGCATATCTACGGTATAACCCGGTGCAGACAGGGGAATTATCTTGTTTTCTTTCCGTCGTATGCTTTTCTTGAAAGTGTTTATAAGGAATATGTGGATATAGATAAAAGGAAAGCGCAAGAGGGCTTTAAGGGAGAATTGATACAGACTGGATCAGAGGAAGAGGCAGAAACGAAAACAGATACAGATACAGATACAGAGGGGGCTTATCGTTGTATCTGCCAGACCTCTGAGATGTCGGAGCAGGACAGGGATGCTTTTTTGGATTCCTTTGATGAGGATAGCAGCGTGATAGGCTTCTGCGTATTGGGCGGACTCTTTGCAGAGGGAATAGACCTTACCGGAAGCCGGCTTATAGGAGCGATAATAATCGGAACGGGGCTTCCACAGATCAGTAACGAGAAAGACATACTGAAAGAGTATTTCAATGATAACGAGCGTGATGGATTTGACTATGCAATGAAGATCCCGGGCATGAATAAGGTGCTTCAGGCAGCGGGCAGGGTAATAAGGACTGAAAACGATACGGGTGTTATTGCGCTATTGGATGAAAGGTTCGATAAACCTGATTATAAACACATGTACCCTAGAGAGTGGGAAAATATCAGAAAAATAACAGGGCGCAAATATAATTTGATAAGAGACTTCTGGGACAGACAGGGCGAATAGTATAGCGAACGGTTTGAAACGGTATGATATTTATTGAGACAGATATACAAAAAAATACGGATGATATCCATGCTCTCACCAAGGCATTTTTTCCGGGGGAGGAAATCAGGATAACACTATGTGATGGTATGTCAGATGGTATAGAGCATCCTGTTATAAAACCCGAAAATTGTGGAAAAGTTGGAAAAATTGTTTATAAATCGGACATGGGTGCTATGTTTGAAACTGATATACCGAAGGACAGCAAAGATGAGTTGAAGCGTTCTTTGTATAGGGCGTTATCATTATATACCGATAGAATACTTCCTTGGGGGTCTCTGACAGGCATCCGTCCGACACGTTTGGTAAGAAAAAGAATAGAAGCCGGTATGAATGATGATGAGATATTAGCTGATATGAAAAACAGCTATTACGCATCCGATGAAAAGACACTGTTATCTATCGAGATAGCGAAGAAAGAACTTGCGTTACTTAAGGAGCTTTATGGGGAGCCGTCTGATTTATTGTCCGAGCGATGTCACTCGGACATTTCGAGAGATGAGCTTGAAGCTGATACAGGGCTTACGAGGACGGGTTTGCACTACAGTTTATATGTTGATATACCTTTTTGTCCGACCAGATGCCTTTATTGTTCTTTTACAAGCAACGCCGTGGGAAGGGACAGAAGCAGGGTTTTAGCTTATCTTGATGCATTGGAAGCGGAAATATGTGCCTCTGCGGAATTGATGCGTGGCAGGGTGCTTGATACGGTCTATATCGGCGGCGGAACGCCTACGGCCTTGCTTCCTGATGAGCTTGACAGGCTTCTTATGGCTTTGAGAGAGGCGTTTGATGTAGACAGCTCCGGAGAATTTACGGTTGAAGCGGGCAGACCAGATTCCATAGACAAGGATAAGCTTCTGGTGCTTAAGAAGCACGGCGTGACAAGGATATCCGTGAACCCGCAGACGATGAACCAGAGGACGCTTGATATAATAGGCAGACGGCATACCGTGGAGCAGGTGAGAGAGGCTTATTATCTGGCGAGGGAAATGGGCTTTGATAATATAAATATGGATATGATACTTGGGCTTCCGGGAGAGAGTGTGGAGGACGTGAAGAATACAGTCAATGAATTATGTAAACTCAACCCTGACTCTCTTACCATACATACGCTTGCTGTAAAACGTGCTTCCGTGCTTAAAGAAATGCTTGAAGGGCGTGATGCAAGTGATTTGCAAGGAAGCAGAGGAAATAGTGAAGCGGTTAATGGAGAGAGAGATGCGGATATTCATAGAGAAGTAATTGAAGCTGAAAATGCAGGAAGGAAGTCTGTCAGTTCTGAATATCTGAATGATGCTATAGAACGGATGATGACCGTGGCGACCATGGGTGCAAGAAGCCTCGGCATGAGCCCTTATTATCTTTACAGGCAGAAAAATATGTCAGGGAACCTCGAAAACACCGGTTACGCCAAAGAGGGTAAATACGGGCTTTACAATATCCTTATAAATGAAGAAGTACAGGACATTTTAGCCCTTGGCGCAGGGGCGATAAGCAAGAGGGTGGATGAAGAGGGCAATACGAAGCGCAGCGCCAACTTCAAGGAAGTCCATGATTATATCTCAAATATTGATAAGGTAATAGACAAGAAAAAGGTATTGTGGATATAATATATGATGCTAGGGTCAAAAGGTACAAATCCGATTGTGCTTGCACAAATAGGATTTGGAACTTGTGACCCGCCCGAACATGAGGAAGTAGCAATTTGCGTAGCAAATTAGCGGATTCCGAATGGACGGAGCATGGCGAGA
>JAFTAP010000084.1 GCA_017455525.1 Lachnospiraceae bacterium
GAGCAAGGATATCCATCGATACCCTGCGGTTATCGGCTACAATTAAAGAGCTTTCCGTAGCGAAGCGGAGGAAAGGTTTCCTTTTCAGAGCGAAAAATTTGAATTACTGGAAGATTTGCCAACGTTTACTTGACTGACACTCAATCGTTTACTTTTGTTGCATGCCATTTGTCTTTGATATAAAATATAAAATGTTTCATTTAAGGATTTAAGAGGTATCAGGACTCCGGCTACGGCAAGCCGCAGCCACCTCATGCCAAAGGAGATAAAACTATGCCAAAGACAAAGGGAATAAAGAAGATAGCTGTGCTGACATCAGGTGGAGACTCGCCGGGAATGAATGCGGCGATAAGGGCAGTTACAAGGAAGGCTGTATTTAACGGAATTGAGACAGTCGGCATACAAAGAGGCTATCAGGGGCTTCTGGAGGAGGATTTCCTTGCGTTCGGAGCAAGGTCTGTTTCCGATACCATACAGCGTGGCGGAACCATACTTCGCTCGGCGAGATCCGAGGAGTTTAAGACCGAGGAGGGCAAGAAGAAGGGCGCAGAAATCTGCAGGAAGCATGGCATAGATGCGGTAGTCGTAATTGGTGGAGATGGATCATACAGAGGAGCGCTTGCCCTGTCGCATGAGGGGATAGCCGTCATGGGACTTCCCGGCACGATAGACCTCGACATAGCCTGTACTGATTATACGATAGGCTTCGATACGGCGGTAAATACTGCGCTTGAAGCTATAGATAAGATAAGAGATACATCATCATCTCACGAGAGATGTTCGATAGTAGAGGTCATGGGACGTAATGCGGGCTATATAGCACTCTGGTGTGGAGTTGCATCGGGAGCAGAGGATATATTGCTTCCGGAGAAATACGACTACGACGAGCAGGAGATCATAAATCACATCATAGAAAGCCGTAAGATAGGTAAGACGCATCATCTTATAATCAATGCGGAGGGGATAGGACATTCTACCTCAATGGCAAGGCGCATAGAGGCGGCTACCGGTATGGAGACGAGGGCTACTATTTTAGGGTACATGCAGCGCGGTGGAGCTCCTACTTGCAAGGACAGGTATTATGCCTCTATCATGGGTGCTATGGCGGTGGATTTATTAGCCGAAGGAAAGGTAAACAGAGTCATAGGACATCATAATGGGGAGTTCATGGACTTCGACATAGATGAAGCACTTGCAATGGAGAAGCAGATACCCGAATATCAGTACGAGATAGCGAAGGCGTTATCTATCTGATGGATAATGCTCCGAGCGCAAGGAAAATAAGGGACATAAAGACTCTGCGTGACCGTTCGTCCGAAAGGCGTAAGACCGGACTTTTCGTAGCGGAGGGCGAGAGGCTCTGTGCAGAGATACCTAAGGAGGACTTGGTTGAAGTCTTTATGTCTTCCGGTTACAGAGCATCGCACCCGACAGAGAGATGCGACTATGTGCTGAAGAACGGCGAGTTCGAGAGACTGGCCGACACGAAGCATCCGCAGGGAATATTAGCCATAGCAAGGCAGAGAAGATATGCTTTGTCTGATATTCTGGGTGGAAGTCTGTACATTATATTGGACACTATACAGGACCCGGGAAACCTTGGCACGATAATCCGTACGGCAGAAGCGGCAGGAGTGGCGGTTGTCATTATGAATAAAGGCTGTGCGGAGATTTATTCTCCCAAGGTAGTGCGCTCGACTATGGGCTCTATATTCAGGGTTCCTTTTTTATGTACGGACGATCTTGGAGATGTTATAGCCAGGATGAAGCAGTCAGGGGTAAGAATATATGCCGCTGATATGTCGGGAAAGAACCTATCAGAAATTAAATTTGCAGATAAGAGAGCTTTTATTATAGGCAATGAAGCAAACGGCATCACGGAGGATGTGCTGAAGCTTGCAGACGAGAAGGTGAGCATACCGATGGCAGGCAAGGTGAAATCACTTAATGCCGCGGTCTCGTCAGCGATTTTGATGTATCACTGATAATGCAAGAAATTTTTAGGCGTGTGCCGGACATAAGCCGGAAAACACGCTACAGAACAGAATGATATCAGGAGGATGAAAATGACTATAGGATTCATAGGACTTGGCAATATGGCGCAGGCGATAATAGGAGGCATACTTGGTAAGGGAGTAGCGTCTGAAGGAACGGTGATAGGCTATGACAGCGCACCGGCAGCAAGGAATATGGTCGCAGAGAAATACGGCATAGCGATAGCGGACGACAACCAGGATGTCACGAGGCGCGCCGATATAGTTATACTTGCCGTGAAACCGCAGGTGATACAGGGCGTGATTAAGGAGATAGCGCCTGCGGCATCAGAGGATACTTTATTTATTTCTATAGCTCCCGGGAAGAGCATAGAATGGCTTGCGGAGAGCTTTGGAAAGAAGGTTAAGCTTGTAAGGTGCATGCCGAACACTCCGGCTCTCGTGGGCGCGGGTATGACGGGCTACTGCACAAATGATGAGGTCACAGATGAAGACAAGAAAGCAGCTCTCGACATTCTGGGTTCCATCGGAAAGGCAGAGGAAGTGCCGGAGCATCTGATGGCAGCAGTCACGTCCGTATCGGGATCTTCACCGGCGTATGTATTTATTCTGATAGAAGCAATGGCGGATCAGGCGGTAGCCGACGGCATGAGCAGGGCACAGGCTTATGAGTTTGCGGCACAGGCAGTATACGGCTCAGCTAAGATGGTGCTCGACACGGGCAGACACCCCGCAGAGCTTAAGGACATGGTCTGTTCCCCCGCAGGAACTACGATAGAGGCGGTCAAAGAGTTGGAGCGATCCGGATTCAGGGCGGCGATACAGGATGCTATGGAGGCTTGCACGGACAGAGCAAAAAATATCTGAAGTTCAAGAATAACCCCCTGTGAACTTTCTGCTGTAGCGAGAGGGGGATTGTAATATCAGGCAATCTCGTTACAAGAAACCATAAAAAGACCAAAGAGAGCCTTATCATACAGGCTCTCAGATAAATGGAAGCATATATATGGGAAGGCAGATCACATCCTTATCTTTCGCATAATCTTTAGTATACACAAGATATTTTTTTAGGATTCGGTCAGAATACTTCTCATAGAAATGATCAAGAGAAGCGTGTTTCTTGTATACCGAAGATTTTATTTCCAACGGACAGACCTTGTTTTTCCGTGCAATTAGAAAATCCACTTCGTAGTTGTGTCTGGATGAGCTGTAGTTGGAGGAAAAGATAGTTAAGATCCGAAATATCTTCAAACAGATCTCGGATTGCCTTGGATGCGATGGAAAAGTCAATCAGTATATAACTCTCGTACTCATTTTTGGCAAACTCCTCAGCTATTGTTGATTTACCGATTCGTCTCGCTCCTTCGATCATCGCCGCCGTCTGCCCGCCGGATTCCTTTTTCCATTCCAGAAGTGTGCCATATACTTTACGCCTAAACATTACAGCAGATTCCTTTCGCGTTTTCTTCAGAACACTTTATCCCCAAAGTCGCATTTTCTTTTGAATTAATTTAACCAAAATCGCTCTTTCGTCAAGGCTTGTTTCCTGCTCCATATTCGGCTATCAAGGTTCATCCCAAACGTTTCCGCTGTGCTATAATATAACACATTGGACGGCATAAGGTGCGAGGCACTTATAGGTGGGCTGGATAACTTAGCGTATATGACTGAGGCGCTGGCGACTTTTTTATAGGAAACGACAAAGTTATTTTTACTTTGGCGTTTCCTGCGCCGAATTTTGGCCGCTTTAGCGGTTAAGAAAGAAGCAATGAGGCAAAACAGATAAAAGGAATATTAGTGAAGGGGGATTTTTATATTATGAAAAAATATGAAATCAATACCGAGGAAAACAAAAAGTTCATGCAGGAACTTAGAAATGATCTTCTTAATTTTGGGCATGGATTTCCTTCGCCTGAGGGTGGGGCTTATTATCTGGGAGACGACGGCACGCCGTGGAAGGATAGACCTCGTGAGACCTGGATCACCTGCCGCATGGCGCATGTCTACAGCATGGGAGAGCTCATAGGGCATGAGGGAAGCGGGGAGCTTGTGGATTCAGCGTTACGCGCTCTTACGGGAGAGCTTCATGATAATGTGGACGGCGGCTGGTATGCGGGACGCTCATCTGAAGGCGCCATACTTCCTACTAAGCAGTGCTACGCCCATGCCTTTGTAATACTTGCTTCTTCATCGGCTTATCTTGCGAAAAGAGAGGGGGCAGGGGAACTCTTAAATGAAGCGATTGAAGTCTATGATAAATACTTCTGGAATGAGGAAGAAGGTCTTGCTGCTGATACGTGGGATACGGAGTTTAAGAACCTTTCGGACTATCGTGGAATAAATGCGAACATGCATTCCGTAGAGGCCTTTCTTGCCGCATCAGATGTGATAAAGGATGATAAATACCGAATCCGTGCGGGACGCATCATAGATCATGTCATAGGCTGGGCGAGGGATAATTCATGGCGCATACCCGAGCATTTCACGAAGGATTGGAAGCCTGACCTTGAATGCAATAAGGAAAAGCCGGACGATCCTTTTAAACCCTATGGAGCGACTCCCGGTCATGGTATAGAGTGGGCCAGGCTTATCGTACAGTGGGCTTTATCGACTTACGGAGATGATAAGGCTTCAGCTAAGGCTTATATTGATGCGGCAGAAGAGCTATACTGCCGTGCCGTGGCTGACGCATGGAATGCGGATGGAGCGCCGGGGCTTTGCTATACTACCGACTGGGACGGAAAGCCTGTCGTGCATGACAGGATGCACTGGACTCTTGCGGAGGCGATAAATACATCTGCCGTACTTTACCGTGTGACAGGGAAGGATAAATATGCCTCGGACTATTCTATGTTCATGGAATACCTTGATGAATCCGTAGTTGACCATGTAAACGGCTCATGGTTCCATCAGATGGATAAGGAGAACAGAGTAATAGGCACGGTCTGGCCCGGAAAATCAGACCTCTATCATGCCGTGCAGGCAACTCTTATTCCATACAATGAGAATATAGGATTATCTATAGCGGCAATGTTTGCTTAAATGATTTGATGTATGTTTACAAAGAAGTATCTGCTTCTGACAAAAATATGCTTTAGCTCGCAATAACCTCTTCCGCAAAAAGCCCCATAGCCTCTGATTCCGGAGCGCCTAGGGTCATATCTACATTTCAATATGATAACCTCAATTTCCTAAGGAATTCCCACTAAACGGAAATTAGGTGCAAAATCTGACAGAATAGAACCTTGAAAATTCAGTAAAAATGCGGTTTTTCGTCATTATTCCCTTGACCCGGAAGGGCGGTGGTGGCACACTATATTTAGTAGTAATTCCCACTAAATATATGGAGGTAGCACATGTACTTGGATACGGTTGTAAAGATACCGGATGTACAGGGAAAGATCACCTGCCGTGCTAAAAAAGGGACAACATATGTTGAGTATGAGTATGACAGGGAATACCTCCCTGATCGGAAATATACCATTCCAAAACGGAAGACGATAGGGAAACGATCCGGCGTGGATGATACGCTCATGTATCCCAATGAAAATTTCCTGAAATATTTCCCTGAGGTTGAACTGCCTGAAGAAAGAGACAGATCGTCAAGAAGCTGCGGTCTCAGGATTGGAGCCTGGATTGTGATAAGGAAGATCATCAGTGATTACGGACTTGATGAAACTCTGGGCCGATATCTCTCTGCAAAGGATGTCGGCCTGTTTCTTGATCTTGCAGCATACTCCATCATTGAAGAAGATAACCGTGCCCAGTACTACCCTGTGTATGCATACAGCCATCCTTTTTTTGCAGAAGGGATGAGGATATACAGTGACACAAAAGTGAGAGACTTCCTTAAGTCGATGGATGAAGAAGTCAGCGTTTCCTTCTGGAATGAATGGAATGGAAAACGGAAGACATACAAAGAGAGTGCTGCTTTAACAAGAAGATGGCGGATCAACTTGCGACGATCCTGTTTGACCTTTATTCCAAGGATAACGAAAAAGAATGGAAGAATAAAGACCTGGCAGGATTTGAAAACTTCCGCAAAGAAAAACTGACAGTGAAGTGGGAAGGATTTGCAACCTGGTCTGTGAGCGGTGGTGGTGTTGACTGCTATTACAATGCAGATATAGTATTGGCTCCTACCAAGAATCTTGTGATAAATGAAGAACTTGAAAAGCAACTCAGAAAAAACCGGTTCATGAAAACGGAGTCAATAAGCAGTCACTATGGAAAAGTACTCCGGAAATATTTGGACAGAGAATTTGAGGAATACTGTACCTGTGATGATTATTATCAACCGGTTGTTGAAGATTTTGAGATTGAATACTACCTGAAAGAATGGTGTAAGAAAAACGGGTTTAAGATTATCTCCTGTAAAGGCGAAGGAGATGACAGCGGATTCGAACCGAATTCTGTTCGCAGGTGGATCAAATATTAGACTTTATAAGCCTGTTTAGTGGGAAAATTTCTGGAAAATGAGGAATAGTGAACTCATGGAATATCTCCGGGAAAAGCTGCCCAGTGATAAGAAAGTATTCGCAATTTATACTTACGCCATGAAGATGGGGCATTATGCAAAAGACATCAAAGCACTTGTAGAAGAAAGGCACTGTAAATTTGTA
>JAFTAP010000085.1 GCA_017455525.1 Lachnospiraceae bacterium
ATAATCAGAGCTATAAATATAAATAAGGAGATCAGGGTTGTGATCACACCTGTAGTAAAAAATGGAATATGATAAGAAAGGCTTATATGATGAAGTCCTTCAGGTAACGGGAGCATCATGAATAAGCCATAGAAGCTCTCCGGCTCTATTCTCTGATTACCGTCCATTATTATCTCCCAGCCGTCAGAGCATGGCATCGTCAGAAGAAGCTCCTTCTTCTCCGAAATGTCTATTATTCCTTCTATATGATCATCCTCGAACTCCGTAAGCGTAAGCGTTTCCTCGCCAAGCCTGTCTTCAAGAGACTGCATGCTCACAGGATCTATCCTGTATAGAGCTATGTCAAGATAATCTTCTTCGCTCTCTTCATCCGATAAGAGCGTTACCGTATCACCCTTATCAAGCCTTCCCAGATCCATGACGCTGTTATATTTCATGTCCTCAAACCTGCCGTACGGCTCATCCTCCGCCTCATGAAGTTCCGTGTACTCTGATACCTCATCCACATCCGCATCCGTCCATGCGTAATAATGACCGTCCTCGGGCACGTAAATCTCAGCCCTGCCCTCTTCCTCATGAATGTACTCATCCGATATCTCATGGAAGACCTCATCGCCTCCAAGCTTCACGGAAATCCTGTTCTGCCTGACAACAGGATCGCACATGTTTTCCGTCTCCATGTCAAAATCATAGTCCTTATAAGGCACGGCATACCCGAAGGGCAGCATAAAAAGCCTTTCATACAGATAATCGCCATCCTCTTCTCCCTTGTAGAAAGCAACGTCATAGTCAGTCTGATTGTTTCTGAAGTCATCAGCGAGAATATAATCCACACCCATAATCATTGCCGTAAAGGGAGTCATCCCGTCAGCCATGTAATGCACCCTCGAAGCCTTCATCCCGAATTCCTTATAAAAATCGGTCACGCCCTCATTTATAGTCGATGAAAAATAAGAAGCGTCAGCATAGCCCGCAAGGCACGATATGTTCCTTATATTCTGCTCCGCTACGTCAAGCCTCGTAAAATGTCCCTGATTCACAGGATTAATAGCGGCTGCCTCCTCCGCGAGCTTCCAGTATGACCCGATATGCCTGAAATAAGCCTCCCTCGATATGTCCCTTGAAGAAGTAAGGCTCAGATTTATCGACAGTTCGAAAATCAGAATAAAAACCGCCGCCATCCTTCCCCAGCTTGCGAACTCATCCGGCATGAAGGCATAGACAATGGTTAAAGTCATATAAATAAGGATGAATATCGCGCTGAATATCCATGTATATCTATCCGTGTGGCTCTCGCTCCGGCAGAATACAAGACATACGGAATAAATGGCAACCGGGATCAGCCCCGTTATTAATATTTTTTTATCCCCCCTATGCAAAGAATATATGCCATCTTCCGCAAGCGAAAGAAGGATTATTACAAAAAGAAACGCCTGCCTCGCAGGTATCGAATCAGGATAATTAAAACCGTGCCAGATATATTCGAGTACGTTAGTATCAAAGGAGAGGTAGAAAAATACAATCAAGAACCCTTTAGTTATCTTACATCTTAACGGCACGTCCTTATTCATAAAATACAAAGGAGCCAGCATAAGGACGGCAACAGAAGCGTATATAGCAGGCTCATGCCCAAGCCCCGTCTCGACTCCGACAGCCATAAGCGAGCGTACCATAAGCTTCGGAAGCGAAAGATAAAACTTTATCTCATGCGGGAATTTGATCCCTGCGAATGAAGTCTGCCTTATAGAAGCCCATTCCGGTATCAAAAGAACGGCGCACATCCCCGCCGATATAATAGTGGATATCAAAAGGCTGATGCCGCTTTTTAAAAGCTTCAGCAGTCCGTCATATCTTTCAACGCATAATACGACGAAATAAAACACAAGAAATATCCCGATAACCATTGCGATATAGTAATTCGTCCAGACAGTGAATGCCATCGGCAGAATATAATGATAAGATTTCTCACCATCAAAAACCTTCTCAAAGCCCATTAAAGTAACCGGAGCTAAGGCTATCCCCCACATCCACATCACGTTCCAGTCGAAGGAAGCGATATACCCGGAGAAGCCATAGCATAGGGAAAGCGGGATAAGATATACGGCTTCCATTCCCTTATTCCGATACCTTAGATACCGGCACATATTCGCTGATGCGAGGGCGATCTTCATGTATGTTATCAAGGTCAGGAATTCAAGCAGAAACCTCTCCGGCACAAGGATGCAAAGGAAGTTCAGAGGATCAGAGAGATAATAAACATACATGGCATAAAAGGACGAGCCAATCCCCAGATTAAAGCTGTATTTAAGACTCTCCCCCGATATAAGCTTCCGCCTCAGCTCATACAGAAAGGGCAGGTATTGATGATATAGATCCTTCCTTAAGAAAGTAACGCTCCCAAACGGATAGATTCCCTGTATAAGGCTGTATAGGAAAAGCATGATAAGAGAGACAATAAAAGCTGTCATGCAAGGCTTCTGCTTTGCTTTATTATATATCCCCATGTCACTTATTATGGTCGAAAAGCTCATAATACTGAAGCCTGCTATAGCTTTGTATCAATTCATCATCAGACGCTTCCCTGTCAGTAAGCTCCCGTCCATCATCGTCTGCCGCGCGGATTGCCGAGAATACAGGATAGCTTCCCTTCACCTCGTCAAGAAAGCTCCTGTAAGGATACAGCCCCGCCCCTGCTATATCCAGCACTTTATTTCCCAGAAAATTAGCGCTGGTCTCTTCATTCTGCGCACCATCAATATCAAAGTTCGTCCATATCACATAAGGTACGATATACCTTTTCTCTACGTCCTCCTCCGTAAGATTTCTGGAATCTTTACCGTTCATCTCCCAGATAGGACGTACCACCGAATCCGACGGCTGATGATCTCCGAACATCACTATGACAGTCGGCTCATCCTGCTTCTCAAAATATTCAGTAAGATACTTTAATGCTTCATCTGATTTCTTTATAAGCGTAAGATATCTCTCCGTAGTCTCTATATTCTTAATTCTATCCTCACACTTTATATCAATCTCAAGCGGAAGGTCGTCATACGGTACATCATAAGGACTGTGATTCTGCATAGTGACAAGGAAAGCAAAGAAAGGCTTCCCCGTGTCAAGATTTGCCTCGTATTCATTTATTATCTGCCCGGAGCATGCCATGTCGCTGACATAATCTCTTACCTTAGAAGCACCTTTATCAAAACCGTCAAGAAAGACCGACTTCTCAAAGCCAAGCTCCTGATATACCCTCTCCCTCTCCCAGCCCTTGGAGTAGTAAGGATGCATTCCTACCGTCGTATATCCGATGTCCTTAAGATAAGAGGGCATCGCGTATATCCCCTCGCTCACATACTGCTGATATGGTATGGAGCCTTCGGGCAGAAACCTTAATGTATTGCCTGTTAAGAATTCAAACTCGGTATTGGGGGTATTCCCGCCAACTATGGAGACATTAAGCTGTCCTGTCACCGCATCCCCGTCCTGCAAAGAATGGAAGAACGGCATATAATCCTCATCAGTCTCAAAATCCCCCAGCACGGAAAGATCAGAAAACGCCTCATTCATTATTACTATAATATTACTTTTATTTTCAGCAGGCACGGCTTCATATTTCCCAAGCATCTCCTCCGCTTCACCAGCAGAATATCCCACAGGCTTGCTCACATTAATATATTGAAGCTCCATAAGAAAAGCCGTAAGCGTACCATCCCTCTCCGATATAGCGGTAGGCGTAAAAAGCTTCGTATAGAATCCAAAGGTCCTCTCCGCAAACTCCGTCTGCACGAAATTCGTATAAAGAATGATAACGCCGCATGAAATAAGAACCCCCGCACACCTGACTATAAGACTCTTCCTTTTAGAGCCGGTCCCATTCCCTCCTCCTTCACCACTTAAGACACCTATGCGATAATCCGCCAAACCGCTGATAAAGAAAAGAATGATAAACCCGATAATACAAAGAACAGCCCTGACCCCCGGCACATAATTATACCCCGAAGCAACCTCCGCCGCCGTCCCAAGCGACCCTATATCCCAAGGAAGAAGCGTAACCCCGCGAAACTCCACGAGATAATACTCCGCAAGCCCCAGCACCATGAACATGACGCACATGATCCGAAGAGCAACCTTAAGCCTCCCCGTCAGAAACAAAAAGAAAACCTCGATAACAATAAAAAGAAAAATATTAAGAACCTGTATCCCCGCCCTCATCCTCACAAACGGATTATGCGTATACGCCTCGAAAAGATACATTATCGCAGCGGGGATAGCAATGAATAATATTATATTTTTAGCGATAGATGATATCTTCCCTGGCCGGTCCATTAGACACCATCGTGATCGGATACCCGATCTGCTTCTCTATAAAAAGAATATAATCCCTGCAATTCTCAGGCAAATCCTCAAACTTACGTATCCCCCTGATATCACACTTCCATCCGGGCAAAGTCGTAAGCACCGGCTTAGCCTTCTCCAATTCCCTCGGATTAGGGAACTCATGCACTACCTTCCCGTCAATCTCATAGTCCGTACATACCGGTATCTCATCAAGATACCCCAGCGCATCGACAACCGTGAACGCCACATCAGTAGTCCCCTGCACCCTGCATCCATATCTGCTTGCGACACAGTCATACCAGCCTACCCGCCTCGGTCTTCCCGTCGTAGCCCCGTACTCTCCGCCGTCACCGCCGTGCTGCCTCAGCTCCTCCGCCTCGTCACCGAAGATCTCTGATGTGAAAGCTCCCGCTCCTACAGCAGACGAATATGCCTTAGACACGGTTATTATCTTCTGTATCTCATGCGGAGCGATGCCAAGACTCACCGCACCGTAAGCCGCTATAGGTGATGATGATGTGACCATAGGATATATGCCGTTATCGGGATCTTTCATGGAGCCAAGCTGTCCTTCAAGCAATAAGGTCTTCCCGGTCTTAAGCTCCTCCGTGCAGTAAAGGCTTACATCCGTCACATAAGGTTTTATAATATCCCGATACTCCATGCAGGTCTCAAAAAGCTCCTTAGGATTAAGCGGATCCTTGTGATACAGCCCCGTGAGCATGACATTCTTCAGCGCACAGATATCTTCCAGCAGATCCTTCAAATACGCTTCATCAAAAAGGTCGCACGCCTGTATGCCCTTCTTTGCATACTTATCAGAGTAAAAGGGCGCTATGCCGCTCTTAGTTGAACCATAAGCTTTGCCCGAAAGCCTCTCCTCCTCGCATACGTCAAAAAGCACATGATATGGCATCAGAAGCTGCACTCTCTCGGATATCAGTATCTTAGGCTCCGGAACTCCCTTAGACACTATATCATCAACCTCCGCTTTTAGCTTCATCACATCAAGAGCCACTCCTGAGCCTATCACGTTGGTCACGTTCTCATTGAAAACTCCCGAAGGACAAGTATGAAGGGCGAACTTTCCATACTTATTCTTTATAGTATGTCCCGCATTGGCGCCGCCCTGAAAACGGGCGACTATATCCGCTTCCTCCGCAAGGACGTCGGTTATCTTGCCCTTGCCCTCATCACCCCAGTTTGCTCCGACTATCGCCTTAATCATTGTTTTCTCATGCCTCCATTACTTACAATAACAGTTCATTCTTGAATGCTTCTCTGCCCTGGCATATATGCTCAGACATTTACCTCAGCCTCTTCTCCAAGCAGCTCCTTATACTTCTCTAAAACAGGCTTTATATCATTATCAAGAAATCTCTCAACCTGATGCGCCGCGCAGCCTGTATATTTAGCTGGATCAAGCCCTGCCTTTAGTTCATCAAGCGTAACTTTGAAGGTCGGGTCAGCAGAAATAAGCTCAAGCAGATCATTATCCCTTCCCTCTTCCTTCACATGCCTTCCGGCCTCCATCGAAAGCTTCCTTATGCTCTCATGAAGCTCCTGCCTGTTGCCGCCCTTCTTAACGCAGTCCATCATTATATTCTCTGTCGCCATGAAGGGAAGTTCCGCCATAAGATGCTTATAGATAACCTTCTCATAAACCACAAGTCCGTCAACGACATTCATATCAAGAGTTAATATCCCATCGACCGCAAGAAAAGCCTCCGGTATCGAAAGCCTCTTATTTGCCGAATCATCAAGCGTCCTCTCAAACCACTGTACGGAAGACGTGATCCATGCATTCATCGTATCGCTCATCACATATCTTGAAAGCGAGGCTATCCTCTCCGAGCGCATCGGATTCCTCTTATACGCCATAGCGGACGATCCGATCTGTGACTTCTCAAAAGGCTCCTCGACTTCTTTTAGATGCTGCAAGAGCCGTATGTCATTTGACATCTTATGTGAAGATGCCGCTATCCCCGCAAGGACATTAAGCACCCTGCCGTCAACCTTTCTCGAATAAGTCTGCCCCGATACGGGATAACAAGAATCAAAGCCCATCTTTTTGGCTATCATAGGATCAAGCTTATCCACCTTATCCATGTCTCCCTCGAAAAGTTCAAGGAAAGAAGCCTGTGTTCCCGTAGTTCCCTTAGAGCCTAGAAGCTTAAGAGAGCCCTGCACATATTCGAGGTCATAAAGATCCATAAGAAATTCCTGAAGCCAGAGCGTAGCCCTCTTGCCTACGGTCGTAGGCTGCGCCGGCTGAAAGTGAGTAAAGCCAAGTGTAGGCAGGCTCTTATATTTATCTGCAAAATCGGAAAGCTTAGCTATGACATTCACAAGCTTCTTTTTAACAAGCGATAGTGCGTCATTCATTATTATGATGTCCGTATTATCTCCCACGTAACAGGAAGTAGCGCCCAGATGTATGATGCCTGCTGCCTTCGGGCACTGCTTTCCAAAAGCATAGACATGGCTCATGACATCATGCCTTACCTCTTTCTCCCTCTTCCTTGCGACATCATAATTTATATCATCGACATGAGCCTTCATCTCCTCTATCTGCTCATCGGTTATATCAAGCCCCAGCTCCTTCTCGGTCTCCGCAAGAGCGATCCAGAGCCTCCGCCATGTCGAAAACTTCTTATCCTCGGAGAATATATACTGCATCTCCTTCCCCGCATACCTCTCCGACAGCGGGCTAATATACCTGCCTGTATCCTCCATAAAACTCCCCTTCCACAAAAACAATACGTCACAAACAACAAGAACGTATTATATCATAAAAGCTGGCAGGTGCATAATTTTGTTATATCCTGCATTTCAATTCATTCATACGACCCAACGATATCAAGTATCTCGTGGGCGTAGTTCGGGTATTTCGTGACAAGGTCCTGCACTTCCTTCTTGGCGTTCTCCCTGTTCTCAGTATTGTAGGATATGCGCTTCCTTAAGCCCTGACGTCTTGCTACAAGCTCGTGGCGAAGCTCCACCATCTCGCGCTTGTCAACGACCGCCTCCGCCTGATGAAGCCAGAGCATAGGATAATTCACATTCGCATTTATAAGCTCCTTGCGGTATCTCTCCTCCGCTGCGTCAAGGTCAGTGCTCATGCGACGCAAAAGTGCCCGCTCCTCCCGCTCCTCCTCATAGAGCTTCCAGTTATAGGCCAGCTCATCAGAGGAATTTATATGGTACTTCTCATACTCATAAGTAATAAGGTTCTGTATGTTCACGTACTTTATCTTTACCGTGTTCTGCTTCGCTACTATCTGATTGATCTGATTCCTCATGCGCCGCTCGACGCTTCTGGCATTGACGAAGGACGAGAAAGAAATGGCAAGAGTTATAGAGCCTATCGCCGCTGCCATTATGAAGCCCGGTATCACTGTCATGTCAAACATCATCTTCAAGAGCAGGAGTATGAACATCACAAAGCCCATAGCGAAAACCGTAATTACAGCGATATTCCGGCAGCTTATCATCTTCGTATGCGCATCGCTTCTCTCGAACTGCCTTGATACTTTCTCGCCCTCAAGCTTCCTTAGGTCATCCCTCACTATCTCCTTGAAGTCCTCATGCCCTCTTAAGTCATTCAAAGCCTTAGGCATGTCGGATGCGATGCTTGCCATCTGGTTATACTTTGCCTCGCTTATCTTGCCAAGCTTTCCGGTATGCTTCTCGCTCTTCTTCATAAGCTGCAGCACCGTCTCGGCAGCAGTTATCAGATGGCTCCCCGATTCCTCGGGAATCTGGTCTATGACCTCGCAGTCCTTCAGATAATCGGTCACATACCTGTACTCCTTAGATGCGGCATCTATCTCATTCGTACACTCCTCCATAAGGTCGCAGAGATTCTTCACATACCTCTGCCTTAAAGTGCGCGAGGACATATCGACCTCAGAGCGGTCTATCTCCTCTACCTCAGGGATGTCCTCCTTCATGTACCCGCTGTCGAAGTAGTCGTTGTCCTCGTCATATTCGTACTCGTCGTCATCGTAATCATCATCGATGCGTCCGGCGAGCAGATCTTTTATTCTCTGAATAAGTCCGGTCTTTGCCATAACTATCCCTGTATCCTTCTGTATTCCGCTTTAAGCCTGCTCGATAATCTCTCCGTGGCAAGCCTTCCTCCATACTTATTAGAGCCGTTAAGGGCAATCTTTAATTCCGCTATCTCGGGCGGTTCCTTGGTCATCTCCTCAACGGCTGCAGAAAGGCTCTCGTCGGGATGCTCCTTTAATAATAGATCCACGTACTCAACCCTTGACATCGAAAGCTTCCTGCAGAAGAAAGTCCTTCTCTCATCCCCCGATATGCTGAAAGCCTCCGCCGCTTTGTCAAACATGAAATAAAGGGCGTAAAGCCTCCCAAGCTTATCCATGAGCTCCTTATAAATAAGGCCGTCCTTTTCTGATTCCTGATCCATTATCTCCCTTGCGTGCTCATACAAGAGAATAGCAGATCTGTATTTCTTATTCTCCGACAGAAAATCGCCCCTGCTTATGAGCCTCACGAATTCCTTCTCATCGTTTCCCTCGCTTATGCTCCTGCATATATCATTCGCAGCGTCCTCATTCATGTAATGCCTGTACGAAAGCAGGACGCGCACATATTCAGAAAGCTCAGGCCTCGCCCCTGCAAGATCGTCTGCAAGATCAGGCAGGGCGAAGCATTCCTTAATAAATGATAGCAGACTGTCATCCATAAGGAAATCCCCCAGATCGTAAAGCTTCTCACGCACTACATAACAAAGTTCCTCAAAGGAATGCACCGATACGGAAAGCTCAGGTATGTGATATGCACTTTTTGAGTAAACTCCTATCGCCTCGTATAACATCCTGCCTTATATAAATACCTCTGTCTCCACCGTATCACCTGATGACTTATATATATCCCCGAAGCCCAAATCATAAGCCTTACAGGAGACGCATGAATTGTCCTTCATCGCCACCTCAAGCCTTACTCTCGTGCATCTTGCCGGTCTCTTGGGAAAGCCGTCGCATCTTAACACGCTGTATCTTACATCCTTAGTGAAGAAGGATTCAAGCCTTATCCTGATCTCCCTGTCATCTCCCAGGTAGAACTCGCTCGCACCCTTTGCCTCGTACCAGTTGATCCCTGCCTCAAGCAAGGGAATATACGTCTCCTGTCCGTCCCTTATCATATGAAGCCCGATATTAGACACAAGCTTCTCATCATCGAAGAACCTGCAGATATCAAGCATCGGATTGCCGTCCCTGTCATCAAGTGCCGCATAGCAGGCACCCTTGGTATATAGATTCCTTCCTTGGAACACCCTTCGTCTTCTCTCACAGAGATAGGTAACAGAGGACTTAAGCCAGCCGCCCTCAAAGCCCTCGCCCGAAAGATACACGGCAGACACTATCTCCGAGTCAAGCACCGAGCGGGCAATCTCAAGGAAGCTTAGGTCATCCTTCAATGTCATGTCAAAATCCCTCTCCTCGACCATGCAAAGATGCGGCCTCGTGTCTACCCTCGTATAAAGCAGCATGCTTCGCACGATGGCACCGTCATAATCAAAGAGCGCTATCTTATTCTTCGTAAGGGAGGCGTCCTGATTCATAGCATAATAAAAGAAGCACTCCGGATAGCCTGTTATCCTGTATTTTATATCCTCGTCCTTAAGGAATCCCGCTGCCTCCTCCACGGTCTTCACGTACTCCTCCGATACATCGGGCATGGCTATCACCGCACGCTCGATAAGCTCCACAGGCGATAGAACGGATGACATATACATAGTACGCTTCATAAACCCCGACAGCAGCGTGACATAGTCATATCTCTCGCCGTTCCTGTCTATATACAGTCCTTTAACCGCCCTGCTAAGAAGGTTAGTTATAAGCTTCCCGTCATCACCCGATGCCCTTACTGCATCCTCGCCGTAGGATACATCTCCGCTATCGCTGATGTACGCTGCGACAGGGATCACGTATCTCTCCGAGCCCGCAAGCACGGGAACGGAGCGCACTTCTTCGTTACCCTCATTTTCTATGCTTATGCTGACCTGACAGGACAGATCGTTCAAGTCGTAGCCTAAGACTCTGCCCATATCACATCCCTCACTATCCTGTCCTTTATGATATAGTCCTCGCAAAGCTCTGTGAAGCTGTCAGTATCCCCCATGTTAAGGCTTGTGATGGCGTCCTGCAGTATATCATACCTCTTATCACCGTTCATAAGCCTTTCTTCGGATCTTTCTATATCACTTGCCGCAGCACCCCTGTCAGACACGGTGATATAGTATTGCATGGTCTCTCCGGGGAAGATAGTCCCCCTCGCCTGATACATTCCGGGATAAAGCTCCTTCATCTCCTCGGTCTTATAATCAACGGCCGCATCCTCATTATCCGTCTCAAGGCAGTAATTGAGCGTTACGGTAAGCCCTCTCTCCGCTCTGTGCTCAATAAAGACACCCTCAGAAAATAAAGCAAGCGCAGGTATCAGATCCTTATACGAGACGAAGAAATCAAAGACTATGTCCCTCTCCGCAAGATCTCTTATATAAGGATAGAGTATCTTGTCAGACCTCATATCCCTCCTGCCTTCGTAGAACCGTATAAGACAAAGCGCCTCTACGTCAGTTATCTTCTCATCTATGGCAAAATCAAGAAGCCCCATGAAAAGCCTGTCGTCAAGCACGGTGTCCTTCAGGAAATTATCCTCCGCAGCCTTTAAGAAATACTCGCCGACAACCCTCTTTGAAGCATCGCTCTTCAGATAATCAAAGAAGATCTCATCCCTCTCCCCTATGTACGCTCCGGTTGCAAGCATCTGCTCTATTATCCTGCCCTCTATGACCGATGCGTCAGCGTCGAAATCCTTGCAGGCTCTCCATATATCCTTAAGCTCCCTTGTGGTTCCCTCATAATGCCTTGATAGGAAATCAAGGATGCTCTCATTGTATTTATTTCCTCTGAAGGTAGCGGATGCAACCTCTGTAAGCACGGGATCTATGCCTTCAGGTCTTATTCCCTCGCCCTGCACGTCGGATATCGCGCTTACTACCTCAGGACTATCGGATATGATGCCGCCCTCTTCTATCAGCTTAGTTGCTATCCGCATCAGTATCCTGGCATCCATGCCATAGGAGCCGTATTCCTTTATTACTCTGTACGCCTCCTCGTCGTCATCCCTCATGGAGCAGAACCTTATGTATTCATTGCGCTCCTCCATGGTGAGCCCTTCCGCATCGATCTTAAGCAGCAGATCAGAAAGCTCCGTCTGCATGTCATTATCGAAGTAAAACCTTAGAAGCTCAGTTAACAGTCCTTCCTTAAAGCCCGGATCGAAAAGATCCGAATCAATGATCGCCCTGACATACCGGACATTCTTCCCGTCTATCGAGATATAGCTCCTCCCCTTCTCGGATAAGGCTACCCAAAGTCCCGGTTCATCCGCTTCGGGATTGCTTATATTATCTATAAGCTCCCCTATCCTTAAAAGCTTTATGTCCTCGCTTGCGACATATTTGCTGCCGTATCTCCTGCCCTCATAGTCCTCGAAAAAGAGCTCGTAGTCATTATCATAGATACTAAGGTAAGCCCTTCCGCCTTTAACCGCGGCGCTCCTTTCTTCCCCGAAGGCATCCTCCGTCACCGTGACAGTCCTGATCCTCGGATCATTTATTATGATAAGTCTTAAGAAGCCATTCTTTATCAGAGCCTTATCTAAAGCGTAGGTATCAGTAATGCTGTCATCCCCGCCCGCATCCCTGAAATACCTTATATAATCAACGATTATCGCAAGGTTCTCATCCATGTGACCCGCAAGCACCTCTGACGCGGCGAAGCGTCCCATATCTTCCATGCTCTGCGTAAGGAGCACTCCCGCCTCTTCCTCGTTCACTATCATATTGGCATAGACATAGGAACGGAACTCCGGCGGAAGGTCGTTGCGGAAGCTGTAATACATAAGCACGTTCTTCGGCAGAAGCTTCGTGCCGCTGCGCTTCATCGTATAGAGATAATAATCATAAAGGTTCGTAACTCCCAGATCCCTCTCTACCGCCTTCTCGAAATAAGTGAAATACCTGCTGTCCGTTATCTCGTTCCTTATAAGATATGAGCAGATCGCAGTGAGCATCTCGTCATCTTTGAACTCGCTGTAATAAGCCCCCATTATCTTTACCAGCCTTGCGTCATATCCCCTCATCCTCTGTGAGAGATTAGACACCTGATCCGCTATCTCCTTCTTCATAAGACCGTGCTTCACGGCAAAGCCTAAGACATTTATCTCAAATTCCGACAGTCTTCTTATTAGCGTCGGATCATGAGACAGCACGCTGTATGCCTCAAGGTACATAAGAGGACTTCTCATGCCCCGCTCAGTCTGCTCCTCTATAAGTGATCGCTCCCGCTCAGGAGACATCTTTATCGTCTCGTCAAGATATATCAGTATCCACAGTATACGCCATGAATCATCAGACCTGTTGTATAGCTCCCATACCTGCTTCACAGCCTTTGCTATGCCCCTATCGTCCTGATCGCACATAGCCCTTAAGTAAATGTAGTAAGCCGTAAGGTCATTAGAGAAATCCCTGTTATCCATCTCCCGCTCTACGGCTCCTAAGACTATGTCAGCCTCGCTGTACCTTTTTGCCGCAAGAAGGAGCTGCGCCTGCATAAGCCTGCTCTCAGGATCGTTGCGGTCGCTCGTCAGCATCCGCTCTACGAGCTTATTAGAGCGCATTATCCACTCATCGCCTGAGATATTCCCAATACGGAAGTTTATGAACTCATTCATAAGCTTTGTGACGCTTGCCTTCCTCTGCCTTACTTTCTCCCTTGCAGAACGATCGGAACCGCTCATATCAACGAATACGGGTATGACAACCTCGGAATGCAATGACTTAAGCTCTATGCGGGCGAAGTTATGCCCCGCATGAAGCCTTTCATGTAGTATAGTAAAGGTTACCTCCGCAAAGTTTCCCTCGAAGTCATCTAAGTAATACTCATCCTTATGAAGCCTGACGAAATCATCCGTGCAGGATAAGGTAAAGCCCGGAAAGCCCCATCCGCTCTTTCTTACGGTTATAGTGTATTCCTCATCCTCCTGAATACCTTTAGCCATCACGCTTCCCTCTGCGAAGCTTAGAAGCACGGGATTCTTCTTTCCGGCCTCTACGAGAAATTCCTCGACGCCCTCATATTTCCTGTTCTTACCCCCGCAGGCAGAAAAAGCCCTGTATTTAAAGAATGTCTCCCTGTCGCCACCCTTGAATATCTTCCTCGCCTTATCCGTATAAAAGAGCCTCGTCGCCTCCTCGAAGTCTTCCTTTGCAAGATTGGTGAAATGAAAGAGGTTCCTGACAGGTCCTTTGCTTGATGTCATCTCCTCCCTTATGACGCTTAAGGTAACGGGTATCTTATCCTCGCCCTGATCCGATACTACGGATATAAATCCCTTGAATACAGTTCCCGAATCAAAGCCGTGTGAATCTATCTCATAATCTATGGCTATGCCGCCATCGGGAAGGCTCCCGTTATAATCAGTTAAGGAAAGACGTATCCGCCTGTGGCTTGGTCTAAGCATGAAGGCAATGCGTGAGCAGTCAGGAGCATCAAGGATAAAAGACCCATTGACCCTTCCCTTTGCCTCGCAGCTCTCCTCTATTCTCTTTACGCTAAGCGCAAGGCTCATCTCTTCCTCCATGTGCCTGGTGCAAAAAGGAGAAGCATCGGATAAAGCTCAAGTCTTCCCGCAAGCATATCAAATGTAAGCACGTATTTTGAGACTATCGAGAAGCCGTCAAAATTCCCCGCAGGACCTACGACAGAAAGTCCCGGTCCGATGTTATTTAATGTCGCCATGACCGCCGTGAAATTAGTCTCGAAATCAAAGCCGTCAAGACTTATTATAAGCATGGAAACTATGAGCACCAGCACGTAGGATACAAGATATACCTTCACTCCGCTAACCGTCTCGTCCTTAACCTTCCGACCGTCCATGTAAATATTCTTTACAAGACGGTGGTGTATGAAGTGCCTCAGCTCCCTCACGTAAGACTTTGCCATTATGATAAGCCTTGAAATCTTGAACCCGCCGCCTGTAGAGCCTGCGCAGGCTCCGATGAACATCAGGCATACAAGTATGGTCTTCGATAAGGCAGGCCACTTATCAAAGTCCGCAGTCGAATATCCGGTAGTAGTTATTATCGAGCTTACCTGGAAGAAAGACTTGATGAAGCCGTCCTCTATGCTGTCAAACATATTTCTCGCATTCCACATGATAAGAGCGGTTGACGCTGCGATTATCACAAGATATGTCTTTACCTCGTCCATATTAATCGCTTCCTTTATGCTCCGTCTTATGATGATGAAGAAATAAAAGTTGAAGTTTATCCCGAAGAGCACCATGAAGATAGATATTATCAGCTGCTGGATATAAGTATAGCCCGCTATCGAGGTGTTATATATCCCGAAGCCTCCCGTGCCCGCCGTACCGAAAGTAAGTGTTATCGAATCGAATAAAGGCATGCCCGAAATAAGCAATATAACCATCTGCAGTACGGTAATGACGAAATAGATCATATACAGTATCTTTGCTGAATCACCAAGCTTCGGCACGAGCTTTCCCACATCGGGTCCCGGGGATTCCGAACGCATCAGGTGCATATTCTGCGCACCTGTCATGGGAAGTATGGCGAGCATGAAGACGAAAACTCCCATGCCTCCTATCCAATGCGTGAAGCTCCTCCAGAAAAGCGAGCAATGCGAAAGCCTCTCCACGTCATGCAATATCGATGAGCCGGTCGTAGTAAAGCCCGATACGGTTTCAAACAAGGCATCGGTAAAATCAGGTATCTCTCCTGTGATCACAAAAGGAAGGCAGCCTACGACAGACATTATTATCCATCCGACGGCAACCGCTATGAAGCCTTCCTTTGCGTAGTAATTCTGCTTCTTAACCTTCCTTATGCTGATAAGCCTTCCGATAACGGCGCAGACTGCCGCCATCCCGAAATAGGTAATCCCCTGCCTCTCGCCGTAGAATAAGGACACGACCGCAGGGGCTATGAAAAGAGCTCCCTCAAGCTCTATAAGCTTTCCTAATATGAATAATATGCTGGCGAAGTTCACCTTTCCTTCCTCCGCTCTGCCGCATTATTTATTTCTGCCTTCATTACAGCTTAAATAGTATCCTTCCGTTTATTATTTCTTCAATATATCCGTGATGTCATTAAGTCCCTGATGTGTCGTGACTACGACCACCCTGTCACCGACCCTTATCTCATTCTTTCCTCTGGGGTACATGATATTGTTCCGTCTCCTTATACATGCCACGATCAGGTTATCCTTCAGGTTGAGATCCAGCAACGGAACGTCCGTCACCTCCGATTCTTCCCTTATGATAAATTCCAGAGCCTCCGCCTTTCCGTCAAGGATATTGACCAAAGTCTCAACCTGACTTCTGCCTTTTGAATTCTGTAAGGCGCGGACATTTGCATTTACAATCTCCGCGACTATGCTCCTCGTATGAACTATCGTTCCTATATCTATCTCCTCGACTATGGCGTCGAACATCATGCGGTTGACCTTCGTTATTATCTTCGCCTTCTCGTTATGCTTCTTGGCATAAAGCGATAATAAGATATTCTCCTCGTCTATATTCGTAAGTGCGACTATTGACTGGACACGGTCCAAGCCCTCTTCCATTATGACAGTCTCTTCCGTGCCGTCTCCGTTTATTATCGTGGCATACTCTAAAGCCTCGTCAAGCTCTATGCAGCGGGACTTCTTCTTCTCTATGATCTTGACCTCTATACCTGTGTCAAGAAGCTCCTTAGCAAGATAATAGGCAAGCTTGCTCCCGCCTATTATCATGGTGTCCTTCACGGCATGAGAGGGTATGTTTATCGTCTTGAAAAATCTCGCCGCATTTAAGGGTGAGGCAAGGAATGAAACCCTGTCTCCCTCCATGAGCACCGTTGAGCCGTTAGCTATCAGTACATCGTCGCCCCGCTCCACTGCGCATATCTGTATAGAATTCCTTATCTCCTGTGAAAGATCCATTATCTTCTGTCCCGATAATGGTGAAGCCTTATCTATGCGGAATTTCAAGAGCTCAACTCTTCCGCCTGAAAGCGTCGCTATATTGATCGCGGACGGCACCCTTAGGATACGGGCTATCTCCCTTGCCGCAGCTCTCTCAGGATTTATCACCATAGTGATGCCGAGCTCCTCCCTGAAAAAACCTACCTCGTCAAGATATATGGGATTTCTCACTCTCACTATGGTCTTAATGTCTTTATTAAGCTTCCTCGCTATGAGACAGCAGAGCATGTTTATCTCATCAGATACGGTAGTAACGATGAGAAGCTCCGCTTCCTGTACTCCCGCTTCCTTCTGAACCTTTAGCGAAGCGCCGTTGCCCTCCACTCCTATGATGTCAGAGGCGTTCGCCGTCTCGTTTACGACGTCTCTGTCCTCGTCTATTACTGTTACTTCATGACCTTCCTTTGCAAGTGTCATGGCAAGCGCCGAGCCGACCTTGCCGCAGCCTACGATAATGATCTTCATGCCGATATCTCATTCCCCGTGTATAATTGATAATATTTTCCATGCGCCGCTATAAGCTCGTCATGGGTTCCCCGCTCAATGATCCTGCCCTGCTCTAATACCATTATACAGTCAGAATTTTTGACCGTAGATAATCTATGCGCGATCACGAATGTCGTGCGCCCCTTCATAAGCCTGTCCATGCCGTCCTGCACTATCTTCTCCGTGCGGGTGTCTATGGAGCTTGTCGCCTCATCAAGTATCAGCACGGGCGGATCGGCTATGGCGGCCCTCGCTATCGCAAGGAGCTGTCTCTGTCCCATCGAGAGGTTAGCCCCGTCTCCTGTAAGCACCGTGTCATACCCCTGCGGAAGCCTCTTGATAAAAGCATGAGCGTTCGCAAGCCTCGCAGCACGCACGATCTCCGCATCGGTAGCGTCAAGCTTGCCGAATCTGATATTTTCTCTTACCGTCCCCGTGAATAAATGCGTATCCTGTAATACCATTCCAAGCGAACGTCTTAAGTCCGCCTTTTTAATCTTATTCACGTTTATGCCGTCATACCTTATCTTGCCGTCCTGTATGTCATAGAAGCGGTTGATAAGATTAGTTATCGTAGTCTTTCCCGCGCCAGTGGAGCCGACAAAGGCTATCTTCTGCCCCGGCTTTGCGAAAAGCTCTATATCATGCAGCACCATCTTGTCATCGGTATAGCCGAAGTCAACCTCATGCATCTCTATATCGCCCTTTAGCAGCGTGTAATCCGTCGTGCCGTCAGCCTTGTGATAATGCTCCCAAGCCCAGACCTTCGTATGCTCCTTTGTAGGAGTTATAGTGCCGTCCTCATTTATTACAGCGTTAGTGAGCGTCACATATCCGTCGTCAGTCTCAGGCTCGGAATCAATAAGCTCGAATATCCTCTCCGCCCCTGCAAGCGCCATAAGCACCGAGTTGAACTGCATCGATATCTGATTTATCGGCATATTGAAGCTCTTATTGAAGGTGAGAAAGCTTGCGAGCTTTCCTACCGTAAGGCTTCCCGTGCCGAAAAGCGCCATCGCCCCGCCGGCCGCTGCGCAGAGCACGTAGCTCACGTTTCCTAACTGCATGCTGACAGGACCTAAGATATTGGCAAACTTATTCGCATTATATGCGGAATCAAAAAGCGCCTTATTCTTCACGTCAAAATCCCTTACCGCCTCGTCCTCATGGTTAAAGACCTTGACGACCTTCTGTCCGGTCATCATCTCTTCTATGAAGCCATTAAGCTCACCAAGGGACTTCTGCTGACCTATGAAATTTGCTCCCGACCGCCTGCCTAATGCGCCCGCAGAAAAAAGCATAAGCATCACCATCACGACTGTGAGCAGGGTTAGCGGCATGCTTAGGACTATCATGCTTATAAATACGGACACTATCGTAATAAGGCTCTGGAAGAACTGCGGCATAGCCTGTGACAGCATCTGCCTCAGCGTGTCTATGTCGTTAGTGTAGATCGACATTATATCCCCATGAGGATGCGTGTCAAAATACTTGATCGGCAGGGCTTCCATCTTAGAGAAAAGCTCTTTCCTTATCTCAAGCATCGTGCCCTGCGTCACATATATCATTATCCTCTGATTGATATAGGTGGACACCACGCCTATCGCATAAAAGATTGCGACTCTTGCTATCGCATGAAGCAAGGGCGAGAAATCGGTGCTGCCGCTCTTTAGCATCGGAGCAATATAATCATCTATTAAGTTCCTTATGAAAAGAGTTCCCTGCACGGAAGCCAGCACGCCTATAAAAATGCAGGCTATGACTATAACGAGATGCACTGCATAGTGTCTCGTCATGTAACCCATGGTACGCGCAAAAAGCTTGCCGGGATTCTTAACCTTCACTCTTGGTCTCCCCGCCATACGCCTTCCGCCCCCCGGTCCTCTTACTTCTCTCAGCTTTTCATCCGCCATTTATCTCGTTCCCTTATATTATGATGCCGGGGTCAAAAGCCCCTTTGCGTTGTTTATGATGCTTACGCATGGCTCCATTGCTTCGCAATTCTCGCTGCATTATCCCCTGCTAGTCATACAGGTTATCAAAGTCCCCTGTACCGCCTGTCTGTGATTCATAAACATCTTTATAGATTTCTGATTGTTGTAATAATTCTTCATGCGTGCCTATAGCCGATACCTTTCCGTCATCCATTATGATTATCCTGTCGGCGTTCATCACGGAAGAAATCCGCTGTGCTATTATGAATATCGTGGTATCAGGTATTTCCTCGTTCATAGCCTTGCGTATCTTTGCGTCCGTAGCCGTATCAACCGCAGAGGTCGAATCATCGAAGATTATTATCTTAGGCTTCTTTATAAGAGCCCTTGCGATACAGAGTCTCTGCTTCTGCCCGCCGGACAGATTAGAGCCTCCCTGCTCTATATGAGACTCATAGCCGTCCTTCAGCTTCTCTATGAATTCATCGGCACATGCCATCCTACATACCCTAATGCAGTCCTCCAAGGTAGCGTCCTCATCGCCCCATCTCAAATTATCAAGCACGGTTCCTGAGAATAAATTATTCTGCTGTAATACCATAGACACCTGATCCCTTAAGGTCACAAGGTCATATTCCCTTACATCAATTCCGCCTACCTTCACGCTGCCCTCTGACACGTCATACAGCCTTGGTATCAGATTGACTAATGACGATTTAGCCGAACCCGTACCGCCAATCACTCCTATGATCTCACCGGATTTTATATGAAGGTTTATGTCCTTTAGCACATATTCCTCAGCCGTCTTATTATAGCCGAAATTCACACCCTCGAAATCTACCGAGCCGTCTTTTACTTCTGTCACAGGATTTTCAGGGTTTTCTATATCACTCTTCTCTCTTATTACCTCGGTAATGCGCTGTGCGGAAGCAAGCGACATAGTGAGCATCACGAAGATCATGGAGAGCATCATAAGCGACATGAGTATGCTCATGCAGTATGTGAGCAGGCTCATAAGCTCCCCTGTCGTAAGCTCATTCTGCATTATGGCGTTCGCTCCGAACCAGCTTATAAGTATTATACAGGTATAGACCGTAGCCTGCATCACGGGCATATTCGTGACCATGAGCATCTCCGCCTTCACGAACATCTTATAAAGATTCTCTACGGCCTTGTCAAATTTATTCTTCTCATATTCCTCTCTCACATACGCTTTTACTACTCTTATCGCAGAGACATTCTCCTGCACGGAAGCATTGAGGTCGTCGTACTTCTCGAATACCTTGCGGAAGTAGCCCGATACCTTTCTTATTATAAAAGACAGGAATATCGCAAGGAAAACAACAGCCACTAAGTAAATAGAAGACAGCTTCGGGCTTATGATTATAGCCATCGTCATGGCGATGATGAGCGACATCGGAGCCCGCATAGCCATACGAAGAAGCATCTGATAAGCATTCTGAATGTTAGTTATATCGGTCGTAAGCCTTGTGATAAGTCCGGAAGCAGAGAATTTATCAATATTAGCAAAGGAATAAGCCTGTATGCTCCTGTACATCTTAGCCCTTAAGTTCATCGCAAGCCCCGCTGACGCCCTTGCTCCGAATACGCCTCCGCCGATACCCGCTAAAAGCCCGATAACAGCAAGCACCAGCATCATGCCTCCTGTGGATAATATTATATTCATATTACCCGCATTCACGCCGTCGTCTATTATCTTCGCCATGAGAAGCGGTATCATCATCTCCATGACGACCTCAAGTATCATACAGAGAGGTGTGAGGACAGATGGAACGGCAAACTGCTTAATCTCCGCCCCTATCGTCTTAAGGCACTCTCTTGCCCCTATGTCCTCATAAGATTTCTTCTGCTCTTCTTCCATCTATCTTTATGTTATGTTTCGTTTTATATTAATATAACCAGAGAAATCATCCTTCTCTCACTGTTATTTTAATCTTCTGGCTCCGTCACCTGCATCTGCGATATAGAACTCCGCATCTATTCCTGTGCGCTCTTTGTATACGCTACCAAGTGTGCTCGTAAAATTATCGACATATTCATTCTTGACTATCGAGACCGTGCATCCTCCGAAGCCGCCACCTGTAATCCTTGAGCCTATTACTCCGGGAAGCTTCCATGCTTCCTCTGCGAGTATATCAACTTCTTCGCATGATGCTCCATAATCCTCGCTCATTGAAATATGAGCTTCATTCATAAGCTTTCCGAAAGCTTCCAAGTCACCACTTTGCAGGGCCTTTACAGCTTTTATCGTCCTCTGATTCTCATATACCGCATGCTTCGCTCTCTTCCTGCATACGTCGCTCTTTATATATTCGCACTGCTTGTCAAATTCCTCCTCGTCAAGCTCACCAAGCGAATTGATATCCATTATGCGCTGGAGATCTGCAAGCGCCTCCTCGCTCTCCTTGCGCCTCTGATTATATGAATTATAGGAATTCTCGGTAAGATTATGCTTGACCTTTGAATTGGTTATTACTATCTTCTCATTCGTAAGATTAAGAGGCACGTATTCATAGCTAAGGTCTGCCGTATCAAGGAAGATAGCGTGATCCTTCTTCCCCATCGCGGAAGCGAACTGATCCATTATGCCCGAATTACTTCCATTATATTCATTTTCCGATACCTGCCCGAACTTCGCACAGTCTATCATACTTATAGGAAGGTCGTAGAGATCCTTTACTATAACTGCAGCAAGCTCTTCTATCGAAGCCGATGCCGATAGTCCCGACCCTGCCGGAAGATCTGCGATCATTACCATATCATATCCGCCGGGTATATCTATACCCGCCTTCAGCATAGCCCAGATAACACCCTGCTGATAGTCATACCACATGCCGTTGTCATTGGGCTTAAGGTCATCAAGACTTATCTCCTGCACTCCCTCGTCAGGCCATGTCATGTTGAACCATCTTAATATTCTGTCATCCCTCTTCCTGGCGACGCCATAATTTCCCATAGACAAAGCACAGGGAAACACATGCCCCCCGTTATAATCCGTATGCTCGCCGATAAGATTCACTCTCCCCGGCGCGAAGTAGCACCTTATATCCCCCTCGTCTCCGAACTTCTCCTTAAAGCACTCCAAAGCCTTCTCAATCATACCCGCACCCCCTGTAAAAAAAATGACATTACATTATACCCCTATTTACCTTTATAATCAAAATAAGCACATGGAGCATCCGAAAGCCCCGGATGCCCCATAGTGCACGACAGATCTATATGAGTTGTCAGTGTCCTGACATAACATCACCAGTTATCCACGATTATTTCACAGCTCCAGTGATACCCTCTGCGAACTGCTTCTGCAATACGAAGAAGATCACCATCGTAGGCACTGAGCAGAAAAGCACTGCCATCATGAGCAAGCCGTAATCTACCGTATACCCGCCGGATATGTTAGCTATAAGCATCGGCATCGTCTGTGCCTCAGGCTTATTAAGCACTACCTTCGGCCAGAGGTATGAATTCCATGCGTTCATAAAGGTAATGACCGCAGCAGCGGCGTAGGTTGCCTTCATTACGGGCATGTACATCCTCCAGTAGATGCCCCACTCCGAGAGCCCGTCTATGCGTGCGGCCTCCATGATGTCAAGCGGGAAACTCCTTGAATTCTGCCTGAACATCATTATAAGGAAAGGCGTCGATATTGCAGGGAGCATGAAGCCCACGACCGTATTAAGGAAACCCATCGCTGACATCATCTTAAAGAGCGGTATCATCGTAGCAACCTGCGGTATCATCATGGCAAGCAGGAGAATGGAAAAAACCTTGTCCTTAAGCTTGTCGTGATAAAGCTCGAAGCCGAAGCCCGCCAGCGAGCATATGAAAATGGCAAGTATTGTCTGCGTCGTGGCATACTTAAAAGAGTTAGCCATGTCATGCCAGAGGTCGTAGCCATTCAGCAGGTTTCGCAGGTTCACGGCCGCCTGATCACCGAGAGCGAGCTTTCCTCTTGCGACATCAAGCGACTTGTTCGTAGCCGCAGATATCATCCAGTAGAAAGGGAACACTGACAGGAACGAGCATATGATAAGGAATATATATGTAGGTATCAGCCGCCTCTGTATAGCGGACTTATTCTTCTTAACCTTAGCCTCAGTCACGCGTATCACCTACTTTCATATTGATGGCAGCAAGCACGGCTACCAGAATGAATACGAAGAAGCTCATCGCCGATGCGTATCCGAAGTTAGCCACTCCCTGTCCGAATGAGTTATTGTAAATATAATGCGACATCGTTATCGTCGTATTTGCGGGACCTCCGCTCGTTAAGTTCACCGACTCGTCAAAGAGCTGTAAGGTTCCATTTATCGACATGATGAAGGTCATTATTATAGTGGGACGAAGCAGCGGCACCGTGATATGCCAGAAGGTCTTCCAGCCGTTTGCGCCGTCTATCTTCGCCGCCTCATAGACCGAGTACTCAATGCCCTGCAATCCCGCAAGATAAAATACCATGTTGTATCCCGTCCACCGCCAGATAAGGGCTATTATTATGACCATCCTCGCAGACCAGGTCGTGCCGAGGAAGTTAAAATTCTCCTTTAATATGCCGAGGTTCACAAGTATCGTATTTATAAGTCCCTGTGTAGCGAACATCGACTTGAATATAAGTGAATATGAGACAAGAGAAGTCGCGCAGGGCAGGAATATGAATGTCCTGAAAAGCCCTCTGAACTTCACGTCCTTGTTATTCAAAAGCTGTGCCAGAAGTATCGCCAGCACGAGCATTATAGGAACCTGCACGATAAGGTACAGGAAGGTGTTTCCCACAGACGTCATGAAACGCCTGTCCTGAAACATTCTGGTATAGTTGAAAGTAAGCGGACTCGCCCAAGTCATATTAGCCGACGAGCCTGTCTTGAATGACGTAAACAATGCCTGTATTATAGGCCAGAACGCCATTATCGCTATAAGGATGGTCGCAGGAGTCAAAAATATCCATCCTGCTACTGCCTGCTTCTGGGTTATCCCCCTTGAACTGGTCTTATTCTTCATAAGCTTAAATACCCTCTTAAAATAATAGATCTGTCGTTGTTTTTTATTTCTTAAAACAATGGGGAACCGGCGAACCGATTCCCCATATACTTTCTTTTATTGCTGTATTACTGTATGCCCATCTCAAACTTAAGGTCGGACTCAGCCTGCTCTATCTCGGTCTCGACATCAGCGCCTGCGATAGCATTCTGGATAGCCGTTGCGAGCACCTGACGAGCGGGATAGTGATAGTCGCTCTGCTCAACGACCGGTACGTGAGTTCCCATCTCAACTATCTTTGCGTAGATAGCCTGATCGTTGAAGTAAGCTACGCCCTGCTGATATACATCAGACTTACTTGCCTTTGTTGAGCAGGTGATGACGCCGCCGTTCTTTAACGCATCGTCATAAGTAGCCGTGCTGCCTGCGCCGAAGGTTGAAGCAAGGAACTTCTGAGCGAGCTCCACGTTCTTGCTGTTACCTGTGATGTAAAGTGAGGAACCGCCGTTTGCAGCATAGCCCTCGCCGCCCTTTATCGTAGGAAGGGAAGTGATCTCCCACTTACCGGAGTTATCGCCTACCTGCTCTATCGTAGGGATGATCCAGTTGCCGTTCATAACGCCTGCAACCATGTCGCCCTGGATAGCCTGATCCGTATAATCAGACCAATCGTTAGCGAGATAAAGCACGTTCTCCTGAGCCATCTGGACGATGAGCTTAACTACCTCTACAAGAGTCGGGTTGTCGACGAATACCGGAACGCCGTCCTGGAACTGCGACTGTCCCTCAGCCTGAAGCATCATATAGACGAGGTCATTTCCGTCGCCGTCCATGCAGAGGAGATACTTGCCGGTCTTGTCATATACAGCCTTGCCTACCTCGATGAACTTATCCCATGAGATGCCCGTCATATCGTCTATCGTGTAGCCGGCCTGCTCAAGAAGGTCAACCCTGTAAGCCATGATAGCCGTTCCGTTGTCTACAGGCACTCCATAGTGCTTGCCATCGATCGTCGAATAAGAAAGCTTCTCTGCTCCGAAATCAGACCAGTCGATGTCAGCTCCCTCAAGGTTGTTCCATGCATCAGGATAATCAGCTACATATCTCTGGATATAGTGATCCTGGAAAAGAACAATATCAGGGAGTGCGCTGTAATCACCTGATGAACCTGCAAGCGTGATAGCGTTCTCTACGTCTGATGACTGTGACTGCTCCACGATGTTAAGCGTGAAATCAGGATCAACATTTGCCTTGTAGTCAGCCTCTGCTGCCTTCAGAGCGGGAATATTGAAGTTTGCGTCCCATGCCCATACCGTAAGGGAATTCTCACCCTCTGCCGCAGCCGCCGCTGCCTCGCCTGTTGAAGCATCTGCTGCCGCACTGTCATCTGCTGCCGCACTGTCATCTGCTGCTGCCTCTTCTGCAGGAGCCGCTTCCTCTGCCGCACCCGCGTCAGCCGCTGCGCCCGTATCTGCTGCGGGAGCCGCGCTGCTGCCGCATCCTGCAAGTATGGATGTAACCATAGCAGCCGTCAGAAGCACTGATAAAATCTTCTTTTTCATGTTCTACCTCCGTAAAGTATTGTTTTTGATCCATGCGGATACATCAAACTACGTATTCAGCTTACCCCGAAAGAGAATATGAACCATAGAAATATATTTATGGATATTTTTAAAATTTTCAGAAAATCAGAAAAGTGTTGTAAAAATTTTCAGAATCTGGGACTATTTTCAGATTATTTCGACACCGCCGCAGCCTTTACTTCTACTTTTTTCAGGCACTCGTTATAATCCCCGCTTTCAATGACATTCTGAAACTCTTCTTCCAGTATGTCCTCTATCTCGTAAGTACGCCTGCCATAGTTCACGGCGGGAATCTCGTCCGCAAGCTCGGAGAGAAGCTTCGTAACCTTCTGATTCTGAAAGAACGGATCTTTTGCCTCGTAATTATTATATATAGTAGGATCCTTCACGGCAGGGATAAGCCCTATCTCCTCTATGAAGGTATCCATAAGCTCATCATCATGTGCGAACATCTCCACAGCGAAATCCTTCGCCGCCTTAGAATGTGCCGAATTTTTCATCACATACCAAGAGCTTCCGCCGACATTAGAAGCAGGCACGCATTCTTCCATGTCAGCAAATACAGGTATATTCGATATTCTCCATAGCCCGCTCTGCTCCGGAACCGCCTTTATATCGGATATTATCCAGCAACCGGTTATTATCCCCGCCACGTCACCATTCTGGAAAGCGGAAATAAAATCATTCCAGCCGTTCACGCTCTTAGCGCCGTCGCTTTTTATAAGCTTCCTGTATACATCAAGCGACCTTTTCAAAGACTCATTATCAGCTATATCCGCTGTATAGCCGTCGCTTCCGACATACCATCTCCCGCAGCTTTGCATGATGATCCTCGCGACAGGCATATCGGTTGGGTCTAAGGTAAGCATGTATTTTCCCGTCTTCTCATGGACTGTCCTGCTCATCTCTTCAAATTCTTCCCAGGTCATATCAATTAAAGCCGGAGACGAATATCCCGCCTCCTCCAATATGTCAGTGCGATAAAATAAGGCCGCCGTCCCGCTGTCAAAGGGTATGCCATACATCTTTCCATCCATCGTACATAGCTTCGTCTTATAATCAGCGAATTTATCCATGTCTATGCTGTCCGTGAGGTCAACAAATTCGTCCTGATAATGCGTCAGAACGTCCTGAGCATCATAGTCCTCTATCATGACTATATCGGGAAGCCTGTCATACACGCCTGTTGAAAGCATGTTCTTGACCTCTGTCATTATCTCTTCCCTCTCCATAGTTTCAACTACGATATCCGCATCGGGATGTGATGTCTTATATTTATCGGCAGCAAGCTTCGCCGCCTTCACGTTAAAGGTCTCATTCCAAGTCCAGACGACTATATTCTTGTCGTCTCTGCCCGTAGAAATCTCTCCATCTCCAGTAGCTCCTTCAGACTGTCCTGTACATGACACCATGAATACCCCTAAGATAAGGATCAAAAATACAGTCGGAAGCCTTCTCATAACCCGTTCCTACCCTCCTCGGTGCCATCAGTCCCTGCATTATTATCATCGGAGTGCTCCGAACTCATCGCCGGAAGTCTTATAGAAACCGTGGTTCCTTTATTCTCCACGCTTGAAATCAGAACCTCCGCTTCATCTCCATATAAGAGAGACAGCCTGTCCCTCACATTATGCATCCCTATACCTGAAAAATGCTCCTTTTTAGTATCACGGTTAAGCTCCATATCCGCCCTGTCCTGCTTCATGCCTACTCCGTCATCTGCTATACTCACCGCAAGGTTTTCTCCGGTCTTTTCCATGTATATATTTATATTTCCCTTCCGTCCTGACGGAAAAGCATGAAAAAAAGCGTTCTCAACAAAGGGCTGCAGTATCATCTTAGGCATGAGACAGTCCATACACTCATCCTCCACATGAAAAGCCACCCTTACAGTATCTCCATACCGCATCTGATTTATAAGCGTATAATTATTAAGGTTCTCCACCTCCTGCTTTACAGTTATGAACTCATCGGCATTGCTTATGGTATTCCTGAGCAGAGAAATAAAGGCGTCTATCATCTTAATAGTCTTTTCCCTGTCGCCTGCATAGACCATCCATTTAATGCTTGCCAGCGTATTATAGATATAGTGCGGATTTATCTGCATCTGCAGAGCCTTTATCTCCGCAGTCCGCTTCTCCTGCTGCGTATTCATCAGCTCATCAATATAGCTCTTGATATCATCAAGCATGTAATTATAAGTGACTGCAAGATTCCTTACCTCACTCGTGCCCTCGACAGGCATGTACTCCATGAAGTCGCCCTCCTGCACCTTAGTCATCTTGCCCGCAAGCCTCGCGAGGGGAAGCATCGCCCGGCTCGTTAAGAAAAGCACCAGAACCAGAACTATCGCAGAGATCAGCACGCATATGAATATAAGGAGAGGCATATTATAAAGTCCGCCGAGTGCCTTGTCATTATCTATTATGCCGTATATCATGCAGTCCTGATAGGTAAGCTCACGCCTTAAGACCGTCAGGTTAGTGCCATCCTCTGTTATGAATCTGTCTCCCTCTCTGTCCGATATATAGGACATCCAAGAGGCTTCATTTTTTCCTCCCACAGCGGCTCTGTCATCGGAGCAGAGAACCATTCCCTCCTTATCAGTCATGTAAAAGGACGAGTAATCCGTAATGAAATAATCATAGAACCTGCGCATATCGTCCTGCGTCAATGTAATCAGCACAACTGCGTATATCTCTCCTGTCTCCTGGTAATAAAGGGCTTTTGAGATAATAATGACATCCCTGCCCTTAGCCGTTGCCGTATATCCTCCGTGAGACACCTGATAATGCATTACATCCGGCTCATCGACGGCAAGCCTTACAGGGGCTGACTCCCATATGGCATCATCGGTCATTGAGATAGTCTCTGTTCTTGACAGATAATGCCTGTCATTCAGTCCCAGCACTAATATATTCATGCTTTCCATATCAGAGGACTTCGCGGCTTCAAGATCTGCTTCCATCTGATAAATGTTGCGGAATCTGTCCATATTATCCATTTCTTCCTTTGAATCAAGGAAAAGACGGAAAGCCCAGCTTGAATCTATGGCGGTCATCATATCCTGCAGATCGTCATGAAAATCATCAAGCTCTTTTTCTATCCGCGAGAATACTTTCTCCTGTGACGCACCATAAGTATCGGTAAAGACCTGTCTTGACATATAAAGCACTGTAAAGCTAACTGTCACCGATATGAACACAAGACCTAAAAGAACGGGTATGAATATCCTCCCGAAGAGGCTTCCAAAGATATCCCGTGCTTTCTTCAAGACTTCCCTCTCCTGTAATCAGACGGCGTCCTTCCTGTAAGCTTCTTAAATACCCTGCTGAAATAGCTGTGGTCAGAGTATCCTACCTCCATGCCAATGCTTGATATAGGTATATCACTGCTCTCTAAAAGTCTGCAGGCTTCCTCAATCCTGAGCCTGTTTAAGTAATCAGAAAAACCCTCTTTCTTATGCTGTGTGAAATAAGTCGACAGATAATTATAATTAAAGCTGAACTCCGATGCGAGATCCTCAAGCTTTAAGTCCTCTTTATAGTTGTCCGATATATAGGACAGCATCGCATCCATACGGGAATCCGTCTCAGATGCCGTCTCTCCCACAAGGCTCCTCAGTTCTTCAAATATCCCGCTCATAGCCTCACTATACGCATCTATGTCTAAAGCACTGTCTATCGCAGAGAATATGGTGTGTCTCTTATTCTCCCGCTCGACATCGCTAAGGCCATGAAAGTCTAAAAAATGATAGATAAGATTCTTCATCTGATTCTTAAGACCGTAGGAATCCATACGGGATTCAAGTGACTCATCATTATATACCTCAAGCATCGATACCGCGTCAGCAGACTGCTTAGATGTAAGGAACTGATTGAATTTGAAGAAATCAAACTTCGCATGTACGCCCGCTTCAACCTTATCTTCCTCTGCATACATAAGCTTTTCCGACGGACGATAGAAACTTACGTCCAGCCTCTTTATTATATCCTCCTCATATACCTCGTAAAGCTTAGATATATCCGTGAAACCACGGCTAACTAACCCGAATGTGCCTTCATATATCAAAAGAAGGCTGTCATTTATTCGCTTTATTATCTCCTTAAGCGAGGGACCATCGTGCATCTCATAATTAAAAAGCACGACCGCCGTCTCACCCCTTAGCATGACGCTGATATATTTTATTACCTGCAGCTCATGAAGCTCCCTCGTAAGCTTATTGTAAACAGCCTCCCATATATCAGTAACCCCCCCATGAGCGTTTCTGACACTTACGGCATACAGCCGGTAATAGCCGAAGAAATATGCCTTCTTAAACTCATCAAAATCAAAGGGCTCCTTATCAAGCAGATATTTTTCAAGCTTGCTTTCATGGCTTGTTACGCCCTTGCCCTCATCCCTCTTATACCCAGGTATCCTGTCCGTGGCCTTACTTAGAACCTTCCTTAGCTCATCAGGTGTTAGAGCCGGCTTTAATATATAATCCACGATGCCGTTCATAAGGGTATGCTTCACATATTCAAAGTTATCATACCCACTGAGTATTATGATCTGCGTCTTAGGATAGATGCTGTGAACCGCATCCGTAAAATCGACGCCGTCCATGACCGGCATGACGACGTCACTTATTATGATATCAGGCTCCAGGGAGCGCACGAGCTTCATGGCTTCATCGCCATTGGTAGCCTCACCGACTATTGAGTAGCCCTCGCCCTCCCAGTCGATCATGAACTTCAGCCCCTGCCTCATTATATATTCATCATCTACGATAAGAACCTTAAGCATACCCTGTCAGAACTCAAACGAAGTGAACCTCTTCATCATGTCCTTATAGCGAAGACGTACTAATTCATTCTTTGCGAGCACGTCCTCCTCCGTGCCGGTATACTGACACCTCAGGCAGTAATATTCCTTCTTATCCTCATCGTAAAACATATCCACGTCGATGTCCCTTATGAAGCATGAAGGGCATCTGAAATTCAGTTTGCCTTTTCCAGACTGAGCCATGTCGTAAACACCTCCCCCTTAGACAGATCCTTCTCAAAACCCAGAGAGAACATGGGCGAAAAAGCATAGCCCTCTCTCACATAGCCTGTTGCTTCCTTATCCTCACAAATCATCGATACTTTGGTATTGACAGGCGGGATCACTGCACTTGCGGCAGCGGCTCCCTTAAGGCTATCACTCCTGTCAAGATATTCATAGTCAATTGACTTATACTCCTTACCGTCAGTTACCGCAAGCTTCACGGAAGACATATCCTCCGAGTATTCATTCGTCCCGTAGCAGGCAGTTATATATTCATTCAAGTGAACCTTCTTAGTATCGTCAGTGGAATCAACTACAATACGGTCAATCCTTATCCTATGCGAACCCTCGGTAAACGTGAACTTCGTCTGTAGCTTGATCGTAAAATCAGCAAACCTCACATCGACAGGGTCAAGAGTCAGTATGGTGTCCTTGCCCTCCTTGCTGTAGTGCCCCTTAGTGCGTTCAAGGCATAAGTCTACTTCCTCTCCGCCATAGGAAAGCTTTGCGCTCTTTATCGTGCCCTCACCCGCATAGTGCGTGAAATACCCCGCCCTGTATTTATCCTGAATAAGAAATGGATATGACGCATTGGTTGGATTTCCGGTACCGATTCCCACAGGGATATTAAGCTTTGCGGCATAAGGTCTCAGATCAAATATCGCTCCGCCCTGATCCATATTTATGCCTACCCTCATATCGGGATCGACATACCAGAAATACTGTTTGTCAGAGCCATAGAGTATGTCTCTCCATAGAGCTACCTCAGGCTCAGTATAGCCCTTCTTCCCCCTGTAATAATCAGCGAACTCCGCCATCGTCATGTCCTTAAGCTTTCCCTCGCTCTTAAGCTTACCGTAGTAAGCCATGCCATCCTCATAGGACTTCTTCAAAAGCTCATAGGGAGCCTCCCATCGTCCCATTTTATTAAGCCATCCGGGACCTACGAACATCATGTTGTACGAATAGCCGTTATTATACTTCTCCTGTGCCCTGTACTGATCCACGATATTATAAAGGTATGGATACTCCCAAGTCTTGGTATCATAAATCATGCCACGCAGAACATTCTGCGGATGCGTACCGAAGTTGGAACCATTTCCGTCATAGCACGCCATGAGATCCCTTGACAGATGCGGTATCGCGACTATTCCCGAATCATCCTCCTTGCACGAAGCGGGAACGTGTGTATTATACTTTGAAGGTATCCATGGATTCCATGGGCCGCCGTCCATGAAGGTGTACCAACTGTTATTGCAGGTATGATAAGCCTTAGGTCCTTCCTCCCAGCAGGTTGCGACCGCACACTTGACCGTAGGATACTTCTCCTTGATATAACTTATAAGCTCCGCATCCATGTAATAAGAGCCCGTGCTTTCAGGATAATAACCGAAGCACTCGTAGAACTTGCCGAAGACATCATCCACTATCTGCTTCTTCTGCTCCATGGAGAACATCCATATGCAGAAGTCATGCGTCTTATATTTCTCTCTGAACTGCTTGCAGGGAAGCCCTAATAGCGATAGCGCAATCTCGTCGCCGTACTTCTCATGGTCTTCCTTTACCATGTCTATTATCTGCTGTGAGAAAAGCGATGCATAGGTTATCTGTATCGTAGTCCTAAGTCCGTTCTTATGAGCCGTGTCCTGCTGGAATCTGAAAATGCTCTCCGACTCATCAAGAAGCGACGACCTTCCGATGTCGTCCTTCTTCCCCTGCCCCGTGACCTTTTCCGCATACTCCGGCGCAAGCTCCGGCCTGTGTATGATATTTACAATAAAATCGCTCATACCCCCTCCTCCAATAATGCTAATTTATTATCTGACTATATCTGTCCGGATGCTGATTTTATTTATTACAATTCAACGGTCAATGTCAGTAACCTTTACTTTCCTTATGAAAACTCAAAAGGCTCCGTCCTTATTGACATTTACATCATTATATTCTTTGACAATCAGGCATGCAAGCAAAAACAACCTGCTGTTTTAAGCCCTATTGTAGCCGTCGAGGAAGTGGTGTGTCACGCCGTCCTGCTTGTAGGCTATTATCGTGGAGAGATTCACATGCTCTACGCTCTTGAAAATATTCGCCTCGGTGTATTGATTTTTCTCATGAAGCTCTTTGATAAGAGTCTTTATTTCAGCCCTTTTGCTGTCCATGCTTCCGTTGCCTGACGCCATTCCCTCGGTAAGACGGCAGGCACAGGCTATGAAATCAAGATTGTTGTGCTTCGCCCACTTCTTTATGCTCTCCTCCCTTATGAGATACATAGGACGGATAAGCTCCATGCCGGGGAAATTCACCGAATGGAGCTTAGGCATCATGGTCTGTATCTGCCCGCCGTAGAGCATGCCCATAAGTATCGTCTCTATCACGTCGTCATAATGATGACCGAGGGCTATCTTATTGCAGCCCATATCCCTTGCATGGGAATATAAGGCTCCCCGCCTCATCCTTGCGCACGGATAGCAGGGAGAAGTATCATTCTTACCCGTAATCTCAAATATCGAGGACTCAAAGCCTTGTAAAGGAACTCCCAGAAGCTTCGCATTTTCCCAAACCTTTTTACGGTTTATTTCATTATATCCGGGGTCCATTGTTAGATAGACCGCCTCGAAATTCCTCTCCCCATGAGCATAAAGCTCTTGGAAAAGCTTCGCCATAAGAAAGGAATCCTTACCACCCGACACGCACACCGCTATCTTATCGCCTGGCTGTATCAGCTCATATTTATTCACAGCCTGAGTGAACCTAGACCAAAGCTCCTTACGATAAGCCTTGATCATGCTCCTCTCAATCTCTTCCCGTATTGTGTTTTCTGAGCTCTTGTCATTCACTTGAGAACAAGATGGAATATCTTCTTATACAGCGGATTCTTGTATGGCTGGTATCGCATCGGCAAGTCTATCCATGTCTTCTTATCGAGGATGCTTTTGTTATGCGAGAAGGTATCGAAGCCTACCTTGCCGTGGTACGCTCCCATGCCGCTCTCTCCTACGCCTCCGAATCCCATTTCGCTAGTCGCAAGATGCACTACGGCGTCATTGATGCACCCTCCGCCGTAGGAAACCCTTGCTGTCACTTCCCTTATTCGCTTCCTGTCCTCAGCGAATATATAAAGTGCCAGAGGCTTCGGCTTATCGGCAAGGTCTGCATATATATCCTTATAGCTTTCAAAAGTAAGCACAGGCACGATCGGGCCGAATATCTCCTCGCCCATTACCGCATCATCATAAGTAACATCATCCATGACTGTCGGCGCTATTTTCAAAGCATTCTCGTCTGTCTCACCACCGTAAACTACCTTATCTTTATTAATAAGGCCGGTTAGCCTGTCAAAATGCTTCTTATTAATTATCTTGCCATAGTCGGGATTATTCAAAGGCTCCGCCCCGTACTGCCTTCTTATCTCTTTCTTTAGCTCTCTGATGAACTCGTCCTTCACGCTCTTATGGCAGAGAACATAATCAGGCGCAACACAGGTCTGCCCGCAGTTTAGGAACTTCGCAAAGACGAACCTTCTTGCGGCGAGTTTTATCTTTGCGCTCTTATCTATGATACAAGGGCTTTTGCCTCCAAGCTCTAAAACTGACGGCGTAAGGTTCTCTGCCGCATGACGGAGCACCTCTTTACCTACCGCCTGGCTTCCCGTGAAGAAAATAAGGTCAAACTTCTGCTCAAGCAGAGCGGAATTTTCTTTCCTTCCTCCCGTGACGCAGGCAACATGCCTTGGGTCGAAGCTTTCTTTTATAAGCTTTTCAATTATCCTGCTTGACGCAGGAGAATAAGCGCTGGGCTTTACTATAGCCGTATTTCCCGCTGCGATCGCATCAACAAGCGGATCTATGGTAAGTAAAAAAGGATAATTCCATGGACTCATTATAAGAGTACAGCCGTAAGGCGAGGGCTTCACGAAACTTCTTGATACGAACTGCGTTATAGGAGAATGCACGGTCTTTTCTCTGGCATAAAATCTTACATGCTTAGCCATATAGCTTATTTCCGAAAGTACCAATCCTGTCTCGCAGAAAAATCCTTCTAAATCAGATTTTCCGAGGTCTTCCGTAAGCGCCTCTCCGATTCCCTTTTCATATTTCTTAATATTGCGGTAAAGCTTCTTTAAGCTTTCTATCCTGAAGGACACAGGAAGCGTCGCTCCGCTGTTAAAGTATTTCCTCTGAGCGTAAAGTATATCCTCTATATTCGTACTCATTTAATCACTCCATTCCTCATTCCAAACTATCCAACCCAGTATGGATTTAGCCAAAGCGAATATTAAAATAATATTACAGAAGTTATTCTAACTCATCCGCTACCATATAATAATATCTCTCCAACTCCTTAGCATCCATAAGCCTCGGCACGGGATAGAGCGGATTCGCTTCCTTGTCGGCATGGCCTGCCATTACAGGTATGTCCTCTTTCCTTATTCCCGAAAGCTTCTCAGGTATCCCCATACGGCGGTTAAGCAGACGGACTGCCGCGATGAACCTCTTCGCATTCACCCTGTCTGATGCCCCGACCTTAGCTATGCCTGCTGCCTTTGCAAGCTCCGACAGCTTCTTATACACGCACTCACCGTAGTCCTCCAGTACTATCGGAAGCAGCACGGCGTTCGCAAGCCCATGAGGTATCCCATACTGCCCACCGAGCGAATGCGCGACCGCATGCACATACCCCACATAGGATATCGAAAAAGCAAGCCCCGCACGGTTTGATGCATGGAGCATATTGTCCCTTGCCCTTCTATTCCTGCCGTCCTTATAAGCTGTCTCGATATTCTCGAATATAAGCCTCGTCGCTTCCTTTGCAAGCCCTCTCGTCTTCTCCGTAGTCGAGCCTCCGATATAAGCTTCTACCGCATGGGTTAAAGCGTCCATGCCCGTAGTCGCCGTAAGCGACGGAGGAAGCGTGTATGTCACCTTCGGATCAAGCACATTATATCTTGGTATCAGCGGAAAGCTGTTCAGAGCGTATTTATGCTTCTTCTCGCTGTCTGTAATGATTGAGGCAACCGTCACCTCGCTTCCCGTGCCCGCAGTGGTAGGTATAGCGATAAGGGGCGGTATCCTGCGCCATATCTTGAGTATCCCCTTCATCTGATCAATGCTGCGCCAGGGGTAAGCAAGCCTAGCCCCGACCGCCTTAGCGCAGTCGATTGACGATCCCCCGCCGAAGCCAATGAGCGCCTTGCAGTTATTCTTCATATATACCCGCCTTGCCGCCTCGACATTATGTATCGTGGGATTCTGCTCCACCTTATCAAATACTGCGCAGCGGATATCATTTTCCTTTAATACCTTCTCAAGTCTTGCCGTGACGCCAGCATTCCTAAGCCCCTTGTCCGTGACAAGAAGCACCGAGCTTCTGCCAAGCTTCTTTAATAATACGGGAACCTCGTCCACGCTTGCCATCTCCTTAGGGTCCCGGTATGGCAGCACTGGTATCGCCATCTTGAAAGCGAACTGAAAAGTCCTGCAATAAATCTTCTTTAATAGATCCATCTGAAAACTCACCTTCCGTATAATCTTAAATCCATAACGGTCATGTCACTCGACCGTCACGCCATCTGAGCAACATTATAAGATTATAATTAAAAACTGGCTTTCATACAACCATTTATTATACTAACAACTGAAATTGCTAGCGTTTTCATTCTTTTTACCGATGTAAACGTCATTAACCTTATTATCCTATAGCTACCGTTATGCTTCCTTGTACCCCTTGAGCTCCTTATAAGTCTTTATTATAAGATGATGCTGGGGTCAAAAGCCCCTTTGCGTTGTTTATGATGCTTACGCATGGCGTCTTCGCTCCGCTACGGTCGGTGCTAAGCAAACAGCCACTGGCTGTTTAGCACCGGAATCCGCTAATTTGCTACGCAAATTGCTCCTTCACAATTTGTAATAAACGGGACCGCTTACGGTAGATTCCTTATGACGATTCACTGTTTTCGAATCCTGCTTTACGTCCCCAAAAAAATACGCGCAGCAGAAAACTGGATTTACGCAATTTCTGCTACGCGTTCATTCGGGATTTTAGCACTATGCAAAACAAATTTCAAATGAAAATTACTATATTTAGTGCTTATTTATGAAAAAACTCATCCACAACCTATCAACCGGATTTCAACTTGCTATTAACGGGGTTATGAACAGCTTTTCAACAAAATAAGCTTTTGATATCGAGTGCTATTATTTGCTGCACCACAAGATATTCCGTCTCAATTTTAATCAAAATACAACGGCATGTGTTATTTTTGTTATCAACGGGGGCTTCTAGCCTTTTCAGTTTTGCAACAAATCCTGCATCGCATTAACATAAAGTCTTACAAAATTATTACGTTTTGCCGTAAATCTTGCATTTGCACAGTTTCAAGCTTGCAAAAATCCTGCATGATTTATGTAATGTGCAAATTCAACATCTAGTATGTCGCATAACATCTGTTTTATATGCATTCTGCTTATCAAACCACTATCTACGGCATTAAAGACACCCCAAAATCTCTTTTTTTCTGTAATACGCATATTTTCGTTATAATTTGTACCGGTTATTTAGCCGTTTTCTCAGGATTTTCCTATAAATTTTAATATACATCCTTAAATTTTTATTTAATTTACTGTAATTTTTAAATTTACTATCCTATTTATTGTACAATTATTTTTTCAACATAACATTAATTTTAAAATAAAGAAATTTTATCATTATATTGTCCGATATATCGGACAACTAATATGCTTATTCCCATAAAACAATGCAAAAAAGATGGCATCTGCTCTTCTGCATGCCAGATGCCATCCTTTCACATTCAATTATATGTCCTTTATCAATCCGCTTTCTCGAACATGTCCTTGCTTAATCCGCATATAGGGCACTTCCAGTCGTCCGGAAGGTCTTCAAAAGCTGTCCCCGGAGCGATGCCGCTGTCAGGATCGCCCTCAGCAGGATCATAGACATACCCGCACGGGCACTTATACTTATCCATCTCCTATCCTCCTTTCCTTGTATGCTCTCACTATAACATTACTTCCTCATAGCCTCAGCCAGAGCCTTAAATCCCGCATCATTCTCAGGCTTCCTTGTAGAGCGTATCGTAATCACAGGTTCAACGATTTCTATATTCTTCATCCCCTCAAGGTACTCCCTCATCTTCTTTGCTGCCTGCGGAGACCATGAGCCATTCTCAATGATCCCAACCTTCCTGTTCTGATAATTCTTTATCTTAAGATGGTGCAGAAGATCGTTCATGGGCGGGAATATCTCCAGATCATACGTTGCGGAAGCAAAGATTATCCTGTCATACAGGAAGCACTGCTCCACCGCCTCGGACACGTCCTCACGGGTTAGATCCATAGTAATAACATTCTCCCCCATATCTTCAAGCTCTTTCGCGAACTGCAGCACGGCTTTTTTCGTATTGCCGTGGATAGATGCATAAGGAATGAATATCCCTTCATTAGGAGCCTCGTAGCTGCTCCATTTATCATAAGTTTTCACGACAAACTCTATATCATCCTTATGCACTGGTCCATGCAGCGGCGCAATAAAGGCTATATCAAGCCCGGATGCCTTCTTAAGCAATGCCTGTACCTGCGCGCCGTACTTTCCGACTATATTAAAGTAATAATGACTAGCATCCGCTATCCATTCCTCATCATTCTCCAAAGCCCCGAAGGTACCAAAGGCATCGGCCGAGAATAAGACCTTCTCGCTCTCCTCGTAAGTCACCATGACCTCAGGCCAGTGAACCATAGGAGCCATTATAAAACGTAAAGTATGTGAACCAAGCGACAGCGTATCATTCTCCTTTACCGCCTTAAACCTGTCCTGCATATCGCTCATGAAAAACTGCGAGATAAGCTTACCCACGGTTCCGCTACCGATAAGCTCCATATCAGGATACAGCTGTGCAAGCTTTTCTATATTTGCCGCATGGTCAGGCTCCATATGCTGTATGATAAGATAAGAAGGCTTCTTATCTCCAAGCGCCTCCTTTAAGTTAGCGAAGTAAGCATCCGTTCCCCTTGCGTCTACGGTATCCATTATCGCTATCTTGTCATCAAGGATAACATACGAATTATAAGATATCCCCTCCGTAGGATACTGGCTCTCGAAGATCTCAAGCTCCGTATCATCAAATCCGACATACCTTATGCTGTCAGATATCTTCATCCCCTCCCTTTCCTTTTCTGTCATATTTAATCACCCCTCCTCTGTATCATGTCCGATCCGCCATTGCCATGTAAAACCACATTCGTATACGAATAAGGTATCTCGATGCCTGCCTCATTAAGAGCATTGAAGACCCTGGTATTTATGTCGTCCTTTACCAACTCGCTTGCGCTGGTCTCCTCGTAATATACCGTTACATTCATCACCAGAGAGCTATCAGCCATCTCCATGAAATACACAGATCCGTATCCCATGCTTCCGTCCTTCATTTTTTTACCCTTGACAGAGTACGGGCTGGCCTCTATGGCCTCTGCTATGACCTTTTTTGCCAGTGATATGTCTGTATCATAGCTGACCTGGAATTTGAATAACGCAGACCTTGCTGCTTCTCCCAGACTGTAATTTAAGATAGTCATGCTGTTTATCCTGCTGTTAGGCACTACCATCCTGAGAGTATCTATACGAATGATCAAAACATGTCTCATGGTGATATTTTCTATTATTCCTACGGTTCCATCCTCCAGCTCTACCCTGTCCCCTATATCAAATGGTTTATAGACGCTTATCAGGAAACCCGACAGCACATCTTTTATCACATCCTGTGCCGCAAAACCAACAACCGCCGTAAGTACGGCGGCGCTGCCAAGTATAGATTTTCCTATGCTGTCTCCTGCAAGAGGGATTATAATAATAACGCCCACTATTGCTATGTTTATGACACGTTCCAGGAATTGAAGATGTATTTTCTTCCCTCGCCTTTTTTCGATGTGCTCAAATAGTCTCTTATTTGCCCTTTGCGCAACATATACGACAGCAACGAGAAAAGACAGATAAAGTACAGTAGACAGAGCATTAATAAGAAATCTGATTAAATGTCCAAACGGATGTCCCTCTATAAAGCTCTCCACATCCTTCGGCAGAATATCAAACAGAAACCTCAATGCTCTGCTCTCCAGGCTTCCATTTTATTATATAGGTCGCCATAAATAGATGCATTCTCCGCAAGCACGGATTCCGTAGCCGATGCGAAGGGAGCAAGCTCAGGCTCATTTATCTGCATGCCCGCATCCTTCAGAGATCCTATGAGCTCCTCCGTCTGTCTCCTGTTATTCTCCCTGTCCGACTCAGCAGATGACAGCGCCGCCTGTCTTATTATCTCCTGCTGACCGGGACTCAGCTTATTCCACATCGACTCGGATATGGTGAAGCACATCCCCGAATAGATATGATTCGTAACCGAGAGATAATCCTGTACCTCGTACAGCTTATTATTGTAGATCACGGGTATCGGGTTCTCCTGAGCGTCATAGGTTCCCTGCCTCAATGCAGGATAAAGCTCGGAGAATGAAAGCGGCTGCGGATTGGCTCCAAGAGCCGTCATGGTAGCCATTATTATAGGATTCTCAGGTGTCCTTATCACAAGGCCCTGCATATCATCAGGCGTCTCTATTGGATGCTTAGAGTTCGTCACGCATCTGAAGCCATTGCAGTAGTGAGCAAGGACATGCATATTATTCTTAACTAACAGTGCCTCTGCCTCTGCCTCCACCTCGCTGTCCATGAAAGCCCACGCAGTATCGAAATCATCAAATAAGAACGGAAGAGCCGATATGCCCATCTTCGGCTCGTAGGTCGCAAAATTTGAAGCATCGGTAATTACGATATCCACCTTCTTTGAATCGGTAGCAAGGGCGTCAATCAGTGCCGCATCCCCACCAAGCTGTCCCGATGGATAAACAACAGCAGTTATCGTTCCTCCCGTCTTCTCGGCTATCTCATCCGCAAACTGCTGTGCGGCAATATTCCTTGGATCCGATTCGCCTGTGGATACGCCGATCTTCAAAACGATATCCTCTGCCGTACCTGATACAGTACCGCCACAGCCTGCTAGCAGGCAAGCTGACACAGTCATGACCATGATCAATGAAACCAGTTTTTTCATAATAATATCTCCTGTTACGTTACAAGCACTACAACAGCAATATTTATCAGTCCCTAAAATTCTCGTCTCCGAGTCTTTCCATTCTCTTATGCACATCCTCCATACAGGCAGCGATCCGCTTCGTAGGTATAGAGCAGAATATCTTCACAAGCTCCTCGTCAAGCTGCGTCCCCGCAACGAGCCTTAGCTCCGCCGTCGCTTCTTCATAATCATAGGACGGCTTATAGGACCTCGCCATAGTTATGGCAGAATATGTATCCGCGACCGCCATTATCCTCGACGCAAGCGGTATCTGATCGCCTGTCAGCTTATAATAACCACTGCCGTCAACCCTCTCATGATGATAAAGCACCCAGTCTGAAATCCTGTCAAAATACTTCACGGAACCTAATATCTTGACGCCGATCTCCGGATGACGCTTCATCATAGCCCATTCATCGCCTTCAAGCTTCCCTGATTTCCCCAGTATGCGCCTTGAAACCCCAAGCTTTCCTATATCAAGCAGAAGAGAGGCATACTCTAAATCGTCCTTATTAACCTTACGCTTATAAGAAAAAGGAAGATGATCATATAAGAGCATGGTCAGATTATGTACATGAAGCGAATGACCGTCCAGATTAGAATCACCCGCTTCTATTACCCCAATCAGCATTTCGATGATCTCTATGGATCTCTTTCTTGATCTCGAAAGCCTATACAGCATCAGTATCTCCCGTCTTCTCTAAATTCTCATAAAACCGTATCTGGTTCTTGCCCGAGCGCTTTGATTCATATAGTGCCGCATCCGCCCGGTTATATGCGTCATCCATGTCTCTGTCATTAGAGCCTATCTCCGTCACGCCGAAGGATGCATGTATCCCATGCAAGTTCTCAAACTCGACAGCATTCAGCGAATCCAACATCTTCTGTAAGAGCTCTACCACTTCCTCTCTGCCGCTGGTTCCCCTGAGCAAGGTAATAAACTCGTCTCCGCCGAGCCTGCCCGCAAAGCTTAGCTTATCGGGTATCGCCCTCTCCGTGAAAGACCATTTCTCTGACAGATCAACGCCCAGCGTGTCAGTTATAGTGTTACCCGCTATCTGTATCGCTTTATCTCCCATCTGATGCCCGAGCTTGTCATTTATCTGCTTGAAGCTGTCGAGATCAAGCAGGCAGATGGCGATATACTCGTCATCATGCGGAGACCTTAATACCTCTCCCGCCATTGAGAAGAATCGTCCGCGGTTCAGCAAGGACGTAAGAGCATCGAAACTTGACTTGACCTCAAGCTCACGCTGTATCTGGACATTATTCTGATAGGTTACATACTGACGCATTCTTGCCCTCTGGAACGTATAATGCAGCACGAGAGCCAGCGACAGGAAAATGATTATATTATAGAGATCCTGATATGCTATGGATTCGGGCTTATTCTTAAAAGAAGTAAATATGAAGATAACGCTGTAAAGCAGGAGCATTAACGTCATCTTCGTCATAGTGTCTATGTAAGCAAGCGCCACGAGCACCACAAGCACGAGATACATCGTAGCCGCGAGATACGGCTGACCGATGGATACGACTATGCTGTAGGACATAAGCACGAGGATGCTGAGATACACAAGAAAGAATGCAAACGGCTTCTCCATTTGGCTCCTTAATGCGATGATCGCTATCTCAAAAGCCACGGCGATTCCAAGAAAGATCGCATAATTCCCCATCTTAAGCCGGTTAAGCCCGAAGATATTGAAATAAGAGCAGATGACAAAGAACACGTTTATCGAGATGAACCACACATTAAGTATATGCATGTGCCTGAAATTCGTCGTGCGGATCAGGCTCATGCAGTCAGAGTGAGTGTCCCTGTCATATCCGTAATAATTAAAGCTGCTAGTAGTCATCTTACTCCCCTGTCTGACACATAGGTAAGGTCAGACATGAATAAATCAAAGTTAATTTAATAATTGTAACATAATTCATCCAAAAAACCTAATGCGCCATATCACGCCATGCCACTCGCTATAGGCAGGAAGGGTGGATCAGATATAAGAGAAGTCGCCGTCTCAAAATCCACGGGCTTGCTGTAATAATAACCCTGCGCATAGGAGCAGCCGAAATCAAGCAGCGCCCTGCCCTGCTCCGCTGTCTCTACGCCCTCTGCGATTACCGACATCTTAAGCCTATGCGCTATGCTTATAATGCTCTCAATAAGTATCTTCGCCTTGCTTTCATTCGTTATCTCATCCACGAAGCTCTTGTCTATCTTCACTACATCAGCGTCTATATTATGAATAAGTGAAAGCGAGGAATAGCCTGTCCCGAAATCATCTATAGAAATATGTATGCCCAGATTCTTCAGCGTCTTCACATATTCTATGAGCCTGTCGTAATCCGACTCCTTCACGCTCTCCGTTATCTCTATCTCGACATCGCCCGAATCAAGACCGTTCTCCTGTATGACTGAGTATATCTTTTCCTCTATGTCAGGCACGTAAAGATTCTTCCTTGAGAAGTTAGAGGAAACCCTCGGCGGGGTAAGCCCCATCTCCTTCCACTTCTTTATAGCATGGCAGGTCTCGGAGAATATGGCCATATCAAGATCGTGAATGAGACCTTCCTTATCAAGCACAGGTATGAACTGATCGGGATAGATAAAGCTGCCTTCATGTATCCATCGGCATAACGCCTCAAAGCCCACTAGCTTGCCTGTATTCATGTCAACCTTTGCCTGGAAGAACGGATGGAACTCGTGATTCTTGACGGCAGGCTTGAAAAGAGCGATTATCCTTCTGCTCTGCCCCATCATCTTCACAAGCTCGTCATCGAAAAGCACGACATTTTTCTTGAAGCGCGTCTTACCCATATTGCATGCCGCCGCAGCCTCGTTAAGTCTTGCTACGAAAGGTTCCGGAGTCTGTCCCGGCTGTACCTCGGACACGCCTATCCAGCAGTTCACCTTAAAGACCTGATTCGGGGCGCTCTCTAGATCAGCCAGCTTAACGCTGTGAAGCTTCTCTATCATCTCATCAAGATGTTCCTTCAAGATGAACATGACGAAATTATCACCGCCGATCCTGCAACACGACTCACAGCTTCTGTCAACGAAATGAAGTACTTTCCTTGCGTACTGGGTTATAGCCTCATCACCGGCCTTTGCCCCCGCTGATTCATTTATATATTTGAAATTCCTGAGGTTCACGAAAAGGACGCATATATCCTCAGGCGCGACAGTCTTCGTAACCTCGTTGTATCTCCTCGTAGTAAATACTATATTGGGTATGCCTGTGAGCGGATCTACGATCTCTGCGAAATCAAGCATCAGGCGCATATTCTTACGGCTGACAAGGATATAAATAACATCTGCCATCATTTGATAGATTTCAAGGTCGAGGTCTTCCTTCTTCACTCCGACCGGAAATTCTATATATGCGTGAACATACTCGACACCCTCGTAGTAATAAGGATAGGTCATAGTAAGATCGGTCTCCTCACCGCTGTCGTAGAGCATGATCTTGCCATCCCTCTCCTCGTCAGCTATGACAAGCTGCCCCGTGGCGAGATTCCTGTATCTGTTCTCTCTCCCGAGCTCGATATCGTAGTACATCTTAGATACATTAAGCTTTCCGCATATCTCCTTATATGCGTCAGTGTCCAGACTTTCCGTAGACGCCTTATGCATCAGATCCTTCAATCCTTCTATCAACTTCCCTGTTTCCTGCATAAGCTAACCTTTCAGCGGAATCATGAATGCAGCCGCTATCTGATTTGTTTTTGTAATACCTTATTTTAACAGGAAAAAGGTATTAAGGCAATAAAAACATAAGCTATGCAGCACCTGGTTTATTGGATCTATTTGCCCTTTGGCTTTCCGGGACGGCAGAACCAGCGGAATGAATGATTTATATTCGCCCCAATAAGTACTATATAGAAGCAGCCGTAGAGCCACATCATGAAGACTACGACCGCAGCGAGGCTTCCGTAATAAGTACCGTAAATGCTGCTCCCTATGAAAAGCGAGAAGAAGAATGAAAACACAACCCATGCGAGCGTCGAAAACACCGCACCGGGAAACTGCTTCTTAAAAGACTGCCTTTCCCCCGGAACAAAAGCATAGATCAGCATGAAGCTGAATATACCCAGAGCGAACATCAGTAAATAGCGAAAAGTGAATATCACAGGCACCCTGTCAAGAAGCTTTATATGCATAATAAGAAAATCCATTATAGACTCTCCGAAGACTATGACGATCAACAGAAGGACAAGGTCTACTACCATTAAGATAGTGACTACGAAAGCCCTTATCATAAGGACAACTCCGCCTCTCTTATTCTGCTGGACCTCATATATCCTGTTAAGCCCCCTGATAAGGGCAAGCATTCCCCTTGCGGTGGCATAGAGCAGAACCACCGCAGATATGGAGATAACTCCGGTCGAAGAGCCATAAGCCTGCTTCACTACAAGCACAACCATGAGATCCGTAAACTCAGGCGTGACAGAGGTTATTATCTTAATAAGCTGATCATCCGTGATCCCTGTCAACGGCAAGAGCTTCGACAGAATTATAAGAAGCGGTATGATAGCAATAAAAAAGAAAAACGCCGTACTGGAGGCATACGCAGCTATGTCCTTGTACGTCATCGCATCCGCAAAGCGAAAAGCGCTCTCCCTCAGTTCCCTTCTGGTGCTCTTATCCATGTCGGGGATATGATATCACATAATCCACCCAAATACTACAAAATAACACGTTCCTTTAAGTCGCTCAAAAGCATATACAAATCGTACTGAAAAGCTCTTCATCCTGCTGATTCTGTGGTATAATGTACATGGCATAAATCCTCCGATTTGAAATGGTTTCTTGACAATTCCATTATACCAAAACGGAACGCATTTATGCCTTTTTTATTGGCTGAAATATTGAATTTTCAAGGTTCAACACACCTTTTCGGTGTGGGAAGTTTTAGTTAATTATTATTCCCATGCTCATTCCTGTTTACAGACATGGCTTTTTGAAGTGCATCCGGGAACATACCGTTCTTCTCCACGATCTCATGGCTCCTCTCATCGCTCCACAGCACGAAAAGGATGCACATATACTCGCTCCATTTCATACTGCGCTTGCCATCCATGATCTGACCTATCCTGCCGGGCTCAAGTCCGGCTCTGTGGGCTATCTCGCCGGGAGTTGTCCCCATCTCCCCCGTGAATATGGGAAGCTCATCTGAAAGCCGCTTCATAAGCCCATCTCGGTCGAGAGTGTCAAGCCCTTTAAGAATCACATTATCATCCATGCCATCAGCCTCCCTTCGCCTCTATCCTGTGTCTCAGACGCTCCGGATATAGCCCAAGCGTGTCAACGACTTCCTCTGTTCTGCCGTTATATCGGAACACGAAAAGCAGGGCTATGTACTGATCCCAAGTTATCTCCCGTCTGCCTGCTTCCATGTTCTTATATATGCTGACCGATACTCCGAGTATCCGTCCCATCTCCTCAGGGGAAAGTCCGGTAAGCAGCCTTAAGGATGCCATGTCCCGTGTCATCTCGTCCTTGAGCCATTTCCTGTCAATGGCATTCTTGTCTTCAGCTACCTTGGGTGGAAACTCGGCATCATTGTTTGCCTGTATCCTGGCAGAA
>JAFTAP010000086.1 GCA_017455525.1 Lachnospiraceae bacterium
ACAAATCCGATTGTGCTTGCACAAATAGGATTTGGAACTTGTGACCCGCCCGGACATGAGGAAGTAGCAATTTGCGTAGCAAATTAGCGGATTCCGAATGGACGGAGCATGGCGGGAGCAGCTTGCTGCGTAGCCATGCGTGAGCATCATATTAGTATATGGGGAACTTTTATTCTTGAAATATTTAATATGGCTGACGGGTCAAAATGGAGGTTTTGAATTATGTTGGAAAAGATTGGGCATATTCTTTTGATAGTAGTTATCTGTCTGGTTATTGCTTTTGTGCTGGCTATCGTGCTCACGGTGCTGTATGAGAAGAAGCGTAAGGAGAGTGGTAAGAAGCGCAAGGAGAATTCCATATGGGAGGACAGGAAGAGGAATTTCTTCGGGATGCCGTGGAGCTTCACGAAATATGCACTTGACAGTCAGAGGTTCTATCTTGAGAAGGGGCTTTTAAGCACAAGATATGACGAGGTAAGGCTTTACCGCATGACGGATGTGGTGCTGGTAAGGACGCTTCTGCAGAAGATATTCGGGATAGGTACATTAAAGATTGACTCCTCAGACAAGAGCATGGGGAATTTCCTTATCGTTAATATCAGGGATTCGGAGAAGGTAAAGGAGCTTTTCTCACAGAAGATAGAGGAGCAGAGGAGGGCTAACAGGGTATATACGAGAGAGAGTATCGGATATCCTGAAGCGCCTGATATGGATCATGATGGCTTCGGTGATGACGGATTTGACGATGATGACCGTGATGATTGATGTCTGATGATTAAAATGGTGATGTCGCGAGGAACGCTTGAGATTAATTTGAATATGACGGATGGTGCACGCTGATGACAAGGGATGAGTTTCGGGCATTAACTAGTGAGGGACTTATTCTTCTTGACGGTGCGACAGGAACGAATCTTCAGAAGAAAGGACTAACCTCCGGAGTCTGTCCCGATCTTTGGATAATGGAGCATCCCGATGTTATCTGTGAGCTGCAGAGGGGATATCTTGAAGCGGGGAGCAGGATTCTTTATTCCCCGACTTTTTCCTGCAATAAGATAAAGCTTGAGGAATACGGTCTGTATGACAGGCTTTTTGAGATGAATAAAGCCTTAGTCGGGCTATCAAAGAAAACCATAGCGGAATTTATGGCGGATAATCATGATAAGCCTCGCTGCTATGTGGCGGGAGATATTTCAATGACCGGCGTACAGATAGAGCCGGTGGGACCTATGAAGTTTGAGGAGCTTGTAGGGATTTACAAGGAGCAGATAAGCGCTCTTGCTGAAGGCGGTGCAGACCTTATAGTAGTTGAGACCATGATGAGCCTGCAGGAGACAAGGGCTGCCGTAATAGCGTGCAAGGAGGTATGCGAGCTTCCGATCATGGCTACGCTAACATTTGAGGTGGACGGAAGGACGCTCTACGGCACTGATCCTGTCACGGCTCTTGTCACCTTGCAGGCACTTGGGGCGGATGCCTTCGGAACGAACTGCTCCACTGGTCCTGACAGGATGATACCTATCATAAAAAAGCTGCATGAGGTTTCGAGGATACCGATTATATGCAAGCCTAATGCGGGGCTTCCTTCTCTTGACGAGTCGGGACGCACGGTTTATGACCTTGATCCTAAGGGCTTCGGGGAGGGGCTTTCGCAGATAATAAAGGCGGGAGCTGCGATCGTGGGCGGATGCTGTGGTACGGATCCTGATTATATAAGGGCGATACCGAGAAACGATGTCATGAGTACGGATAATGTGCAGGGTAAGGGTAAGCGTATGCTCACATCAGAGCGGAAGAGCCTTATCTTCGACCTTGACGGGAGATTTCTAATCATAGGCGAGAGGATAAATCCTACGGGCAAGAAGAAGCTTCAGGCGGAGCTTAGGGAAGGTTCCTTTGACATGGTCATATCCTTTGCCGAGGAGCAGGAGGAGAAGGGAGCGGATATACTTGACGTGAACATGGGAATGAGCGGAGTCGATGAGAAAGAGCTGATGCTCGCTGCCATAGATACCGTGACGCAGACGACCTCGCTTCCGCTATGCATAGATACAAGCAATCCTGATATCATGGAGGCCGCACTAAGGCGATATCCCGGCAGAGCTTTGATAAACTCGATATCCGCAGAATCCGACAGATGTGACAGGATGCTTGAGATAGCAAAGAAATACGGCGCTATGTTCATACTGCTCCCTATCGGGGACGAGGGGCTTCCGAAGAGCCTTGATGAGAAGAAGAAAAATATAGATATCGTACTGAAAAAAGCCTTCGCTATGGGTTTTACCAAAGAGGATATAATAGTTGACGGATTGGTTGGTACGGTAGGAGCTATACCAAGGGCCGCGATAGATACGCTCGATACCATAGAATACTGTCATTCGCTGGGACTAGCTACTACCTGCGGGCTTTCCAATATATCTTTCGGACTTCCGGAGAGGATAAACGTGAATACGGCTTTTCTTGCCATGGCTATACGCTCACACCTCACGTCTGCGATACTTAATCCGAATCAGGACGCCATGATAAGGACAGTGCTTTCAAGCGACCTTCTGATGGCGCATCCTGAAGCGGATATCAGATATATAGACTATATGAATGAGCACGCGGATGAGATTGCGGCGCAGGCGAAGCTCGCATCTGACGTTAAAAAGGCTGTTACAGGCGGAAATGCTGTAACGTCGGGAGCCTCTCCTATAGTACCAGGAAAAGACGGTATAGCTATGGAAAATAATACCTCGAATGGTGCCGGGAATGGTTTTATATCTGATATTCACAATGCAGTATTAAAGGGACGCAAAGGTGCTATACAGGGAATGACAGAAGAAGCACTTAAAGGCGGAACAGAGGCGAAGGATATATTGGATAACGCTTTGATTTCTGCAATAAATGATGTGGGCGAGCTCTTTGATAAGGGTAAATATTTCCTGCCGCAGCTTATAGCTTCTGCTGAGACTATGGAGCGGTCGATCCATGTGCTTGAGCCATATCTTTCTACGGGCGGGAGTGATGAAAATGCGCCGGTCATAGTGATAGCGACCGTCGAGGGCGATATACACGACATAGGGAAAAACCTTGTCGTGCTGATGCTTAAAAACTATGGTTTCAGAGTAATAGATTTAGGGAAGAATGTACCGAAGGAGACGATAATAAAGACGGCTATCGAAGAAAAGGCGGATATAATCGGGTTATCGGCTCTTATGACGACGACGATGAATGAGATGAAAAATGTCGTTTCTTATGGCAAGGAGCAGGGCTACAAAGGTAAGTTCATGATAGGAGGAGCCGTAGTTACGGAGGAATACAGGCAGGAGATAGGAGCCGACGGATATTCCGCAGATGCGTCTGAGGCAGTAAAAGTTGCCAGGAAGCTTGTTGGATAAAGATGCTTGAATTTGAAAACAAATGTGCTTATTAGTAAAAAGGTAGTTATAAGTAATAGACATATATAACAGGAGGGTGTATGACTGGATCGGAAGCGATGGCGAAATGCCTTGAGATGGAAAATGTAGAGATAGTGTATGGCTATCCGGGGGTTGCTATAGCTAATTTCTTTGACAGCCTCGGAGCGACTAATATCAGGCAGGTGCTGGTTCGCACGGAGCAGAATGCGGGACATATGGCGTCGGGATATGCGAGGACACTCGGAAGAGTCGGGGTATGTGCCGTGACATCGGGACCCGGTGCGCTCAATCTTATAACAGGGATAGCCACGGCTTATGCGGATTCTATCCCTCTTGTGTGCATATCGGGGCAGGTTGATTCGGATCTGATAGGTTCTGACGGCTTTCAGGAGGCGGATGTTACGGGAGCTGCCGAAAGCATAGTGAAGTACAGCTATCTTGTTAAGGATGTTAATGATATACCACGCATATTCAAGGAAGCTTTCTATATAGCAAATACAGGCAGAAGAGGCCCGGTGCTCATAGATGTCCCGATAGATGTGCAGAGGGCAGAATTAAAGGATTTTATTTATCCCGAAGAGGTGAATCTGCGCACCTATAAACCCACTGTAAAGGGACATATACAGCAGATAAAGAAGGCGGTATCTGAGCTTAAGAAGGCTAAGAAGCCTCTTATATGCGCCGGTGGCGGAGTTTTCCTTTCGGGGGCGAAGAAAGAGCTGCGGTCGTTCGTAGAGAAGTATAATATTCCCGTGGTGCATACGATGATGGGCATAGGGGTGCTTCCGACCGACCATGAGCTGAATTACGGTATGGTAGGTAATAATGGCGCTATATCAGCGAATAAAGCCATGCAGGAGTGCGACATGCTCATAATGGTGGGAGCGCGCGTCGCTGACAGGGCAGTGGCTAATCCTGATACAGTGCTTGATAATAAAGTCCTCGTGCATATAGACGTGGATCCTGCAGAGATAGGTAAGAACGTAGGACCTACGATACCGATAGTCGGTGATGCGAAGAATATATTCACCGACATGAAGGAGATAGAGCTGTCGATAGATACTGCTTCATGGGTAGCACACTTAAATGAATACAGGAAGCTGCCTAATCCTTTGAAGTTCTCCGATAAGCATGTGAATCCTGCGGTATTCATAGGACTTATGTCGCAGGATATGGCTGACAGGTCGGTATACGTGGCTGACGTGGGACAGAATCAGATCTGGTCGTGCAGGAACGTGAATGTGCGTGACGGAGGCAGGTTCTTTACATCGGGAGGCATGGGAACAATGGGTTATGCCGTGCCATGCGCTATAGGGGCGAAGATGGCGGATAAGACCCGTCAGGTCGTGGCGGTCTGCGGTGACGGCGGCTTCCAGATGTCCATGATGGAGCTTGCCACGATGAAAGAGGAGAAGGTCGATATCAAGATAGTCGTGCTCCGCAATAATTATCTTGGGCTTGTGAGAGAGTATCAGCATTACAGCCTAAACGACAGGTATGAGATGGTTAAGCTCGGCTCTTATCCGAAGCTTGATGACCTTGCGAGAGCCTATGATATCCCTTATTTCAGGCTTGAGAATATGGATGGTATAGATGACAAGATACAGGAATTCCTTGCAAATGACGGGGCGGCGCTTATGGAGGTAATAGTCGATTCATCGGATACGGTGAAATAATTAATTTTTAGTGTAGTGCATGGTTCCGAAATGGAGGTCTTTTATGAAGAAGATATACACAGTATTGGTAGAGAACAGATCGGGAGTGCTGGCGAAGGTTGCGGGACTTTTTGCAAGGAGGAGTTTTAATATTGATTCTCTTGCGGTCGGCGCGACTGATGATCCGAATGTGTCCGTGATGACGATAGTATCATCGGGAGACGAGAGAACGCTTGAGCAGATAGAGAAGCAGCTTAATAAAAAGCTCGACGTCATCAAGATAAAGACTTATGAAGAAAGTGATGCCGTATCAAGAGAGCTGATGCTCCTTAAGGTTAAATATAATAAATCGAACCGTAAGGACATAATGGAGATAGTCGGAGCCATGAAAGCCGACATAGTCGATATGTCAGAGAACCAGATGCTGATACAGATCTGCGACAGACCTGACAGGACTGCGATGCTGATAAGGCTATTAAATCAGATATCGATAACCGAGATAGCCCGCACAGGAACGCTTGCCCTACCTAAATGCGAGTAGTGTGGGGACAACCCTAATTTTTTCTTGACTGGATCAAGGTTCATCGGTATAATAATTCACGGTGTGCATGGCACGCAAATAAACCCATTCAGAGTGATGCGGTCTGAAGGGAGGGATGAGGAAGATGTCGAGCGTAATCGTAAAAGATAATGAGTCTTTGGACAGCGCGCTTCGCAGGTTCAAGAGGAACTGCGCTAAGGCGGGCATACAGCAGGAGATCCGCAAGAGAGAGCATTACGAGAAGCCTAGCGTAAGGCGTAAGAAGAAGTCCGAAGCGGCTCGTAAGAGGAAGTATTAAAAGATAGTAATTAATCTGCCCCGGTGATATTGCATCGGGGCGTTGTTTATTGAAGGAATAGTCTATGATCGGTTTCATAAGAGGTATAGTTGACACGGTAGGAGAGAATATAGCTCTTATTGATGTGAGCGGTATCGGCTTTGAGGTTAATATAGGATCAGGCAAGGCTGCGGAGATGCCTTCTGTCGGAGATGAAGTAAAGCTCTATACGTACATGGCGGTAAGAGAAGACGATATGTCGCTTTTCGGCTTTCTTCATAGGGATGAGCTGGAGCTTTTCAAGATGCTGATAAAGGTATCGGGGATAGGGCCTAAGGGCGCGCAGGCGATACTTTCCGTTATGAGCGTATCTGATCTTCGGTTCGCTATACTCACGGGGGATGCAAAAGCTATATCAAGGGCACCCGGAATAGGCGGAAAGACAGCTCAGAAGCTTATAGTGGAGCTTAAGGATAAGATAGGCGATGCAGTAGACGATGGTGACAGCTTTAATGGCGTGTCATCCGGCGGCACTGTGGCGATACCTGATGACAGGACGGAAGCAGCGGAAGCTCTTATTGCGCTTGGATACAGCCAGACCGAGGCATACAGGGCGGTGAAGGCGGCTGAGGTTCCCGAAGGGGCGGACGCTAATGCTATACTCAAGGTGGCATTAAAGCTTCTGTAGTAAAGAAGAGTATATAAGACAGATATGGAAAGACGGGTACTGGAGACAAATTTAAATACAGAAGATGAGAAGATAGAGACCTCGCTACGTCCTAGAAGGCTTGACGACTATATAGGTCAGGAGAAGATAAAGGATCAGATGCGGATATATATCGAGGCGGCAAAGAGCAGGGGCGACGCCTTGGATCATGTATTGCTTTATGGACCTCCTGGCCTTGGTAAGACGACTCTGTCAGAGATAATAGCGAATGAGTTGGGCGTGCATATCAAGGTCACGTCAGGACCTGCCATAGAAAAGCCCGGTGACATGGCTGCCATCCTCAATAATTTACAGGAAAACGACCTGCTTTTCATAGATGAGATACACAGGCTTAACAGGCAGGTGGAGGAAGTGCTTTATCCCGCCATGGAAGACTATGCCATAGATATAATGATAGGCAAGGGACCTACGGCTAGGTCTTTAAGGCTAGATCTTCCTCATTTTACTTTAGTAGGAGCCACAACCCGCGCAGGGCTTTTATCTGCTCCGTTAAGGGATCGCTTCGGCGTCATACAGAGGCTTGAGTTTTATACCGTGGATGAGCTTGCTCTTATTATAAAGAACTCCGCAAAGCGTCTTAATGTCCGCATAGAGGAGCAGGGAGCGAAGGAGATGGGTATGAGGTCCAGAGGAACGCCCCGTATCGCTAACAGGCTTCTAAAGCGCGTCAGAGACTATGCCGAGGTAAGGTATGACGGGGAGATAACAGAGGAGATAGCAAGAGAAGCCTTAGATATCATGGAGGTCGATAAATTCGGGCTTGATAATGTGGACCGCAATATGCTTATAACCATGATAGATAAGTTTGACGGAGGCCCGGTGGGGCTTGATACGCTTGCAGCCACGATAGGAGAGGATTCCGGCACGATAGAGGATGTCTACGAGCCGTATTTATTAAAGAACGGCTTCATAAACCGTACCCCGAAGGGCAGAGTAGTTACCGACAGGGCTTACGAGCACCTGCAGAAAGGATTGTATACCAGAAGTTAGTTCTTTGTTGGATTATGCACCTGTCAACAAATATGGTATAATATCTGTGTTTTATTTTATTTATAGGAGTCAGTCATGGCTAGGAACAGGGAAAAGAGCGAGACTACAGTAACCATTTCAGGTAAGAATTATACTCTCATGGGGTATGAGAGTGATGAATATATGCAGAGGGTAGCCAGCTTTGTCAACAGCAGGCTTGAGGAGTACAGGAAGGTCGACAGCTACAGAAGACTTCCTGCCGATACTCAGAATGTCCTGGTGCTTCTTAATATAGCGGACGAATACTTCAAGACCAGAGAGCAGGTGGATCAGCTAAATGAAGATTTAGAGCGCCGTGATAAGGATCTCTACGATGTGAAGCACAATCTGGTCACTGAAATGAGCAAAAATGAGGCGCTGGAAGCAACTATGCAGGAGATGCGCGAGGAGATAAATGAGAAAGAGAAGCGCATAGTTCAGCTTGAGACGGAGCTTAGTCACTCGTCTACGAGGCATCAGCAGTCACAGTTCTCTTCAAAGAACAGTAAATAATCTGTAAATGTCTGTGTTTTTAATCATTTGAGAACGAGCATACCGGATTTATGAGCATGGTTTCTCATGAGCTTGGAAATCTGGTATAATTTGTTTTATGAGATTCGCAAGCAGAGTGTTCCTTGGGGAGAGCATAAAGGGCGATCCTTCCAAGATTATAAGAAAACTTAAGAAGCATAAGCTCGTGCTCGGCACATATCTGATCTGTCCTGCCGAAAATGGCATAGATCCTTTGGAATATTACGATACAGCACAGCTTAATCAAGCCTTTTATAAGAATAAAGAGCTTGACATAATAGGCATCGCAAAGTCCGAGGAAGAAGCTATCGAGGTCGTGAGGGAGATATTCGAGGCATCTGTTGAATACGGCCATGATACCATACGCTCTTATGTAGAGGAGCTTTTCGAATGATAGCCCTGCAGATATTGAAGATGATCGGAATTATACTTGTAGTGATCATCGGGGTGCTTCTTCTTTTAATCCTTATAATACTTCTCGCTCCGATTCATTATAAGGCAGAAGGCTCCTATGAGGATACGGATAATAAATACGAGATAGGCGCTAAGGTTAACTGGCTTTTGCATATAGTCAGGGTGAGCTTTGACATGGATAAGGATAAGCAGGACATAGTTGCAAAGGTCTTATTCTTCAAGGTATACCCAAGGCCCGAGAAAGTGTCCGACACGCTGGGAGAGCGCAAGGCACCGGAGGAGGGGCGCATATCCAAAATAAAATACCAAATCTCGTCTCTTTATGTTAAAATAAAACGTGTCGTGTATATGCTGAACGACGAACGTGATCAGGCGGCAGTGAAAGAGCTGCTTCTAAGGGTTAAGAAGCTGCTCTGGCATATAAGACCGAGGAAGCTTGACATAGACTTAAAGCTTGGCATGGACGACCCGGCGACTACGGGAGAGGCGGTAGGGATCATTTATTCCTTCTATCCGGTATATACGAAGCACCTGCACCTTACGCCTGATTTTGATAATAAGGTCATAGAGGCAGGCTTTGACCTAAAGGGACACATACAGCTTATATTCGTGCTCATAGCCGCATTAAGGATATACTTCGATAAGAATATCCGAAGGCTTTACAGGCAGATACAGAAGCTGAAGGAATAATATGATGCTAGGGTCAAAAGGTACAAATCCGATTGTGCTTGCACAAATAGGATTTGGAACTTGTGACCCGCCCGGACATGAGGAAGTAGCAATTTGCGTAGCAAATTAGCGGATTCCGAATGGACGGAGCATGGCG
>JAFTAP010000087.1 GCA_017455525.1 Lachnospiraceae bacterium
CGCCCGAACATGAGGAAGTAGCAATTTGCGTAGCAAATTAGCGGATTCCGAATGGACGGAGCATGGCGAGAGCAGCTTGCTGCGTAGCCATGCGTAAGCATCATAAACAACGCAAAGGGGCTTTTGACCCCAGCATCATATGTATCCGAATATTAAAGAGGGGATCAGCTCGTATGCCATCGGGGTATATACCTGCAAAAAAGCAAAAGAGTCCTTGACAAAAGTTATAGAGACTTATAGAATAATCGCAAAGTTATAGAAACTTATAGTTAGTTATAGAAGAAGAATAAAGTTATAGATATTATGGATAATCCGTTTACCATAGCTTTCGGCAGGAAACCGCATCAATATATTTCAAGGCTGAGTACGACGAATAAAATTTATGAAACGTATACTGCTGAACATCCATCTTCACGGGTATATATGATCACCGGGATCAGAGGTTCGGGTAAGACTGTTCTTATGACAGAAATTGTCAGTATTTTTAAGAACAATGATGCCTGGGTGACAGTAGAGCTTAATCCGGAGCAGGATCTTTTAGAGGATCTTGCCTCTAAGCTATACAGCAAACCGGCCCTTAAGCCGATTTTTCTGGAGGCTAAACCGGATCTTTCATTTTTTGGCATAGGCAAAAGCATAGAAAATGGAATATCTCTGACTAATATCGAGTCAGCCATAGGAATGATGTTAGATGCCTTGAAGAAGCATAAAAAGAAGCTTCTGATAGCTATAGATGAAGTTACAAACAGTAAGAATGTCAAAGTGTTCGCAAGCGCTTTTCAGATATTCATGCGACAGGAACATGACGTTTTTCTTATAATGACCGGATTATATGAGAATATATTCAATCTGCAAAATGAAAAGACCCTTACTTTTCTATACAGAGCTCCGAAAATTATATTAGAACCTCTGAATATAAATGCCATTATCCGCAGCTATCAGAAAATATTCAATATATCTGAAAATGATGCAGCGGAAATGGGGATGGCTACGAAAGGCTATGCGTTCGCATATCAGGTTCTTGGATATATAAGATGGGAGAATAGAAGTAAAAAATTGGAGAAACTATTTCCTGAGTATGATCAATATCTGGAGGAATTTGTCTACGATAAGATCTGGTCGGAAATGTCAGCAAAAGATATTCAGGTCATCACAGCGATAGCTGACTATAACGAGGTTAAGGTAAAAGAGCTTCTGACAGAATTAAAAATGTCATCAAGTCTTTTTTCGACCTACAGAGGCAGATTGAATAAAAAAGGATTAATAGACACATCCAGATACGGATATGTAAGCCTTACCCTGCCGAGGTTTTCCGGGTATGTAAAAAGAAAGAAAATAATAGAGTAAATCCGACATGGAGATTACAAGATGATAAGAGGTGATATAATACCTGTATGGGTCACGGCGGGGATATTTACGAAAAGAAAATAGAATATGATTTTTCTGTAAGCATAAATCCTATGGGTGCGCCCGCTGAGGTTATAGATGCTTTGAAAGACTCTATCAGTCATGTAAGCGAATATCCTGATATCAGACAGAGGCGATTAAAGGAAGCGCTGGCGGCTTCTGAGAAATGTAATACGGATGAAGTGCTCGGCGGCAGCGGGGCATCGGAGATCTTATTTGCTATAGTGCAGATGGTGAAGCCTGCTACAGCCTTGCTTATAAGTCCATGCTTTTCGGGGTATGGATACGCTTTGGGGATATTAGATGATTGTAAGATCAAATACTGTCCGGAGGCAGAGATAGAGACTGTTCCGGATAGGATAGACGCCGATACAGGAATAGTGTTTATTGCCAATCCCAATAATCCCACGGGCAGGAATATAGATAAAAAACTTCTGTTTAAGATAGCGGAAAGATGTGAAAGAACCGGAACCTGTCTGGTAGCGGACGAATGCTTCCTGCCGTTATCAGAGTATCAGTATAGCTTGTCCGCTATAGCTGTAAAACAAAAGAATCTTTTCGTAGTCAAGGCTTTTACGAAGACCTTTGCCATTCCCGGAGTACGTATCGGCTATGTCATATCGTCGGCTGATAACATATCGAGGCTTACTGGTTATCTTCCCGAATGGAATCTGTCTATACAAGCAATGGAGGCAGGAGTTGCCTGTGCCGGGATGATGCAGGATACGGACTACCTTGAACGTTCCTATCATATGGTAAAAAAGGAACGGAGGTATCTGGAAGGAAACCTGAAAAAAATAGGAATAGAATTCATATCTTCGGATACCTGTTATATCTTGTGCCAGTCAAAAAGAAATCTGTACGATAAACTTTTGGAAAAAGGCTTCCTTATAAGGGATTGCGGTGATTTCAAAGGGCTTAGAAAAGGATGGTTCAGGATAGCGGTTAAAGATCATGAAGCAAATAAAAGTTTATTAGAAAAAATATATGAAATAACAAAGTCATAAAAAGGAGCTGTAATGAAAAACAAAAATGATCTTAGAAATCTGTTGGAATCTATAGACCACAGGGGATATCCGAATTACAAAAGCACGAAGGGGGATTATCATTTTGATGGATACATCTTGCATATTGATCATGTGCAGGGAGATCCTTTCGCCGCTCCTTCACATCTGACGATCGAGGTGCCGGGAGAGAGGGCAGGCTTTCCGGAGGAATACCGTAGCGTGAAGCACAGACGGATCGCACTGCAGGATAAGCTTTTACGGTACTTTCATGCAGAAGCATCAAGGGTCAGTCATCTTGCAAAGGGTTCGGGAAAAAGCGGTGCAATAGAGGTATGCAAGCCGGGGCAGGAGATATTAGAAAGAAGCGACTGTCGTGTGGATGAGGAGACAGGCACGGTATATCTGCGTTTCAGGGCGGGCTTTCCTGCGAATGGCAGGACGATAAATTCGAGAGAGCTTATCCGCATGCTCTTTGATTATGTGCCGAAATGCGTTGTGGGCGCTTTGATTAGCAGGAAAGAGACAGAAAGAGACGTGAAGGCTGCGATTGAGCTTTCTGACGATCAGGCTGCGATACGGAATAAGATGCAGGAAATGGGGCTTATCGCTTTTGTCGCAGACGGAGCGGTGCTGCCGAGGGTCTCCGGCGTGTCACAGCTTCCGATGAAGGGAGCGGTCTTATTCAGGTCACCTGAAACATTGAAGGCGGAGATAGAAACGCCACACAGAGGCACGATATCCGGCATGGGAATAAAGCGAGGCATCACACTTATAGTGGGCGGAGGCTATCACGGCAAATCTACGCTATTAAAGGCTTTGGAGAGAGGGGTATATAACCATATAACTGGCGATGGCAGGGAATTCGTACTGACAGAGGCGGATGCCGTGAAGATAAGGGCTGAGGACGGAAGATCCGTGCATGGAACGGACATTTCTCTTTTTATAAATAATCTTCCCGACGGTCGGGATACATCAAGCTTCACGACCGAGGATGCAAGCGGATCCACGTCACAGGCTGCAAATGTCGCTGAAGCTATAGAGGCGGGCACGCATGCTTTGCTGATAGACGAGGACACCTGTGCTACTAACTTCATGATAAGGGATGAGTTGATGCAGCGAGTCATACATGGCGAGGACGAGCCCATAACTCCTTTCCTATCGAGGATAGGACAGATAAGAGAGGCAGGAATATCGACCATACTGGTGGCAGGGAGCTTCGGAGCATACTTTAATGTGTCCGATACAGTCATACAGATGGATAGGTACAAAGTATTAGACATCACGGAGAAGGCGAAAAAGGAAGCAGAGGATTACCCCGTGATGGAGAAGACAGAGCTTTCTTATCATGCTCCCGATAATAAACGCGTACCCGCGAAGCCCGGCAGGGAGCTTCTCGGTGACAGAATAAAGACAAAAACGCTGGGGCTTGACGGGTTCTCCGTAAATCACGAGACAGTATCACTAAGATATGTGGAGCAGATTGTTGACAGCGGACAGAATGCCGCTCTGTGCAAGGCTCTTCTCATGGCAGCGGAACGGATGATAGACGGCAGGAAAACCTTAACGGAGATAGTAGATGAATTGGAAAAGCGCATGGAAAAGGGCGGAGCAGATGCGCTTTATGCAGGCAGGACTCCTGAGGCGGGATTGGCAGTACCCAGAAGGCAGGAGATATTCGCCTGTCTAAATAGATTCCGGCTGCTGAAAATAAATTAAAGCCTATTTAGTAAACAAAAAATAAGGCAGAACCAGATACATTGATCCTGCCTTATTATGTAAGCAGAGTTTCTGCGAATCGGGATAGTCAGTGGGCAGATACTTTACCCCTCGTATAAGCTTCCTACGACATCCCAGTTTATTACATTCCAGAGAGCTTCTATGTATGAAGCCCTGAGATTTTTATATTTTAAGTAATAAGCATGCTCCCATACGTCTATGCACATTATAGGCGTATGTCCAGTATGCAATGAGATGGGATTATCCTGATTGTCCGTCTTTGACGCATAGAGATTGCCCTCGGCGGTCTTAGAAAGCCAAGCCCAGCCGGAGCCGAACTGCCCTATAGCAAGAGCCGTGAGTTTCTCTTTCATGCTGTCGAAGCTACCGAAGCATTCATCAATCTTCGCTGCAAGCCTTCCTGTGGGAGACTTTGATCCGCCCGGAGCGATCTGTTTGAAATAAAGGTTATGATTGTAATACCCGCCGCCGTTATTCCTAAGTCCCGTACGCAGATTGATATCCTCTACCTCTACAACCTCTGCGAGTATGTCCTCTATGCTCTCGTTTATCTTGCCTGCCTGCTCCGCAAGCTTATTTAGGTTTGCCGTATATGTGGCATGATGCTTCCCATAGTGCGTCTCCATAGTCTCGGCATCTATATACGGCTCTAACGCGTCAAATCCGTAATCAAGCTTTATCTGTTCAAACATTGTATTACCCCCCCTCGTCAAAAATTCATCTGCAACTATGATAGCATAAATTTCAACATGATTGAATATACGTCACATTATTATTTTGCTCAATTATTTGCTTTAATCGCTGAATGTGGTACACTATTTCTGAATGTCAGGCAGCCGTATATATGCCAGGCATGAATGAACAGGAGAGGAAACGTATGAGAGTTTTAGTCACGGGCGGAACCGGTATGGTCGGCTCGCACTTCATGAAAAGCTATATAAACGACGGGGCAGAGGTCATAGGCATCGCAAGGAACTCTGCGGCAAGCCGTATGGCAGCTATTCAGGACGATAAGATAGTCCGTTGCGACATCATGGAAAGAGACGCCCTGATGCGGATATTCAGGGATTTCAAGCCTGACATAGTGATACACATGGCGGCACAGGCATTTAATGGTGATTCCTGGAATCTGGAATATGTGACTCATGACACAAACTATATCGGCACCTTGAATGTGCTTTATTGCTGTAAGGAAGCCGTGCCGGAGGCGAAGGTGCTCCTTGCCTGCTCCAGTGCGGAATATGGCAATATTAAAGAAGAAGACTGCCCGCTTAAAGAGGACAGGCTTTTAACTCCTCATACCCCGTATGGCGTGTCAAAAGCCGGAGTAGAAAACCTCGGCAGGCAGTATGCGCTTAATTATAATATGAAGGTGTACCTTCCGAGGATGTTCATCCATGTAGGAACGGGGCATCCGCCGGCAACTGCGATACAGAATTTCGCAAGGCAGCTTGCGCTTATCAAGGCAGGGAAATTAAAGCCTGAGATCCATGTCGGAAACCTTACGACCTACAGGGATTATATTGACGTGAGAGACGGCGTGAAGGCGATGCGTCTTATCATGGATAAGGGCAATCCTGCGGAGCCATATAATATATGTAATGGCAAGGCATATCAGATACAGGAGATACTGGATATGCTCGTTGACATATCGGGTACGGACGCTAAGGTAATCAGCGATAAGAAGCTTTTCAGAGTGGCGGACGAGCCGCTGCTTTTAGGAGACGGAAGCAAGATAAACGCCCTTGGCTATACGAGGGAATACACGATGCGCCAGACTTTAGAAGACGTTTTCGCAGATTGGGAGAGCAGAGTATGAGCTATCAGAACGTTACGATCTTATTGCCTGCAATGGACGAGACATACAGCATGAGGGAGACGGTAGAGACTATACTCCACACATGCCGAAGGAAGGATCTATGCGAGATGATCTTCCTGCTCTGCGACAGGACGAGCGAAGAATCAAGACATACGGCGGAACAGCTCATAGAGGATTATGGGAAATACATACCTATGTATATCCATGAGCAGGAGCTTCCGGGCGTTGGCGGTGCTATAAGAGAAGGTATAGATCTTGCAAAAGGAAGCCATGTAGTCATGATGTCCACAGACCTTGAAACCGACCCGAAGGTAATAAAGACCTTTATCGCTGCGGCGAAAAAATACCCGGGACGCATAATAACCGCATCCAGATGGCGTAAGGGCGGGGGTTTTGAGAACTATGACAAGGTTAAGCTTGTATGCAATCTCATATTTGAGAGAAGCATCGGACTGCTTTATGGCGTAGGACTTTCAGATCTCACCTACGCATACAGGATCTTCCCTACGGAGCTTATGCAGTCCATACGCTGGGAAGAATTAAAGCATCCCTTCTTCCTTGAGACGGCGTTGAAGCCCATAAGGCTTGGAGTGAAGTTCATAGAGGTTCCGGGACATTGGTCGGCCCGCACGGAGGGAGTATCCCAGAACGGCTTTTTTGATAACTTCAAGTATTTTGGGACGGCTTTCCACAATAGATTTCTTAGAGAAGAAGATATACTTAGATGAAGAAGCTCCAGTTTAAGAAACCGGATCTTGCCTCGGATTTAGGAAGGAGCAGGCTTCTTACATTCATATTTTTTACAATCTTAGCGCTGCTGCTTGGCTGGCAGTCTGATGATTCTTTTCACGGTTATGTGATGGTGAAGCATCTGTTGGAGGGCAATGGCTTCGTATACAATGTCGGCGAGAGGGTGTGCGCAACGACAGGACCGCTGTATACCTTGTCCTGTGCCATACCTTATGCTATCACCCGTGAGATGTTTTTTACCACGATAATACTGGATGTCGTCTACAGCGCGGCGGCATATCATATCTTCGCTTATAAGATCTGCCGCACGAGGGAGCAGGTTCTGACAGGTTTTTTTGCCTTTGTTGGCTCTAAGGCTTTTATGTCTTATACTACCTCAGGACTGGAAAACAGTCTTTTATTCCTTTTCATGGCTTTATTTATATGGCAGTACATGAAGCGGGACTTTTTTGATGCGAAGCATTTGCTTTTACTGGCGCTTACATTTTCTGGGATAGCCTTAACCCGTATGGATAACGTGCTTTTCTTCATTCCTGCCATAGTCTATGTCTTTCTGGCTAAGCGAGAGAATACAAGCTTCCCTAAGTGCGTCGGCATGGGCTTAATTGGACTTTGTCCGTTCTTTATATGGGAGATTTTCTCGTTTATTTATTTCGGCTCCTTCGTGCCGAATACCGCATACGTGAAGATAGGCACGGGAATAACCCTTGTGGACTATGCAAAGCACGGTATATTGTATTATTGGTATACTTTCCTGAATGATGCAGTAGTTCTTATCGTGCCTTTCGTATTTATTATAATGACGATAATCCTGCATAAGGCGAAATACCTGTTCGTGTCGGCTGGGATAGCACTGTATGGGCTATATCTTCTGACTGTCGGGGGAGATTTCATGATGGGAAGACATTTCACCGGCATGCTTTTCATTTCGGTGCTTTCTGTTACGATGATGTTTAACAGGGAAAAGGATTACTTTGATACGATACGCAATATGCGGGTTGCGTTTTCGGTAATCGTCATAGGGGCTATGTGCTGGTCATTTACCTTTGGGACCAGCATAGGCTCGCAGTACCTGTTCGGGCATAAATTCGCAAGCAGCATTTCCGATGAGAGGGAGTATTATTACGATACGACAGGTTTTTATAACAATCTGCGAAGTCTCGTAAAGACAGGAAAAACCTGCTGGAGGGATACATGGAATGATAATTCGCCTGATCTTTTAAGGGAGCAGCATTTCAGGGGAGATATACTGGATAATGCTGCCGGAATACTTGTATATAAGAATTCGGATCTGTACCTGAATGACACATACTGTCTTGGAGATCCGCTGATGTCAAGGCTTCCTGCGGTTTATGACGAATCATGGCGGGTAGGACATCTAAGGCGTGTCTGTCCGGAGGGATACAGGGATTCGATATGGGAGGATGAGAATCTCATAGAAGATCCTGATCTGCATGAGTTCTATGATAAGGTGCAATTCATAACGAGAGGTGAGATCTGGTCTGGAGAGAGGATCCTGACGGCGTTTAATATGTGGCTTGGGAAATATGATGGTCTTGTAGACGGGTATGTCAGCAGGCATCCTGAAGCTGTAGGCAGGAAATAAAAGCGTTACAGTGTACATATTGGTAAGTCAGTAATATAGAAAGACGGAAAACCAGATGAAGGCACAATGGACAGATAAAATCATAATCACGGTAATAACGGCTTTATTTATGACAGTGCTTGCAGGCTGTGGAAGCAGAGCGGATAAGACGGATACAGACACTGCTTATGCGGAAGCTGAAATGGGAAGCATTGCAGAAGATACCATCAATGAACCGGCTGTCGTGACAATGGGAGATTCAGCGGGAGCTGACACAACAGACAAAAAACCATTGTCTTTAGAAGATAAGATTGTTTCCATGCAGATAACCTACCGCTTCGATGATAATGTAGAGACGCTTGACGGAGCTACGATATCGGGGTGGCTTACGACTTTGGCGGACGGCTCGGTATCGGTGAATGAGGCATCTGCGAAGGAATATGTAGCAAGCCTTGCCTCAAGGCATGACACATTTGGAAGGAACAGAAGCTTTAAGACGCACGACGGTTCTCAGATAACCGTATCCGGCGGAGATTACGGATACTGGATGGACAGGGTATCTACCAGGCAGGAGCTTATATCACAGATTCTCACGGGAGAGAGTGCGGAGCTTACGCCGGTATACTATGGTACGGCTGCCAGCTACGACCCGAATAATATCGGTAATTCATATGTGGAAATAAATATAGGCGAGCAGCATCTGTGGGTTTATAAAGACGGACAACAGGTTAATGAGACAGATTTCGTGTCAGGCGGGCTTTTCAAGGGAAACAGCACGCCTGAAGGAACCTATGCGATAACCTACAAAGAAAGGGACTCAACACTTGTAGGCGAGGGCTATCAATCATCGGTGAAATATTGGATGCCCTTTAACGGCAATATTGGTCTGCATGACGCTTCATGGAGAGACGCTTTTGGCGGGCATATTTATTACTTCAAGGGGTCTCATGGCTGCGTCAATCTTCCTTCCGATAAGGCAGCGGAGATATATGATCAGGTTGAGAAGGGAGAAGCGGTCGTAGTTTACGGAAGTGTCTCTAAGGAGGAAGCTGCGGCAAATCTTTCTATGGAAGACAAGGCTACGGCGGCGCAGAAGGGTTATATCCCCATGACACCGGATATACAGGCTTATATATATGAGCAGCAAGGCTTCGACCATGATACGGCTGCAGCATTGGCGGCGGCAGGACAGGCAGCAAGTGAAGCAGCAGAGCAAGCGGCTCTGGCACAGGTGACAGAGAGCCAAAGTAACGGTGATCAGGCCGGTGACGAGCAGACCGTACAGACGGTTGATGATGGCCAGACAACCGAACAGCAGACAGACGGGCAACAGACAGATGAGCAATCTGCTGCAGATCAGTCTGCCGGGCAGGCTGAGTAACAGGTTTATCAAATGATAGATGAGCTTTCTGCTTTATCAGAATCTGAACTGTATCCTTTTCATATGCCGGGACATAAACGGCGGGGCTTGAGCGATTTATTAAGCCTTGGCAGCGAAGACGCTGACATCATGGGAAAAGAGCGGAAGTATAAGGAGTTTTGGCTTGATGGAGCCTACGCCCATGATATCACGGAGATAGACGGATTCGATGACTTACAAAAACCTGATGGAATCATTGCGGATATCGAGGAAAGGATAGCGGCATATTATGGGGTTGACAGGGCTTTCCTTTCAGTTAACGGAAGCACCTGCGGGAATCTGTCGGCTATCTCGGCTCTTGTGCCGCATGGTGGATGCCTCATGATGGATGAGGGCTGTCATCGCAGCGTACATAACACAGTAGCGATCCGTGAATTGACAGCTATACTTCTTGAGAGGGAGCTCATACCGGAATCAGGACTTTCAGCCTGCATATCTTTAGATGAAACAGAAAAGAAGCTATCAGAAGCCAAAAATAAAGCTATGCTTCCTAATGCGGTTCTTATCACATCGCCCACATATGAGGGTTTCATGGCGGATACGGAGGCCATAGCGGATCTGGTTCACAGCTATGATATACCGCTTATAGTAGACGGAGCGCATGGGGCGCATCTTCCGGTGTGTAGGGAAGTGGATGTAACGGTCGTCAGTCTTCATAAGACCTTACCCGCAATGACACAGGTTTCGGCGGTGCTTGTCAATGGAGAAAGAATAAACCCTGATGAAATAAAAAAATATATAAATATATATCAGACGACAAGTCCCTCATATATACTGATGGCATCAGCGGAGAGATGCTTTGATATAATGGAAGAAAACGGAGAAAAGCTTAAAAGTAAGCTGGCAGAGAACCTCGACAGGCTTTATTCCATAAATGAAACCTTACAAAGGCTGTATCTTACCGGATCAGAGTGTATCAATGAATATGGTATTTACGATTTCGACAGAAGCAGGGTAAACGTCATGGACCGCACAGGCTCTTTGACCGGATCGGAATTATATGATTTATTCCGGACAAAATATCAATTACAGCCGGAAAAACACACAGACCGCACCTGCCTCATGCTGACTACCGTGATGGACACGGAAGAGGGATTTGACAGACTAATGGTGGCGTTAAAAGAAATGGATGCTTTTCTTGTTACATATTGCTTAAAATGATATGATTTACAGGACATGAAATACATTTTTTATATCTTCGGAAAAAGTGCGTCCGGTAAGGACACTATATATAAGGCATTACTTGAAGACGAGAGCCTTAACTTAAGCCCGATACTGCTTCATACCACAAGACCGATGCGGGAGGGCGAGACGGAAGGCAAGGAGTACCACTTTGTTGATGAGAACGCTTATCAGAGAATGAAGCGTCACGGCGACGTCATCGAGTGCCGGACTTACGATACGGTGCATGGACCGTGGAGATATTTTACGGCGGCTTCGGCAATCGAGATAAGCAGGGATTATTATCTGGGCATAGGCACGCTGGAATCCTACATGGGTATGCGGGATCATTTCGGCGGAGGACGCTTAAAACCCATATATATAGAGGTTGACGATGGCGACAGGCTTATACGGGCGATAGAGAGGGAGCGCGCAAACGGTCACCCTGATTATAAGGAAATGTGCCGGAGGTATATCGCTGACGATGAGGACTTCTCCGAGGACAAGCTGGAAGCGGCAGGCCTTAAAGACCGGCACAGATTCGAGAATGAAAACCTGGATGACTGCATAGCCGAGATCAGGAGCATGATAATTGGATATCAAGGTTAATAACTTAGAACAGACTCTGCAGGCGGAGGCTTCGCGGTCGGTACAGGATACCGGGAGCGATGCTTTTAAGTTTGCGCTTATGTCTAATATAGGAGAGACTGAGCTTCAGGAGAGGCTTACTAACCTCATGAGCGAGATAACCGCCGAGGGCGAGATCATAGCAAAACGCAAAGATATAAAAGACATGCGCCGATACAGAGGTCTTGTCAAGGACTTCATGAATGAAATACTTAATCGCTCGCATAAATTCTCAAGACAGAATTTCCTCGATAAAAAGGGCAGGCACAGGGTATACGGCATAATAAAGCTAGTAGACCAGAATCTGGACGACCTCGCTGCGGAGCTCTTAAAAGAAGAAAGCGACAACATCTCCATTCTTGCGAAGATAGGGGAAATACGCGGACTGCTGATAGACCTTCTTATGTAAGATATAGGTTCCCTGAATATATGCTTAGTAAAACAGATCATATCTTAAAAGAATACATTGATACCGCTATAGATAAAGACACTCTGAATCAGTCGTATATTTTCGAAGGTGCAGAGGGTACGGGCAAAACGGAGCTTGCCTTGCATACGGCAAAAGCCTTGCTGTGTACCGGTGATGCGGGCTTAGGCAAGCCCTGCGGCACATGCCACTCCTGCAAGCTTATAGATAGCGGGAATCATCCGGACTGTGTAATAGTTGCTCATGAGAAACAGAATACCGTAAGCGTCGAGGATATAAGAGAACAGGTCGTGGGCGATGTTGCTGTGCGCCCTTATTATGGCGGAAGAAAGATATATATCATACCTGATGCCGAGCTTATGTCAGCAGGAGCGCAGAATGCTCTATTAAAGACGATAGAAGAACCTCCGGCTTATGTACTTATTATTCTCATAGTGAAGAATAAGGAATTATTGCTTCAGACCATAAGATCCAGATGCGTGACGCTTACTTTTAAGGCGGAGCCGGAATTCCAGCCTGATGACGAAGCAGTCGCAATGCAGTTTGACAAGGTGGCGGGCATAGTGTCAGGGCAGGACTTGTCTGACACAGCGGAGCTTATGGGCTTTGCGAAGGAGCTTACATCTGAATATAAGGAATATCTTCCCGAAATCTTTACATACATAGAGCGTCTTTGCAGGGACGCATTGCTTGCGAAATCGGGCGTTTATTTGACAGAGAAGCCTTCTTCGGGCTATATTGATAAGGCTGCGGAAATCCCGTACGAGAGCTTGGAGAAGATATTAAAAGCCGCTGAGCAGGCAAGACATGATATACTTATGAACGTGGCTTCCGAGGCAGTCATAGATTCACTGCTGCTGCATATAAAGCAGGCCGTGGGATCACAGAATAAATAGAAACGGAAATATGAAAGGTATTATATGAAAGATATAATATGCGTAAGGTTCAGGACTGCGGGCAAGATTTATTATTTCAGTCCCGGAGAGCTTGATATAAAGAGAGGCATGCATGTAATAGTGGAGACGGCGCGCGGCAAGGAATATGGTCGCGTAGTCTCTGATATAAAGCAGGTCGATGAAGAAGAACTTAAATCTCCGCTGAAGCAGGTCATCCGCATAGCCACAGAGGAGGATGCGGACAGGGAGACCTTAAATCGTATCCGCGAGCAGGAAGCCTTCAAAATATGTAAGGAACGCATAGAAGCGCATGAACTTGAGATGAAGCTTATAGATGCGGAGTATACTTTTGACGGCAGTAAGCTGCTCTTTTATTTCACTGCGGACGGAAGAGTTGATTTCAGGGAGCTTGTCAAGGACTTGGCGGGGCAGTTCAGGACTCGCATAGAGCTTAGGCAGATAGGCGTAAGGGATGAGACTAAGATCATAGGCGGAATCGGTATCTGCGGAAGAGAGCTATGCTGTCATGCGTACCTGTCAGACTTTGCGCCTGTATCTATACGAATGGCAAAAGAGCAGAATCTGTCGCTGAATCCTACCAAGATATCCGGCGTTTGCGGAAGGCTTATGTGTTGTCTCAGAAATGAAGAGGAAACCTATGAGTATTTAAATAAAAGGCTCCCCGGACAAGGTGATCTCGTGACGACCCTGGACGGAACAAGGGGAGTAGTCGATTCTGTGAACGTGTTGCGTCAAAAGGTCAAGGTCATAATAGATGAAGGCGACGAGAAGGAAATAAGAGAGTATCCGGTGGACGATCTTTATTTCAAACCGCGCAAGATGAAAGCCAAGGGCGGAAAGAAGGGCGCGGCAGAAGAGCCTTCCGATGAGAAGGAACTTAAGGAGCTTGAGAATCTGGAAGAGAAAGAAGGGTCAGGCTCTAAGCTTGATGAATAAATAAAAACCGTCAAAGGAAAAAGACAGTACATTGGAAAAAATAAAGACGGCAGATAAAGAAGCATATATTCAAAATGGCGAAAGACTTGACGATCTGCAAAGGAACGGGCTCTATATAATACAAGACCCGGATAAGTTCTGCTTCGGAATGGATGCGGTCTTATTGTCCGGCTTTGCGGCAGACCATGCTTCTATAGCTGAGGGCAATGTACTTGATCTATGTACCGGAAACGGCATTATCCCGCTTCTATTGTCAGCTAAAACTAAAGCTTCGTATATAATAGGCATGGAGATACAGCCGGAGATAGCGGATATGGCGGACAGAAGCGTCCGGATGAATGGGCTCTCGGACAAGATAGAGATACTTACATGCGACATAAAAGAGGCAGCGAAATATGCAGATGCTGCCTCTTTTGATATGGTCACGGCAAACCCGCCGTATTTCAAAGTAGGACATGGGGTTATAAATCCGGAAGATACCAGGACGATATCAAGACATGAAGTGGCATGTACCTTGGAGGATGTATTAAAGGCAGCGGCTTTTGTTCTTAGGGAGGGCGGATATTTTTACATAGTACACAAGCCGCAGAGATTATCCGATGTGATCTGCTGCATGAGAGAAGCAGGAATAGAACCTAAGACGCTTAAAATGGTACACCCAAGGATAGATGCGGAACCGTCAATAATACTCATAGAGGGACGCAAAGGAGCCGGAGCGGAAACACGCATAGAGTCCCCGCTTATCATCTACGGCAGTGACGGAAAATACACAGAGGAAATGTATACGATATATGGATATTAATAAGTCAGTGGATATCGGAGCATTATATCTATGCCCGACACCCATAGGAAACCTTGGGGATATCACGGAGCGGACTTTAGAGATCCTGCGGTCGGCGGATATCATAGCGGCGGAGGATACGAGGAATACGCTTAAGCTCTTAAATCATTTTGGTATTCGCTCGCCACTTACGAGTTATCATGAGCATAACAAATACGATAAAGCGGAAGAGCTGGTGTCAGCCATGCTTAAGGGGAAGGCTGTCGCCTGTGTAACTGATGCGGGAACTCCCGGCATATCAGACCCGGGGGAAGCGTTGGTTAATAAGGCAATAGAAGCTGGAATAAATGTAATATCACTCCCCGGCGCTACGGCATTCGTGACGGCGCTCACCGTATCGGGGCTTCCTGCCAGACGGTTCGTATTCGAGGGCTTCTTGCCAAAAGATAAGAAAGAAAGAAGAAGTATTTTAGAGGGAATAAGTGACGAGCAAAGGACTCTTATATTTTATGAAGCCCCGCATCATTTAAGGGATACTCTGACAGACTTGAAACAGGCTCTTGGCGGAAACCGCAGGATCGCTCTTTGCCGGGAGCTTACGAAGCTGCATGAAGAAATACTCCGCATGACGATAGAGGAAGCCGGTATTTATTATGAAGAAAAGGAACCTAAGGGCGAATTTGTCCTTGTGATAGAGGGTAAGCCGATACAGGAAATAGAGAGCGAAAAGCAAAATGCTTTCGATTCCATGAGCCTCGAAAAGCATGTAAAAATGTACGAAGATCAGGGCTTTGATCGTAAAGAGGCCATGAAAAAAGTTGCGGCAGACAGGGGAATGCAAAAAAGGGAAGTATATAACGCCCTACTTTCAAAGCAAGACAGTTAAGTTTGACTAACTTCTCCGTAGTGTTAAAATATGAAAGACTAAACGAATTCAACCGTATTTAGCAAGGAACTATAAACTAATGTCCGAGAAGTATAATGTAACAGGAATGTCCTGCGCGGCTTGCCAGATGCATGTGGAAAAAGCGGTGAGCAAGGTTGCGGGAGTGGAAAATGTGACAGTGAGCCTTCTCACGAACTCTATGACAGTAGAAGGAGCTGCGGGGGAAGCTGAGATAATAAAGGCGGTCGAGGATGCAGGCTACGGTGCGTCAAAGGCTTATGGGCGAAGTTCGGCAGATGGATCGGCAGCGGGAGAAATAAAAACCTCCGCAGACGATTACGCCAGACTTAAGGCAGAGGAGGAAGCCCTTATAGATAAGGAAACGCCGAAGATGGTTCGCCGTCTTTGTACTTCCATAATCTTTTTGCTGGCACTCATGTATTTCAGCATGGGACATACGATGTGGGGATTTCCCGTGCCTGAGATACTTGATAATTATGCGTCGCTTGGGCTTCTTGAGATGCTCCTTGCGCTTATCGTCATGTATATAAACCGCAAATTCTTTATTTCAGGCTTCACGGCTCTAAGGCATGGCGGGGCGAACATGGATACTTTGGTCGCTATGGGTTCAGGTGCGGCTTTCCTGTATTCTCTGGCGGCTTTATTCCTTGTCATGGACGCTATGGGTAAGGGCGATGGCGGGCGGGCTATGTATCTTGCGATGAATCACATGTACTTCGAGTCCGCAGCGATGATACTTACCCTTATTACTATAGGAAAGATGCTGGAGGCTTATTCTAAGGGCAGGACTACCGACGCATTGAAGGCTCTCATGAGGCTTACTCCGCAGACTGCCAATGTGGAGCGGGGCGGCGAAGTCATGGAGATAGGCATTGCCGAGGTGCAGGTAGGCGATATCTTTGTCGTAAAGCCCGGAGAATCCATACCTGTGGACGGAATAATAACAGATGGCGTGACTGCGGTAAACGAAGCAGCTCTTACCGGAGAATCCATACCTGTAGATAAATCCGCAGGAGACATGATCTCCGCAGCCACGATAAACACGTCAGGGTATATAAAAGGCAGGGCTACCAGAGTAGGAGCTGATACTACTCTCTCCCAGATAATAAAAATGGTGTCGGACGCAGCGGCGACCAAGGCCCCGCTCGCCCGCATAGCGGATAAGGTATCGGGTATCTTCTGTCCTGCTGTCATGATAGTTGCCCTGCTGACGCTTATAGGCTGGCTTATAGCCGGAGCGGAGTTCGGTAAGGCTTTTGCGAGGGCGATATCCGTACTCGTGATTTCCTGCCCTTGCGCATTAGGGCTTGCGACACCGGTTGCTATAATGGTTGGAAACGGCATGGGTGCAAGAAACGGCATATTATACAAGACAGCGACATCGCTTGAGGGAGCCGGTCGCACGGAGATAATCGCATTAGACAAGACTGGGACCATCACAAACGGAACCCCGGTAGTAACAGACATAATACCAGCGGAAGGCGTCACGAAAGAAGACCTTTTCGGGACGGCGGCAGCGGTTGAGGCAAAGAGCGAGCATCCCTTATCCAAAGCGGTCATAAGCTTTGCCGATGCGGAAAATGTATCCATATCAGAGGTTACGGAGTTTGAAGCTATCCCCGGCAAAGGGCTGAAAGCAATGCTGGACGGCGAAAGCATCTATGGAGGAAATGCCGGGTTTATTTCAGAGATAGTGGAAATAAATGCAGATATCAAGGCTAAGGCAGAGACGCTGTCTAAGCAAGGCAAGACGCCGTTGTACTTTGCAAACAAAGACAGGCTGCTTGGCATCATAGCCGTAGCCGATACGATAAAGGAAGAAGCGCCTGAGGCTATACGTCAATTAAAGAATATGGGAATAAAGGTCGTCATGCTTACCGGCGATAATGAAAGGACTGCAGAAGCTATAGGAGCCGAGGCGGGTGTCGATGATGTGGTCGCTGATGTGAAGCCTGATGGCAAGGAGAGCATAATAAGACAGCTCCGGCAAAGCGGTAAGGTCGCAATGGTGGGCGACGGCATAAATGATGCGCCCGCTCTTACAAGGGCTGATACAGGCATAGCCATAGGCGCAGGTACGGATGTGGCGATAGACGCTGCGGATATCGTTCTCGTAAAAAGCCGTCTCACGGATGTGCCTGCGGCGATAAGAATGAGCCGCGCCACTATCCGCAATATACATGAAAATCTTTTCTGGGCGTTTTTCTACAATATAATATGCATACCGCTCGCCATAGGATTGTATCAGGCTTTATTTCATTGGAGCTTCGAGATGAAGCCTATGGTCGGAGCATTAGCTATGAGCTTCTCGTCCGTGACAGTCTGCGTGAATGCGCTCAGGCTTAACCTTTTCAAGCTTTACGACGCTTCGCATGACAGAAAGATAAGTACTGTAAATAAAACCGTGGACGAAAATCGTATTACGGTTGATAATAGCATAAAAGAAGCATCTCAGAAGGAGGAGACAAAAACCATGACAAAGACAATGAATATCAACGGTATGATGTGCGAACATTGCGAGATGACCGTGAAGAAGGCGCTAGAAAGCCTTGACGGCGTTGCATCCGCAGAAGTTTCCCATACGGCAGGAACCGCTGTAGTGGAGCTTACAGGCGATGTAGCCGATGATACGCTGAAATCCGCTGTAGAAGCAAAGGATTATGAAGTGACGGCGATAGCGTAGAATTTATAATGTCACAGATGTCTTTATTTGACAACAGCATACCTGAACCGCTTGCAGCGAGACTGCGTCCTGCAAGCCTTGACGAGTATGTGGGACAGGAGCATCTCGTAGGTCCGGGCAAGGTGTTAAGACGGCTTATCGAGAGCGATCAGATATCGTCGATGATATTCTGGGGACCGCCCGGCGTAGGCAAGACTACCCTTGCGCAGATCATAGCCCAGCGAACGAAGGCGCAGTTTATCACTTTCTCTGCCGTGACGAGCGGCATTAAGGAAATAAAGGAGGTCATGCAGGAAGCCGACAGGATGAAGAGCTACGGTCAGAAGACCATAGTTTTCGTGGACGAGATACACCGCTTCAATAAGGCCCAACAGGACGCTTTCCTTCCTTTTGTCGAGAAAGGGACTATCATACTTATCGGAGCTACCACGGAGAATCCGTCCTTTGAGGTAAATAGCGCACTGCTTTCAAGATGTAAGGTCTTCGTGCTTAAGGGTCTGACGAAAGAAGATATCACGAAGCTTTTAGATCAGGCGCTTGAGAGCCCGAGGGGCTTCGGGGGGCAGAATATAGACATAGAGGGAGATCTCGTCGGGATGATAGCGGCTTTTTCAAACGGAGACGCAAGGATGGCTCTCTCCACGCTTGAGATGGCTGTGCTTAATGGAGATATGGCACCTGACGGCAGCATAACCGTGACTAAGCAGACGATAGAGCAGATCACAGGCAAGAAGGCCTTACTATATGATAAGGACGGCGAGGAGCATTATAATCTGATCTCCGCCTTGCACAAGTCGATGAGAAACTCTGACCCTGACGCTGCGGTGTACTGGCTTGCGAGGATGTTAGAAGCGGGCGAAGATCCTATATACATTGCCCGCCGTGTCACGAGGTTTGCGGCGGAGGACATAGGGCTCGCAGACCCTTATGCGATGACGCTTGCGATATCGGCTTATCAGGCATGTCATTTCATAGGCGTACCGGAGTGTAATGTGCATCTGACCGAGGCTGTCATATATATGTCGCTTGCTCCTAAGTCAAACGCTATGGAGTCGGCGTATAATGCGGCAAGAGACGATGCAGTGAACGATCTGGCGGAACCTGTACCGATGGTAATACGCAATGCGCCGACGAAGCTCATGGACGAGCTGGGCTACGGTCACGGCTACAAGTACGCCCATGATTATGAAGATAAGCTCACCGATATCCAATGCCTGCCCGACAATCTGCTGGGCACTGAATACTATCACCCCGGAGATCAAGGCGAAGAAGTGAAGTTTAAGGAAAGGCTTGATTATATCAAAAAGTGGAAAGAGCAGCACCGGTGAACGGACTGCTCTTTCGCATTTTTTAGGAAGGTTATGAAAATGAGGGTTAGTTCTTTACGTACTGGCGGTTCCTGCCGTAAGTGACATAGTGCTTGTCCTCTGCGACAGAGGAGGCGGTGTAATATGCCACTGTATCGTCGAAAAGCGATTTCATCTGAGCCTTCTTCTCTCTCTTTTTTCTCTCTTGTTCTTTTTTCTTCTCTTCTTCGTTCTTCACGTATTCTGAGAATACAACGGGGGTGATCATCTCGGTCGTCTCTGATAACATATCTCCTGCCTCCTTTCATTCGATTTTGTGTTCCATCCTTTCTAATAGTCTTTTATCTATTATATATATCGGCTGTTTTTTCTGATTTATTCACCATTTCACGTATTGTTCACAGATTTTCTGACTTTCAAACGCCAGGGTTGATTTTTCACGAGCTTTCAAAGGTGGTATAATCGAAAAGCATAACCACTAAGGAACCAGGAGAACGGAAAGATAGAGATAATCGTCGCTGATTATGAAGAGCTTGGATTAAGGGGAACATGGGAGCAGCTTCTTTCGTATCTTACGGATAAGGAACGGGAGAAAGTTCTTAAGTTCAAGTTTGAAGCAGACAGGATACGATCCGTCACAGGCACCTGTCTTATTAAGGCTTATGCAAGACGGGCTTTTCCTGATGATGACATAAGCATACGGGAAGCGGAGCTTGGAAAGCCTTATATTGCGGGGCATACGGGTTATGAATTTAACTTATCTCATTCCGGAAGGCTGATAGTCCTTGCTTTTGATAAGGATCCTGTCGGCGTGGATGTCGAGCTTGTGAAGGGCAAGGACTGGCGTATATTTCACCGGTATCTTACAGATGATGAGATGTCTATGATAGAGAATTCGGATGGTCCGGTGGATTGCTTTTTTGAGGTGTGGACTATCAGAGAGGCGTTCGCAAAAGAAGAAGGACTGGGGCTTAAAATTCTCGACAGGGATTTCCTGGTGAATTATGACAGGTTAGAGATAGACTATGACGGGAGGAGGCTTTATTTTAAGTCCTTTGATTATGATGCGGGGGATAAATACAAGATAAGCGTCTGTTCTGAATATGATGTTTCAAAGGCTTCGATACATATATTATCTCCTGAAGAGTGGGATAAACTATGGTCAGGCTTAGCGATATCTGATAAGCAGGAGACTTACGTTGATGGATAAGAGACAATACGAGCAGGCTTTTGAAAAGCAATTTTCTGCTATGAAGTATACAGGGGCTCTTGAGGTCGTAGGAGCCATGAAGTATACCGGCATACCAAAGTCAAGATATCTGGAGATGCTCACATTCTATGAGCAGGGAGAATACGAGAAGATAAGAAACGCCTTAAAAGGCAAGAGGCTTGACAATGTGGAGGAGCGGGAGTTTTATCTTGCTTCTCTTATAGAGCTTGGGCTGCATGACGAGTTCGAGCGGTATTACAGCGAGTACGACTCGATATCTGAATCTTGCTTAAAATATATTGAAGCCCTGACCAAGATACAGGGCTATCATCTGCCTCTTATGCATCAGGCAATCATGGATTATCCGACTTACTTTAACCGCAGATACCGCTGGTTCGTAGCGGATATCGCAGCTGATATATATAACCTGAACGAGGAGAAGCTCATGATGATAGATGCAAAGATGAGCCCGCTTGCAATTAACAAGCTCCAGGAGCAGATATCGGAGAAATTCGGTCTTATCAGCATGACCGAGGCGCTTGAGGATCAGATAAGCCGTTATGTTGATACTAACGAATCCATACCGATAGATAATGTGATGTACCTGCCCCTTACGTATGCGATGCCAAAGGATAAGCTTGATGACGTATTCAGGCGGTACGATACCCTACCGGATATAGCGTCATTCCTTGAGCTTAGCCGGAAGATACATCTGCCTGACGCTGAGACAGATGCCGTGTCAAGATATTGGAAGGAAATCTCGGATGCAGTGCGAGATGGGAACATGTGTATGACCAGACTTTTGGCATTTATTTATGCTGATATCGGGCATAATAAGGCCGATGAGCCTTACTTTGGCAGGGAGCCTGTCGAAGATAAGATATATGAGGCTCTTGAGAAGGATGCTCCTTATATAATTAAGGAAATAAAAACGCATCCCGTGGACGATGATATAGCAGGGACTTTGTCAGACCGAGGGTTATTCGCATATAAGGCAGCGGGGTGGAAACTCTGTAATCTGGTACAGGGAAAGGGAGGCGCAAGAGAAGCGCATATAGTCTGTCTGTCCTATCTTCGTCTCCTTGAAATGGAGATTAATGAGAGGCTGATCTTCCCGCTATGCGAGAATATGGATATAAGGCAAAGCTATGAAGACTTCAAAGGAAGGCTTAATGATGTAGAGCGAGACGAGGTCTCCAAGGAATGGGAATACAGGATATCCTGTCTTGAAGGTGTCAATAGGAAAAAACATGCAGGGCTTAGGTTTGCAGGCATAATGACGGTTTTCGATGCGCTAAAGTTCAAACGGTATAAAAAAGAGTCTGCTCACCGCGAGCTAGCGGGCATCCTTAGGACGGAGCTAGGAAAATTTCTTAGCGAGACGGGAATGACGGCTTTAGCAGATGGTTCTCTGCTTAATATGATAGCGCCGCAGAAGCTGGAGTTTTATCGTGATGTGCCGGGGGATTCGAGATTTTCCGGCATAGAGATGGCTCTTTCATGTCGGGGATATGTCGAGCAGGAGCTGCAAAATCTTGCATCCTACGGGCAATGACCATGCTGATTATCAGCATAAGTCATAGCCTCTTGGATGTAGCATGAAATATATCTTATTTTTTAGCGTAAGCCTTGATCCTCTTTATAGCGTCGGGATTATTTTTCTTATATTGATCCACTACATGGAAAAGCTCAGGATCTTCGTCCGACCTGACTATGTAAAGATCGGGGCTTGAGTTCTTGCTTTTGCCTGTCAGATAGGCAACGGATGTGCCAAGCACGTCTGCCATTGTCTGTATTACGTGTATCGACGGATGCCTGTCGCCTGCCTCGTAGCGAAGATAAGCGGGCTGGGACATCTGCATCCTCTTGGCAGCTTCCTGCTTGGTAATGCCAAGCTTCTTCCTGCACTCGGCAAGTCTTTCTTTATCCAGGTTTACGATAGCCATTACTGTACCTCCAAGATTTGTGAGGCGCTTTAGCGCCTTGCTCAAAATTATAAGATCATTATACACCATAATCACATATCAAGGCTATTCTTTCGTTACTGTTCAGTGCCGAACCATGCGCTTTCTGCGGGTCGCTGAATTATAACGCAAACAAAAACAAGGATTCCTAAGCGGGAATCCTCGTTTTTGCTTTCATCTTACGCGAGTTCTAAACCGACATGTCGAAATTTCCGCCCACTGCGGGGTTTACGGAATTTTCCATCATACGGATCATCGATGCTCCCATAGCATCCTGGGTGTCCAGAGCCTTAGACAGCATCTTCGTACCAACCTCACTGCCGGTCTGTGCAGCAGACAGGGCAGAAGACACATTCTGTATGAGACCAGTCGGCGAAGCCATGCCTATAGCATCCATCGTGATCACTCCTCTCTTTTATAGTAAGACGATTAGTCAAGGGGTTAATTTATACACCCCAAATGTATATCGGTCGAAATTTAAATTTTCAACATACCCTAAATCAAATTTTAAATCTTTTATTTCTGCTATATCATCCGTATGTACGTCCCCGTTCACGAAAACATATTTATTCCCTTCTGCTTTTTTTATATCTTTCAGGTCATATTTTTTCAGCCATGGCGCATAATAACCGAGGCATATCTCTATCTCCGGAAAATCTTCGTATATCACGTATCCGTCCTTGTCATCCGTAGAGCTGATAAATTCCTCAAAAGCCGAAGTATCAACATATTCTGCCTTGAACTGCTGCACATATAATACTATTAGAGATACAGTTATTAAAGGAACAGCGACAAACCATACATATTTATTTTCTGACAGCATTGAATCCAGAGACAGCGCCGTTCCAAGCCAAAGTATCCCGATGGCGGGAAGCAGGTATCTCGATGAGAAAAAGGTCGAGCCCGTGGCGCTCATAAGCCCGAAGGAAAGCATCGTCACAAGGACGTAGACGAGGATACAGTATGCATAAGCAAGCTTGCCCTTGGTGCAGGCATATAAAAGCAGTATGAGGGCAAACGCCATGAGTAGGGCGGAGAGAATGGTTATATGCGTAACAAAGGGATACCGCATAGATGACATCATATTGCTTAAGGTGGCGGGAGATGCCGAGAAATAGGATACGGCCGATTTCATCTGGTATATGGTAAGCACGGCACAAGGTATGTAGCAGACTATACAGATAACAGCATATCGAAGCCAGTTGGAAAAGCTTTTATTCCTGATATATACGAAAAACAGCATGAGCCAGACAAAGGCTTCCGCTATAAGCGCATACTGATGAGTATATGCTCCGAACACAGTGGCTATAATGAGCCATGGTGCGGAGCGCGGGATATCATGCAGCAGGCAAAGAGCGAATATGGCTGTCGCAGAGGCAAAGCATATAGCCTGGCTATACATGCGTATCTCGACTCCGTACTCCAGGAAATGAGGCATGGCAGTTAGCAGCGCTATGTAAATACAGGCTGCCCGGACCGATGAAAATTTAGGGATAAAATGCGCTGATATAAGCATTAACATAGTCATGGGCATCACGGAAAAGATCTTAAGGCTTACGGTGGAGAAGCCGAAAATATGCGTAAAAAGCCATGCAGAGAAATTATAAAAGGGCGGAAGCGTGTCCGCGAAGGTTCTTGCAGCCATCTCGACAAAGTCACATCTGATTATGGAAGCGGAAAACGCCTCATCAAGCCATACGTTGTTATTAAATACAAGGCTTATATAGACGGCGGTGCAGGCAATAGCAAAAATATAGGGGATGAACTTTGACTGTTTCATTATTTGTACTGCTTATTCTGCAGACGCTCTTCAAACTCAGCCTTTGGCAGTGGACGGTCGTAGAAATACCCCTGTATCACGTAACAGCCTACGCTGTTTACGAAGGCGAGCTGATCCTCACGCTCCACGCCCTCCGTCAGGACTTCCATGCCGAGTTCATGAGCCATGTGTATGACATCCCTGAGTATGATCTCGTCCTTCCATGAGAAGTCATTTCCGCTTACAAATGAACGGTCGATCTTCAAGGTGTGTACGTCAAATTCACGCAGAGTCGCAAGTGAGGAATATCCCGACCCGAAGTCGTCTATTGCGGTCATTATATTTTTGCTCTTTAGGTCTCTGATGAAGCCAGATAGTACGCCGTGCTCCTCCTCATCGACTGTTTCAGTAAGCTCTATCTCGATGTATTTCTTGTCAAGTCCTGCCTGCTCTATTGCTTCATTTATCTTTTCCGCAAGCTTTCTGTCCTTTAGGTCCTTCCTTGAGAAGTTTACCGATACAGGCACGGGATCGTAGCCAAGAAGTATCCATCTCATTATGTCCCTGCATACATGGCGGAGCACATAGAAGTCCAAGGGCAAGGTCTGACCGTTCTCTTCTAATGCGGGAATAAAAACGCCGGGCGATACCATATTACCATCATGTATCCAGCGAACCAAGGCCTCTGCTCCTACCAGGTGTTTAGTCTGGGAGTCCACCTTGGGCTGATAATAAACAACAAATTCTTCATTAGCCAACGCTTCGTCATAATCCTTAAGGACTGTCTTCTGCTGGCTTATGCGGGTTATCATATTATCTGACGCATAAGCTATATTCTGATGAAGTACGTTCTTTGCCTGATTGAGCGCTATGGAGGGCCTGCTTATTACCTCTCCGGGATCGGTGACATCTGAATTGATCTCCCAAATGCCGATGGTAGAGAATATCTGTACATCTTCGCTTTTATCATCGGTATCTATCATCAGCGTGACAGAGGATATGAGCTTTATGAAATCATCCTTCCTCTTCTTCTTTATGAGAGCCATGAAGTTATCGCCGCCCAAATGCCCGAGAACCTCGTCCTTTGAGATGAAGTCATTTATATAGGAAGCATACTGCCATAAGGCTTCGTCGCCTTTTTCCCTTCCGTAGGTTTTATTAATCTCGCCGAAGTCTTTCAGATTGAAATAAAAGGCGCAGTACTTATTCAGGGACACATCCTTTTTCATAAGTTCCGTGACCAGACGCAGATAACCGGAAGCATTCGGAAGTCCTGTCATCTGTGACTGATTTGCAAGCTTATGAGCATCGTCGTCAAGACGGAGCCTTGTCATGTAGAACATGCAGTCTGTGGCATAGAGCTCTAAGACATCCCTCTCGTCCTCGGCAAAATGCTGGTCGGCCGGGTATATGTATATGACGATGGAACGGGTAGGATCCATGTGGAAGGTGAAGCTTATCGGTTCATCGACAGGAATTCCGCTTTCCCGCTGATAAAGAAGGATATTTCTTTTTCCCGCAGAAATCTTGAAGTCTCCTACATACTCTGCCTCTATACCGAATATATGCAGGTAATATGCTATCGCTCCCAAAGCCTCGCTGAAACGCTCAAGCGAAGCAGGCCCTTCTGATATTTCCCGAAGGAAACGAAGATGGATTTCGTTGTTGTCGGATTTCATATTATATATTGTACCCTCTCAAATATATAGTAAGCGAAATATGTAATTTCGCTTACTATAAAGCCTCCGGCGGATGCGCTCGGATTTTGTAAGGAAATATGCCGCTTTCAGCGGCCAAAATCCGACGCAGTAAACGCCAAAACGAAAAGAGTTTTGTCGTTTA
>JAFTAP010000088.1 GCA_017455525.1 Lachnospiraceae bacterium
GCCCGAACATGAGGAAGTAGCAATTTGCGTAGCAAATTAGCGGATTCCGAATGGACGGAGCATGGCGAGAGCAGCTTGCTGCGTAGCCATGCGTAAGCATCATAAACAACGCAAAGGGGCTTTTGACCCCAGCATCATATTTATGAGGGAACAGAGGAATTTTTAATGAGAACAGCGGTACTGATACCATGTTACAATGAAGCGAAATCCATACGGACGGTCGTGGAGGACTTCAAGGCTACGCTTCCTGATGCGGACATATATGTATATGACAATAATTCCACGGACGGCACGGACGATATTGCAAGAGACGCCGGAGCCATAGTCAGATATGAGGCAAGACAGGGCAAGGGAAACGTCATACGCACAATGTTCCGCGAGATAGACGCAGACTGCTATATCATGGCGGACGGAGATAACACCTATCCTGCTTCGTTCGCTCCGAAGCTCCGCCGGTTTGTATTACAGGGCAGGGCGGACATGGTGATCGGCGACAGGCTTTCATCAAGCTATTTCACGGAGAATAAAAGACCCTTTCACAGCTTCGGGAACCGTCTCGTAAGAGGGCTTGTGAATCATATCTTTCATGCGAAGATAAATGACATCATGACAGGAGCGAGGGCTTTTTCAAGAGACTTCGTAAAGAGCTTCGCAGTCTCGTCCAAGGGCTTCGAGATAGAGACGGAGATGACGATATTTGCCTTGGAGAATAACTTCAAGATAATGGAGGTTCCGATAGAGTACAGGGACAGGGATGCCGATAATCCGTCTAAACTCTCCACCTATTCGGACGGTTATAAGGTATTAAGGACTATATTCAGGCTCCTTCGCGACGATAAGCCTGCGGTATTCTTCGGGACTATCGGTCTTATTACGATAATCATAGGCATAGGCTTTTTTATTCCGATAGTGATTGAGTTCATGAATACGGGCAAGGTGCCGAAGTATCCTACGCTGATAGTCATCGTAGGCTTATGGGCAGTCGGCACTGTCAGCATTTTTTCAGGCATGATACTTTCCCTGATAAACACAAGAGCGAAGCAGGAATTCGAGAGATTCATGAACTTGCTTTATATAAGCGACGGGAGGGAAGTTGCCGGAAAAGACGCCGATATGGGAAGCACAGACGACCGCAGGAATAATAAAAAGCACCGTTCGGGCGGCTATTGGCGGGGATGGAATGAGTGATGAAAGGCACGCAGGACAGCCGGCGTATCCTCATTACCGTGGCGTATGACGGGACTGATTATCATGGCTTTGCAAGACAGGCGGACGATCCTGATACCATAGAGGGCAATCTTGACAGGGCGATAAGTGAGCTTACGGGCGAGGATACGGAGGTCATAGGCGCTTCGCGTACTGATTCGGGCGTGCATGCCATGGGGAATGTCGCTGTATTCGATACGGCAGGCAGGATTCCCGTGGAGAACTTTCCTGACGCGATAAATACGAAGCTTCCGGCGGATATAAGAGTCAGAACGGCAAGAGACGTGCCGGCTGATTTCCATCCGAGGCATACGGATACGATAAAGACTTATCGCTATGAGATAGATAATGAGCATATAGCTGATCCCTTAAGGGCGAGATATGCCATGCTTGTCGGATACGACCTTGATATAGAGAAGATGAACAAGGCGGCGCAGACGCTTGTGGGCGAGCATGATTTCAAGAGCTTCTGCTCCGTGCATACACAGGCTGTGACAACGGTACGTGAGGTCACTGACATAGAGGTCGCACGGGATAATGCCTGTAGAGAGTGTGTATATATTACGGTAAAAGGGCATGGCTTCCTGTATAACATGGTGCGGATAATAGCGGGAACTCTTATAGATGTCGGCAGAGGAAGGCTTGCGCCTGATGATGTGACTGATATATTATATGCAAAGGACAGGGCGAAGAACCCGAGTCCTACGGCGGAGGCTAAGGGGCTTACGTTAGTTGGGATTGAGTTTACGGAGCTTTGAAGCAAATGCGTATCAGAAAGCCTGAGAGGGGGCTTGTCGTAATTTCAAATTAAAAATGAAACGCAGTATGGGTTATAAAGATTGGAGGAAGAGTAGATGGCAGTTATAGACGACGCAATAAAGGTAAGAGGCAGGGGAGCATATCTTGTAAAGGGCAGCGGTTTTTCCGACACGGCTTCCGTATCAAAGGGCGAGGCGGTTCAGGGAACTATTGCTTACGGCATATTGAGGTCACACAATAAGTCCGATAACATGGACTCCCTTAATATCAAGTTCGACTGCCTGACCTCGCATGATATAACCTATGTCGGCATAATACAGACGCTCCGCGCATCGGGGATAGAGAAATTCCCTGTACCCTATGTCCTGACTAACTGTCATAATTCGCTCTGCGCTGTTGGCGGTACGATAAATGAGGACGATCATGTATTCGGGCTCTCCGCGGCGAAGAGATACGGCGGCGTCTATGTTCCCCCTCATCAGGCCGTCATACACCAGTATGCGAGGGAGATGCTCGCAGGCTGCGGCAAGATGATACTTGGCTCCGATTCACATACGAGATACGGTGCATTAGGCACTATGGCTATGGGCGAGGGCGGCGGAGAGCTCGTGAAGCAGCTTCTTTCGCAGACCTATGATATAAAGCGTCCGGAGGTAGTCGCTATATATCTCACAGGCAAGCCGTCATACGGAGTAGGACCGCAGGATGTCGCGCTTGCTCTTATCGGGAAGCTTTTTAAGGACGGCATAGTGAAGAATAAGGTCATGGAGTTCACGGGTCCCGCAGTGAAGGAGCTTTCCATGGACTTCCGCATAGGCGTGGATGTCATGACTACGGAAACCACCTGTCTGTCCAGTATATGGGACACTGACGATAAGACTGAGGAATGGCTTTCTCTGCATGGCAGGGCTTCGGATTATAAGGAGTTAAAGCCTGCGGATGTTGCATGGTATGACGAGGTGGTTGAGGTAGACTTAAGCAGGATAAAACCCATGATAGCGATGCCTTTCCATCCGTCAAACGTGTATGCGATAGATGAAGTGAATGCAAACCTTAATGATGTGCTCCATGAGGTAGAGGAGCGTGCAAAGGTTTCCTTCGGTGACAGGGTAGAGGTAGACCTTACGAAGAAGGTGCATGACGGGCGCCTGCTCGTGGATCAGGGCATCATAGCGGGCTGTGCGGGAGGCGGTTTCGAGAACCTCTGCGCGGCGGCGGATATACTGGACGGAGCGGACATAGGTTCTGATGAATTCACGATGAGCGTATATCCTGCTTCCATGCCTATCTATGCGGAGTTAATCAAAAACGGCGCTATGTCGAAGTTTGTCGATGCCGGAGTGGTGGTCAAGACCTGCTTCTGCGGCCCTTGCTTCGGAGCGGGCGACACGCCTGCGAATAACGCCTTCTCCATAAGACATTCCACGAGGAATTTCCCGAACCGCGAGGGCTCCAAGGTGCAGAATGGGCAGATTTCGTCGGTCGCACTGATGGATGCGAGGTCGATAGCTGCTACGGCTGCGAATAAGGGCTATCTCACGGGAGCGGATAAGCTTGATGTGAAGCCAGGTGAATATAAGTATTTCTTTGACAGCAAAATATATGAGAAGAGAGTCTTTGATTCAAAGGGGAAGGCGGATGCATCACAAGAAGTAGTGCTGGGTCCCAATATCAAGGACTGGCCGGAGATGGTTCCGCTGACAGATAATTTATTGCTTCGGGTAGTATCGGAGATACACGATCCCGTGACTACGACTGATGAGCTTATTCCCTCTGGCGAGACTTCATCCTACAGGTCTAATCCTCTGGGGCTTGCGGAGTTCACGTTATCCCGCAAGGATCCCGAATATGTGGGACGGGCAAAGGCTGTAAGGGCGTATGAGGAAGCGAGAGAGGCGGGAGCAGGGAAATTGCAGGAGCTTATGGACGCTGACGGGGATATCCTATTTAATTCTGCATGGGATAAGATAAAGACGGAATATAAGGACGCCGACTGGACGAATACAGGCATAGGCTCGACGATATTCGCGGTAAAGCCCGGCGACGGCTCAGCAAGAGAGCAGGCCGCTTCCTGCCAGAAGGTACTCGGAGGCTGGGCGAATATAGCAAATGAATACGCTACCAAGCGCTACCGCTCCAACCTTATAAACTGGGGCATGATACCTTTTATCATTTCGGAAGGGGAGCTGCCGTTTAAGAACCTCGACTACATCTTCCTGCCCGATATTAAAAAGGCTATAGAAGATAAGGCTCCTGAAATAAAGGCGTTAGCAGTCGCGGCAGGCGGATTAAAGGAGTTCACCCTTACGATAGGCGACCTGACCGACCATGAGCGTGAGATAATCCTCGACGGCTGCCTGATAAATTTCAACAGGAAAAACCCGTGAGATCATAGCTTTCGTCGGCGAGGCACATCTGAGCGATCTCGTCCGGATCCGTCTCATCCTCAGGATCATAGACTTCATTTGGCATCAGGATATAGCCGATGATAAGGATTATCGGCAGAAGATATATATTTTGTGCTTTGATATTTCCTGCGTGTGTCACAGGGTTCATTATATATGTTAGTCATAGAAGGAGCAAGGTTTTGATGCGCATCAGGTGGCGGACACCAGTGCGGCGAGAGGACTTTAGCGTTCTTGCCAAATACATGATGGGGGGGTTATACTAACGAATATGGAGTTTGCCATTGACAAAATGCATGCTCATTACAATTTATAGCTGTGTATTAGATTGTTTTCAAAAGGAGGAGAGGATTAATGAAGTTGAGGAAAGCATTGGCTGTGCTTGTTGCTCTTGCGGTTGGGGTTTCACCTGCATATGTGAATTTCGGTATATTTGCACCCGTGTCTGCGTATGCGGAGGAGGCTGCGGTTTTGGAAGCAGAGCTTGAGGAAGATTCTGATTCAGTGATCGATGAAGAAGAGCAGGCGGATCAGGATGATCTAAGCCTCGATGAAGAGGATGTTGAGGTAGCTTTAGAGAGCGACGACAAAGCGGAGAATCCGGACATAAATATGTTTGACACGGCGTCGGGGCTTGATGAATCAGAAGATATCTCATTTGCTGATGTAAAATTAGCAAAAGAAAAATATAATTATACCGGGAAAGCAATTAAGCCGGGGGTTACGGTTACCTTTGATGGTGTGGAATTGGATGAGGATGTGGACTATGAGGTATCTTATTCCAATAATAAGAAGGTGGGGACGGCTACCGTCACGATAACAGGCATAGGTGACTTTACAGGCAGCCAGGAGGTTACCTTTGAGATTGTAGCGGTAAAGGTAAAATCGGTAACTTTGAATAGAACCTCAGCTACTGTTCTGCCTGGAAAAAAACTGACACTCACGGCTACAATAAATCCCTCAAATGCGACTGACAAAAACATAACATGGAAGTCGAGCAACGAGAAGGTCGCAAAGGTAAATTCAAAAGGCGTAGTCACTGGAGTGGCACCCGGAAAGGCTACGATAACGGCGACAGCAAAGGATGGGAGCAAGAAGAAAGCGACTGCGAAAATAACGGTTCCCGGCATAAAGCTCAGCAAGACTGCGATCACTGTTAAGAAGGGCAAGACCGCCACTGTTAAGGCGACGTTAGTAAGTGATTCTATAAAGAGCGTGACATCCGGCAATAAAAAAATCGCTACAGTTACAGTTAAGGGTAATAAGATAACAGTAAAGGGAGTCAAAGCCGGCACCGCTACAATAAAGGTTATATCTAAGAAGGGTGTGAAATCCACTATAAAGGTAACGGTTAAGAAAACTGCGTCGACAGTTACCGGATCTGCTATAAAATAATAATAAGCATCAAAGCTAATAATTAAATAGTGAATATGAGAGGATTTCCGCCTCAGATGAGCGATTCATCCGGGCGGAAGTCTTTTTTTGAGCGTCAATGCACATATGACAATAGCACTGTCACTGTGCGGGCTTTTTTGGGACTTGACAAATATGGGGGGGTGCTATAATCATAGACAATTTAGCTATCTGGCAGACTTAAGTATGTCAGGAAAATAAGGAATATCAGACGGCGACGGTGAAGTCCGCTGCTCTCAGCAAGAAGAACCAGACTCTGAAAGTAGGCAAGGTGCTCACGGTCAAGAAGAACAAGGGCACGGTAACCTACACGAAGAAGTCCGGCAACAAGAACATCACGATAGCCAAGAACGGCAAGGTGACGGTCAAGAAGGGCCTGAAGGCAGGAACCTACAGCATCAAGGTCAACGTAAAGGCAGCTGGCAATGCAAATTACAAAGCAGCAACCAAGACCGTAACCTTCAAGGTAGTGGTTAAATAATTAAGAGTACAA
>JAFTAP010000089.1 GCA_017455525.1 Lachnospiraceae bacterium
AACTTAGAAATATGGTATAATAAGCATTGAGCTTGCCACATGATTGTATTTAAAAAAATACAATCCAAAGGCGGCGATTATATTGAAATCCCCTTGAAATACTTGACAGAGCGTGGTATTCTATAAACGTATAAATGGATTATTATACGCTAGGTGGAGTGTCTGCCGACTATCAAGGAAGAAAGGAGGGGACGTATAATGGCATCATTAGCATTACAGAATGTCTATAACAATTTCTTGCCGCAGTTCATGCCCAAGACTACGCGTTATGACACGCATAAGAAAGACGAGCTTCGAAACGTCTATACCGCTATCATGCGCCAGACGAAAGAGTCGCCTCTGTTCCTTCCTGTTTCCGGAGATGGCATCATAGAGTATGCAGTCAATATGAAGGAGAACGCAAGAGACCTTAAGAATGTGATCTCGTCTCTTTCAAATGACAAGTCCCTGAATCTTCTGGATAAGAAGACTGCGTATTCGACTGATGAGGACGTGGCGATGGCGAAGTATATCGGGGATGAAAATTCGGTGGACCCTGACGAGACGCCTTCCTTTGACCTCGGAGTTCAGAGGCTTGCGGGCAGGCAGACAAATATGGGTTCCTTCATAGACGACGGAGCCATGACGCTGGAGCCAGACACTTATTCCTTTGATATACATATAGGCGATACTGATTATGAGTTCCAGTTTAATGTGGAGCCGGGCGATACTAATAAAGAAATGGAAGAGAAGCTCGCAAGGCTTATCAACCGCAGCAATATCGGAGTCGATGTCTCGGTGGTTTCTGATAATGCAGGCAGGTCTGCGCTTAGGATAGACAGCGTGGCGACAGGAACTCCGGGCGGCAAGGATACCTTATTTAATGTATCCGATGATAACACGAGCAAGAGAGCGGGAGCGGTCGATTACTTTGGACTCGGAGAGATCACGAGCATGCCGCATAATGCTGAGTTCACGCTTAACGGCACCCCTCACTCGGCTTATTCTAATTCATTTACGATAGATAAGGCGTATGAGGTGACATTGAAGGGCGTAAGCGGCGACGGCAGGGATACGCACATAGGGCTTAAGCCTGACGTGGAGTCGCTCATCAGTAATGTAGAGAGCCTTGTGGACGGATATAATAATTTCATAACCAAGGCTACGGACTATACCAAGACCTATGGTCTGTCGAATAAGTTCAGAAACGAGATGCGGAGCATACAGAACGTATACCGCAATGAGCTTGACGCTATAGGGTTAACCTTTAAGGATGATGGTCAGCTTGAGATAGATGATAAGTATCTCAAGGCGGCCGCATTTGAGGGCGATCACAACGAGACATTAAGACCTATTACGGACTTTGCAAGTGAGATTCTCCTTGAGGCGCAGAAGATTTCACTTAATCCTATGGAGTACACCGACAGGATAGTGGTCGAGTATAAGAACCCGGGACACAATTTCGCTAACCCATACATCACAAGTATGTATTCCGGGATGATGTTCAGCTCGTACACATAAGTAGTATAATTAAATCTAATAATGCAAGGGCATCCATCAAGATAGGGTGTCCTTTTTATATTCTTTTGTCTTGTGGTAAAATATCCATTATATTTGAGCGATTTCAGAAGGGTAAGAAGGAAGATTATGAGCAAGGTAAGGGTTGCAGGAGCAAATAAGAACCTCCAGACCGAGGAGAGCCCGGTATCTAAGCGGATAATGAAGGACGTCGTAGCCGTCTATGTCTTCTTCATGTTCGCTGTCTATCCGCTGTACTATGAGGATAAATACTATAACATGGGGGATGCGAAGTGGCATTTCTTCAAGTGGGTTACGCTTGTGGGAATCATAGTGATGTCCGCCGTCTTTATCTGGTATCAGGCACATCTGGCATCGGTCGGTAAGACAAGGGAATACTGGGATGTACACAGAGCTTCGGTTACGGACTGGTTCGTGCTTGCCTATGCGGTCATTGCCTTAAGCTCTTATCTGCTTTCTCCTTATAAGGCGGACACGCTTATAGGCTATGACGGATGGTATATGGGGCTTATCTCACAGCTTGCCTTCGTGGTTATTTATTACTTCGTGTCGAGGTTCTGGAGATGGGACGACATAGTGCTTGTCATATATCTGGCGGTTTCGGCTGCGGTTTTCCTTATCTGCATCCTTAACCGCTTCAAGGTGGACCCGCTGGAGATGTATGCGGACCTTTCCGAGTATTATTATATTTATTTCGTATCAACTCTGGGACAGGCGACATGGTTTTCAAGCTACATGGTGCTTTTATTCCCGATAGGGCTTTTTGCCTTCTGGAACTGCGAGGGAGCAGTCAAGAGGATAGCGTCGGGGCTTTACGTGCTTTTGGGAGCTGTCACTATGATAGCGCAGAATTCAGACTCCGCTTTGCTTGCCTATTTTGCGATATACCTTATTTTATTTAGCGCATCGTTTGACGACAATAAGAAGATGCAGAGGTTTCTGGAGAGCCTCGTGATCTTATTCGCCGGATGGAAGATAATGGGTATACTTCAGGTAATGTATGCGGACAGGGTCGTGGAGCTTTCGGGGCTTATGAGAGCGCTGTCGATAGGCGCCATAAGCTGGATACTGCTTGCCGTTTCTGCGGGGGTGCTGATTGGGTTTATTCAGATAAATAAGGGCGGAGGGTTTGATATCTCCGCCATGAAGCCCTTAAGGAAGGGCGTGCTGTATGCCGTTGCAGGCGGTGTAGTTCTGATGGTCGCATATATCGCACTTAATACTGCGGGGGCTTTTGACGGGACCCCGCTCGCATCCGATAACTGGTATCTGCTTTTTGACTACAAATGGGGGAGCGACAGGGGGCTTTCGTGGATCGCGTCCGTCGGGACCTTTGTAAAGACAGGCTTTGTGCGTAAGCTCTTCGGGGCGGGACCCGACGGATTTTATAACGAGGTATACAGGTTTTATGCTGAGCCTCTTAATGCGAAGTGGGGGGAGAACACGGTGCTGACCTGCGCGCATAACGAATGGCTGAACGCCTTGATCAACGTGGGACTGCTGGGGGCGGTAGCCTATATCGGGATATTCATAAGCGGTATGGCGCGTTTCATTAAAAAGAGCGTATCCGTGCCGGAGACGCTTGCTCCCGCCATGTGCATAGCGGCGTACATGGCGCATAATTTCTTCTGCTATCAGCAGATAATCTGCACTCCGATAATCTTCATCATAATAGGCGCGGGAGAGATGATGAGCAAGCACGGCAGGGTTGAGATCTGGGAGCCTGACGGGGAATAAACATACAAATCACAACAAAATCCAATATTTTGCTATGGTTTACATAATAAAACAACATAAAACCACATAAAAAGATGTGGTTTTATGTTGACTTTGGTGTGGCAAGTGATTATAATTATTCCATGTCTCTATCTAAATTAGAACTTAATTTATAAAAATCATAAAGAAAGGAAAAAGACATGGCACCAAACGAGTACGAAATCAAGAAACAGATCTGTGACATCGGCAAGCGGATCTACAACCGTAACATGGTTGCTGCAAATGACGGCAATATCTCCGTCAAGCTTTCCGACAACGAGTTCCTCTGCACGCCCACAGGCGTATCAAAGGGCTTCATGACACCCGAGTTCATCTGCAAGGTGGATGCGAAGGGCAACGTGATCCAGGCAAATAAAGGCTTCCGCCCTTCATCAGAGATCAAGATGCATATGAGGGTTTACGAGAAGAGGCCCGACGTGAATGCAGTAGTACATGCGCATCCCACGTTCGCGACGGCATTCGCTATAGCAGGCATCCCGCTCACACAGCCCATCATGCCCGAGGCAGTAATAGCATTAGGCTGCGTCCCGATAGCACCCTACGGTACGCCCTCCACGACAGAGATACCCGATGCCGTAGAGCCTTACCTTGAGCACTTCGACGCAGTTCTCCTTGAGAGCCACGGCGCTCTCACTTGGTCAGGAGACCTGCTTGCCGCATATCACAAGATGGAGTCCGTAGAGTTCTATGCAGAGCTTCTTTACAAGGCAAGACAGCTCGGCGGTCCCAAGGAATTCGATCAGAAGACAGTGCAGCGTCTCTATGAGATCCGTCGTCAGATGGGACTTCCCGGCCGTCATCCCGCAGACCTCTGCCTGAACAAAGGCACCGCAAACTGCCACAACTGCGGTAATTGTAGCTCGGATGCTAACGCATCATCACAAACAAATGAGGAAATGATTTCAGAGATAACAAAGAAAGTATTAGCTTCGTTAGGCAGATAATACATGCAGCCTGGGATTAGATATGCTTTATGTGCAGTTCTTTTTCGTGCCGTGATTTCACTTAGAAAATGCTTCACAACCAGGGGCAAAAATACATGGATGTATTTTTGAGCGAAACCTGAACATGGATGTGAATTGAGCGGCCCCGTGACTTAACAAAAGAGTAAATGCACTTTCTTAGTGAAATAGGCAAGAAAAAACAACGCACAGAAAGCATATCTAATCCCAGGCGGACGGAGCATAATAAATTTTATTCTTACGAAAGGAGGTAATCTGGGTAAAGTGAGCGTAGATGAAAGATTCGTACACGAAATAGTACAGAAAGTCATGGCGAACCTTCAGATCGAAGGCAGCTCAAACGGCATGCACGGCGTATTCACGGACATGAACGACGCAATTGAGGCCGCCTATAAATCACAGAAGCTCGTCCATGCAATGACACTTGACCAGAGAGAAAAGATCATATCGGCGATCAGAAGAAAGACGAATGAAAACGTCGAAATAATCGCCAATATGGGAGTAAATGAGACCGGCATGGGAAATGTCGGAGATAAGATATTAAAGCATAAGCTTACGGCGGACAAGACCCCCGGAACCGAGGATATAACGACAGTCGCATGGTCAGGCGACAGAGGACTTACTCTGGTAGAGATGGGACCCTTCGGAGTAATAGGAGCGATAACTCCCGCGACGAACCCGTCCGAGACCGTAATATGCAATTCAATAGGCATGATAGCGGGCGGCAATACGGTTGTATTTAACCCCCATCCTAATGCGAAGAAGACGACGATATTCACGATAAACATGATAAACGAGGCGTCTCTTGAGGCGGGCGGACCTGACAATATCGCCTGCACGGTGGAGAATCCTACCATGGAGACGAGCGCTATCATGATGAAGCACCCGAAGATACCGCTTCTTGTCGCAACAGGCGGTCCCGGCGTAGTGACAGCAGTGCTTTCATCAGGCAAGAGGGCTATCGGCGCAGGCGCAGGCAATCCGCCGGCAATGGTTGACGAGACTGCCGATATAAGGAAGGCTGCGAAAGATATCGTAAACGGCTGCACCTTTGACAACAATCTCCCCTGCATAGCGGAGAAAGAGGTCGTGGCTGTAGACAGTATATGCGATGAGCTGATGAATTATTTCATAAGCGAGAACGGCTGCTACCTTGCAAGCAAAGAGGTACAGGACAAGCTTATAAGCACGGTCATCACTCCCAAGGGCGCATTGAACAGGAAGTGCGTGGGACGTGACGCAAGGACGCTCCTTTCTATGGTAGGCGTAGAGGTCGGAGCGGACATACGCTGCATAGTATTTGAGGGACCGAAGGAGCACCCGCTTATCGCTACCGAGCTTATGATGCCTATCCTTGGCGTAGTCAGGGTGAAGACGTTCGAGGAAGGCGTGGAGACTGCGGTATGGCTTGAGCATGGAAACCGTCATTCGGCGCATATCCACTCAAAGAATGTGGACCGCATCACGGAGTATGCGAGAGCGCTTGACACGGCTATCCTCGTAAAGAACGGACCGAGCTATGCGGCATTAGGCTTTGGCGGCGAGGGCTATCCGACCTTTACGATAGCTTCAAGGACAGGCGAGGGTCTTACATCGGCTTCGACCTTCACCAAGCGCAGAAGATGCGTGATGACTGACAGTCTCTGCATCAGATAAGGAGGTAATAAATAAATGGCAGTAAATGAAAAGGATGTCGAGCTTATAGTGAAGCAGATCCTTAACCAGATGGGCGGCACGGCTTCATCAGGCGCAGCTTCACCCGTAACGGCTTATAATGGCGCTTCATCCGTAATGGCTTCGGGTTCCATACCGAGCACAGCCAAGGTTGCCATGCTCGTCGAGAAGGAGCGCTTTGAGGTCAAGGAGTTCCCTATTCCCGAGGTAGGCGATGACGATATATTGGTAAAGGTCGAGGGCTGCGGCGTATGCGGCACGGATGCGCATGAATTCAAGCGCGACCCGTTCGATCTTATTCCTGTAGCGCTCGGACATGAGGGCACGGGTGAGATCGTGAAGATGGGAAAGAACGTGAAGAAGGACTCCGCAGGCAAGGATCTTCATATCGGAGATAAGGTCGTCACCTGTATGATATTCAAGGACGATCCCGAGATCACGATGTTCGACCTTAATAAGCAGAACGTAGGGGCGGCTGATGTGTACGGGCTTCTTCCCGATGATGATTATCATCTTAACGGATGGTTCTCAAACTACATCTTCATCCGCGGAGGTTCTACGGTATTTAACGTAAGCGACCTCGATCTTGACAGCAGGATATTGATAGAGCCCAGCGCAGTGCTCGTACATGCCGTGGAGAGGGCAAAGACTACAGGCATACTTAGGTTCAACAGCAGAGTGGCCGTGCAGGGCTGCGGTCCTATAGGACTTCTGTGCATAGCAGTCTTAAGGACCATGGGCATAGAGAATATAACCGCAGTAGACGGCAATGCGCAGCGTCTTGAGTTTGCAAAGCGCATGGGAGCGAATCAGACCGTGAACTTCAATGACCATCAGGGAATAGAGGCATTGACCAAGGCTGTCGAGGATTCCTTCGGCGGGCATCTTGCGGACTTCGCCTTCCAGTGTACGGGAAATCCCAAGGCTCACGCTAATATTTACAAGTTCATCCGCAACGGCGGCGGTCTGTGCGAGCTTGGCTTCTTCGTAAATGGTGGAGATGCTACTATCAACCCGCACTTCGACCTTTGCTCTAAGGAGATCAATCTCGTAGGCTCATGGGTATACACGCTCCGTGACTACGGCACGACCTTTGATTTCTTAAAGAGAGCTAAAGGCATAGGGCTTCCCGTAACGGATCTTATCACGCATAAGTTCCCTCTTGAGCAGATCAACGAAGCGCTCAAGACGAACCTTGCAATGACAGGACTTAAGATAGCGGTCATCACTCCCCCCGGGGCATGATTAAGGATACATAAATGGCGATGAATGAAACTGATAACAATGTGGGATATGCAGTAGGACTGCTTGAGGTATACGGACTTGTATGCGCTTTTCTGGCGGCTGACGCGGGATGCAAGGCGGGCAATGTGACGCTTGAGGTATTTGACAAGAATAAGCCCGCAAACGCTGACGAGCTTCCGGTTCCGCTTCTGGTCACGGTTAAATTCCGTGGTCTGGTATCGGACGTAGAGGAAGCTATGAGGGCGGCAGAGGAAGTCGCTAAAGCAAATACGGGAATTGTATGCTCCCACATCATTCCGAATCCCACGGAGGATACGGAAAAGATGCTTACTATCAGTGCGCTGGATAAGGACTGATACGAAATATAAAAGACATGCACGTAGTCACAGTATAAAAGGAGGAAAAAACTATGGCACAGTCATTAGAAGCATTGGGAATGGTTGAGACCAGAGGGCTCACGGCGGCTATCGAGGCAGCGGATGCCATGACAAAGGCTGCGGAGGTCACGCTTATCGGTACGGAGAAGATCGGATCAGGTCTTGTGACTGTAATGGTACGCGGAGATGTCGGTGCGGTTAAGGCTTCCGTAGAGGCCGGCACGCAGGCTGCAAGCAGGCTTGGCGAGCTCGTAGCTACGCACGTGATACCGAGACCTCACAATGATGTGGAAATGATACTTCCGAAATTTAAGTGATAAGATATTTTCAATGGCTGTCAAAATTCATGCTTGCATGAAATTTTGAACAGACATTTGAAAATTCAACATATATAAGTAAGTAGGGCGATAGCCCGGATTACGAATATATGTTGCAATTGCGAGAGCACGAAGTGCGGAGCAATTGTAAAATTATCAAAGCGTAAAGAGGGTTATATGAAGGCATACGGTTTTATTGAAATTACAGGAGTGGTAGCGGCTATCGACGCACTGGACATCATGTGCAAGGCTGCGAACGTGACGCTCTCCACATGGGAGAGGAAGCTGGGAGGAAGGCTTGTCACGCTCGTGATCGAAGGTGATGTCTCTGCGGTGAAGCAGGCGATAGAGGCCGGGAGCACGATGGCGATCAAGAAACCTGTGTCACTGGGGGTTCTTGCGAACCCTCATCCGGAGATCCAGAGGATAGTGGCTATCTCCGCAAGTCGTTTCAAGGGCAAGGAAGCCTTCGGAATACTTGACGAGCACAAGATGCTTGGACAGGATCCGCCTGACTTCAACCTTAAGGAACAGATGAAACAAAGAGATACAGAAAATAAGTAAAGCAAACATTTTTTAAGGAGGAAACAAAAATGTCACAGTCACTTGAAGCATTAGGATTAGTAGAAACCAGAGGCTTGGTTGCAGCTATTGAGGCGGCAGACCAGATGTGCAAGGCAGCAAACGTCACGCTTATCGGCACGGAGAAGATCGGTTCAGGTCTTGTTACCGTAATGGTGCGCGGAGATGTCGGTGCAGTTAAGTCTTCAGTCGAGGCAGGCAGCAATGCGGCAGGAAGGCTCGGAGAGCTTATCGCTACGCACGTAATTCCTAGACCTCATAACGACGTAGAGATGATCCTTCCTAAGGTTAAATAAGTAAGTGATAATTGCGGGAGCACGAAGTGCGCAGCAATTAACATTATCACTATACAAAGCAGGGGGGATAAATGGACAGCAATAATGTAGAACTGATTACAAGAGCTGTACTGCAGGCACTGGAGGGTGCAAGCGAAGCAAAGCCTAAGATGACGGTTCCGGTCGGTGTCTCCGCAAGGCATATACACCTGACGCAGGAGCATGTGGAGACGCTATTCGGTCCGGGCTATCATCTCACTAAGAAGAAGGATCTGATGGGCGGGCAGTTCGCGGCGAACGAGCAATGCACGATCGTGGGACTGAAGCTTCGCGCTATAGAGAACGTGCGCATCTTAGGTCCTGTCCGCAAGGCTTCACAGGTTGAGATATCAGCGACCGACGCAAGGACTTTAGGTGTCAATGCTCCGCTTCGGGAGTCGGGGGATGTCGCGGGCTCCGCTCCGATCTCTCTCGTGGGACCTAAAGGGGTTCTTTACTTAAAGGAGGGCTGTATAGTTGCGGCAAGGCATATACACATGACGCCGCAGGAGGCAAATGTTGCGGGTCTTAAGGACGGGGACTATGTTTCCGTGAAGATGGGCAACGAGCGCGGAGCTGTGCTTGATAAGGTAAAGATCCGCGTCGATCCTTCATTCTCGCTTGAGATGCACATCGACACTGACGAAGCAAACGCCTGCCAGGTGAAGCAGGGAGATATAGCAGAGATCTTATGATTATAGGAAAAGTTATAGGGAGTGTATTCTCTACAAGAAAAAGTGAAAAACTGGTCGGCAATAAATTCATGATAGTCCGACCGGAGGAGTCGATGAAAGCTGACGGCAACGATCTGGTCGCTATCGACATCATAGGCGCAGGCATAGGGGAGAGGGTTCTTGTAGCTCAAGGCTCTGCCGCCCGCATAGGCTGCGATATGAAGGATGCGCCGGTGGATGCCGCGATTGTTGGCATCATCGACGAGGGACAGGATCTCTCGGAGTGATGGTTTGTAAGTCAGCACTATCGCTTTGCGGCAAGTGCATGATTTGGCATTAACATAGTACGATCAGGCTTTCATTTAGAAAACGATGGATATTAAAACATTACAAAAAACAGCTCGTGAAAACGGTATAGTGGGAGCCGGCGGAGCCGGTTTCCCAGCCTATGCCAAGATGACCGATAAAGCGGACACCGTCATACTCAACTGCGTGGAGTGCGAGCCGCTCCTGAAGCTGCACAGGCAGCTGCTGGCGGAGCATGCGTCAGAGATAGTGTCTATGCTTGATGAAGTAAGACAGACCTTTGGTGCGAAGGAAGCTGTTATCGGAATTAAAAGTGAATATGTTACGACTGTAAAAGCGCTGGAAGAGGTTTTGAAGGATTACGAGCACGTAAGGATGGAGCAGGTGAGGCCTGCATATCCTATGGGCGACGAGGTTATCCTGATATATGAGGCGACGGGCAGGGTCATACGCCCCGGCGGACTTCCGGCTGATGAGCATGTCGTTGTATATAATGTCGAGACTATGTACAACCTGTACCAAGCCGTGCATAACGATAAGCCTGTGACAAGCAAGGTCGTATCAATAGTCGGCGAGATAGATAATCCCGCGACATTGCGGCTTCCTATAGGGATGACCGTAAGGGACGCCGTGAAGCTTGCGGGGAATGTCACGACAGAAAATCCCGCATACCTTATGGGAGGACCGATGATGGGAAGGCTTGGCGATGAGAATACTCTTATCACCAAGACTACGAATGCTATCATCATATTGGACAGTTCGCATGACATTGTATTAAAGATGCATAAGGATCTGGATGTGGAGCGTAGGAGAGCGTCTTCTGCATGCTGCCAGTGCAGGACCTGTACGGATCTATGCTCAAGGCATGCTTTAGGGCATCCCATAGAGCCGCATCGTATCATGAGGGCAGTTGCCAATCAGGATGTGAGCGATCTGTCCGTGTTCGTTAATTCCGCATTCTGCAGCGGCTGCGGTATATGCGAGAAATACGCATGTCCTCAGGGATTATCCCCGAAGACTATAATACAGGAGTTCAAGGCGGGACTTCGCTCGGCGGGAGTGATTGCGGGAAAGCCTGATCCTGCTCCTATAAGAGAGGACAGGGAATACAAGAAGGTCCCGGTTCACCGTCTTGCGTCAAAGCTTGGACTTACGAAGTATGACGTGCCGGCGCCGTTTGATGATGAGTTAAAGACAAGCGTACAGGTTAGGATTCCTTTAAGCCAGCATATAGGGGCTCCCGCAAAGGCGGTAGTCAAAAAGGGCGACAGGATAAGCGCCGGACAGATGATAGCCGAACCCGCAGAGGGACTTTCGGTAGGGATACATGCGTCTATTGACGGAACCGTCTTAAATGTGACGGATAAATATATAGAGATTTCAAAGTAAAAAAGCTTATTAGGATTGCGGATTACAGGAATCAAGCAGACTAAAGGCGGTAGGAGAGCAGAAAAGTGGCAAAAGCGATCGGAATGGTAGAATGCACAACGGTTTCCACAGGCTTCAAGGCGGCGGACGACATGGCAAAGGCGGCGAATGTGGAGCTGCTTCAGGCGGAGGCGACCTGTCCCGGCAAGTTCGTGATACTGATAGCGGGAGAGCTATCAGCGGTGAGAGCGTCTGTAGACAGGGCGGCGAGGGCTTATGAGGATAAGGTGATCGATACCTTCGTGCTCGGCAACCCGCATGAGTCCATATTCCCTGCGATATACGGCACGTCGCAGCCGGAGAAGATAGACGCTTTGGGAGTGCTTGAGACCTATGATGTGGCTGCAATGATAGTAGCTGCGGATATAGCGGCAAAGACGGCGATAGTAGAGCTTATGGAATTAAGGCTTGCAAAGGGCATGTGCGGCAAGAGCTACATGACGATAACAGGAAGCGTGTCGGCGGTACAGGCTGCGATAGATGCGGCGAAGCGTTCCGCGGGAGACAAGGGCATGTTCCTTGATGAGTCGGTGATAGCAAGACCTTCCGACCAGCTTATGAGATTCCTAAACTAAGGGCGCCGATAATCAGAGTATTTTAGTCTGCTACAAACCTACACACTTAAGATTTGGATTGAATATATTATGCTTGCAGCGGAACGAAGAAATATAATCCTTGAGAAGATACAGGAAGAAAAGAAGGTCGTAGTCTCGGAACTAAGTAAGGAATATGAAGTATCTGAGGAGACTATAAGACGGGATCTTGAGAAGCTTGAGGAAGAAGGACATATCGTCAAGAGCTACGGCGGAGCGGTCCTTAATGAGGCAAGCGTTACGGAGCTTCCGCATAATGTACGCCGCGGGGTTAATATACAGGCGAAGCAGAGGATAGCGGAGCTTGTGAATGCGGAGATAGAGGAGAATGACCATATCTTCCTGGATGCGTCCACGACCTCGGTATTTATTGCAAAGAGCATAAAGCAGAAGGAGCACCTTACAGTCATCACGAACTCTATCGAGAATCTGCTGGAACTGTCGCTTGTGACAGGCTGGGATATCATCTCGACCGGAGGACAGCTTAAGGCGGGGACGATGTCACTCTACGGCTGGAAGACAGCGGAAGCGCTTTCCGCCTACCATGTGGATAAGGTCTTCATGTCCTGCAAGGGCATCTCGATGGAGCGGGGCATCACTGACGGGAATGACGAGACGGCTGGGATAAAGCAGGCAATGATAGCTTCTGCCGGAAAGGTTTATCTGGCAGCGGATCAGTCAAAATTCGATAAGAAAGCTTTTTCGCAGATATGCGGATTTAATAAAATAGATACGGTGATAACGGATAGCGAGCCTGATGGGGCGTGGAAGGAATTTTTTGCGGCGAATAAGATCGGGCTGATTTATCCGGAAGGATAGTTTTCAGGATGCAAAAGCCCGGATAGTGGGAACTTGGCATAAGTATTACGGATTTATAGAAGGGAGTACGGGAAATGAGAGCATTTGACAGCACACCGATGCCTAAGACAGAGAGAATAAAAAAGCTTGTGGCTGACCTTTTCGCAAAGATGCCGGAGATAGAGGCGGCGAGGGCAGAGCTTATAACGGAGTCCTTTAAGTCAACGGAGGGACTGCCTATCGTCACGAGGAAGGCGCTTGCTTTCAGGCATATATTGCACGGGCTGCCGATAGTCATACGCCCCGGTGAGCTCATAGTCGGAAGCACGACGCTTGCTCCCAGAGGCTGTCAGACATACCCTGAGTTTTCCTATGACTGGCTTGAAGCCGAGTTCGATACGGTCGAGCACAGGGCGGCTGATCCCTTCTATATTTCAGAGGAGACGAAGCAGAGGCTCCTAAAGGTCAATCCCTACTGGAAGGGCAAGACCACGAGCGAGCTCGCAAGGTCTTATATGGCCCCTGAGACTTTAAGGGCTATGGATCATAATTTCTTTACTCCGGGCAATTACTATTATAACGGAGTAGGTCATGTCAACGTGCATTATGACCGGGTGATATATGAAGGCTTGAGGGGCATAATGGCACAGGCTTCAGAGGAGCTCACTAAGGTTAAATTCTGCGATCCTAATTACGGCGATAAGAAGCGCTTCCTCGAAGCAGTCATTATTTCCTGTCAGGCTGTCATTGATTATGCTCACAGGTATTCCGAGCTTGCGAAGGAGCTTGCTTCAAAAGAGAGCGATCCTAAACGCAAGCAAGAGCTGATAAAGATATCCGAGACCTGCGCTCATGTGCCGGAGAATCCTGCTCGCACGTTTGAGGAAGGACTTCAGGCGTTCTGGTTCGTGCAGCAGACCTTACAGATAGAATCATCGGGACACTCGATATCTCCGGGACGCTTCGATCAGTATATGTATCCTCTGTATGAGAAGGATATCGATGCGGGAGTGCTTACCCGTGAGTATGCGCAGGAGCTTCTTGACTGCGTATGGGTTAAATTAAATGACTTGAATAAGTGCCGTGACGCGGCCTCGGCTGAGGGCTTTGCGGGCTATTCCTTATTCCAGAATCTTATCGTCGGCGGACAGACGAAGGACGGGAGAGATGCTACGAATGATCTTTCATTCATGTGCCTTGACGCTACGAAGCATGTATTCCTTCCGCAGCCCTCGATATCGATAAGGGTATGGAACGGCTCTGCGAAAGAGCTTCTGATAAGGGCGGCAGAGGTAACGCGCACGGGTATCGGCTTCCCCGCTTATTATAATGACGAGATAATCATACCCGCTATGGAGAACAGGGGCATAAGCATAGAGGATGCAAGGAATTACTGTATCATAGGCTGCGTGGAGCCTCATGTGCCGGGCAAGGAAGACGGCTGGCATGACGCAGCGTTCTTTAATATGTGCAGGCCTTTAGAGATGGTATTCACTAACGGCGTGGATAACGGGGAGGTTGCGAGCATACAGACGGGAGATGTCAGTAATATAGGCTCTTATGAGGAGTTCAAGTCGGCTTATAAGAAGCAGATGGATTATAATATCGCTTTGCTTGTAAACGCCGATAACGCTATAGACCGCGCACATGCGGAGAGATGTCCGCTTCCCTTCGAGTCGGCTCTTATTGACGACTGTATATCAAGGGGAGTTCCTCTTCAGCAGGGCGGGGCGCACTATAACTTCACGGGACCGCAGGGCTTCGGTATCGCAAACGTCGCTGATTCGCTGTATACGGTCAAGACGCTTGTATTCGAGCAGGGCAAGTTCACGCTTAAGGAGCTTGGCAAGGCTATGGCTATGAATTACGGTCAGGGCTTTGACGAGATAACGGCTAAAGAGGCTGCTATGCAGGCAGCTAAAGTTATGGAGTCCAAGGGCGAGAGCGTGAACCCCGATATGATCTCATCGATAATACAGAATGTGCTTACAATGCAGCTCCCGGAGGATGAGAAGAAGCGCTATGAAGAAATAAGGAATATGATAATCGACCTGCCTCACTATGGAAATGACATTGACGAGGTTGACACTATAGCAAGGGAGGCAGCTTACTATTATACGAAGCCCTTGCCTCAGTATAAGAATCCAAGAGGCGGTATCTTCCAGGCAGGACTTTATCCTGTGTCGGCAAACGTGCCTCTCGGAGCACAGACAGGAGCTACGCCTGACGGAAGACTCGCTCATACGCCTGTGGCTGACGGCGTGTCTCCTACGAGCGGATACGACCTTAACGGACCTACGGCGTCCTGTAACTCCGTCGCAAGGCTTGACCATGCGATGGCTTCAAACGGAACGCTCTTTAACATGAAGATACACCCGACAGCGATGAGTACGGAGAAGGATCTCGAGGACTTCGTTTCTCTTGTAAGAGGTTACTTCGATCAGAAGGGTATGCATATGCAGTTCAACGTAGTAGATCGTCAGACCTTGCTTGACGCACAGGCACACCCGGAGAAGTATGCTGGGCTTGTGGTAAGAGTCGCCGGTTATTCCGCACTGTTTACAACTCTGTCGAAGTCATTGCAGGATGATATAATAAAGCGCACAGAGCAAGGCTGGGATAGATAATAACCGGCATGGCGAGAGCAGCTTGCTGCGGTGCTAAACAGCCAGTGGCTGTTTGCTTAGCACCGACCGTAGCGAAGCGAAGACGCCATGCGTAAGCATCATAAACAACGCAAAGGGGCTTTTGACCCCAGCATCATAATATGATCCGCACCATGCGGATGGGAAAATATAGATGGAAGATTACAGTTACTTAAATGTAAAAGGTCGTATTTTCGACATACAACGATACTCAATTCACGACGGCATAGGGATAAGGACTATCGTATTCCTCAAGGGCTGCGCATTGCGCTGCCGCTGGTGCTGCAATCCCGAGTCGCAGAGCTATGAGATCGAGGCGATGATGATAAACGGCAAGCCCAAGGTCTATGGGCGGGATGTCACCGTGCGCGAGGTCATGCAGACGGTACGTCGGGACATGCCGTATTACAGCCGTTCTGACGGCGGGTTGACACTATCGGGGGGAGAGAGCCTGCTGCAGCCGGAGTTTGCGGAAGCGCTGCTCCATGCGGGCAAGGCTCTCGGTGTCAACACTGCATTGGAGAGCATGGGCTTTGCGAAGTATGAGACTATAGAGAAGATCCTGCCATACCTCGACACATATCTTATGGATATCAAGCACATGGATCCTAAGAAGCATGAGCAGTGGTGCGGCAAGGAAAACACTATGATGGTCGAGAACGCAAGGAAGATAGCCGCGAGCGGCATGACGCATCTGATAATCCGGGTGCCCGTGGTTCCCGGCTTTAACGATACGGAAAAAGAGCTTGTCGATATAGCGAGATTCGCGGATTCGCTTCCCGGAGTGGATGAGATAAATATACTTCCATATCATAATTTCGGAGAGGGCAAGTACAAAGGTCTGGGGCGTGATTATCCTATGGGCGACGCGGCGAAGCCTACGCAGGAGAAGATGCAGGGCTTTAAGGCTGCGATAGAGAGGGCAACCAATCTTTACTGTCAGATAGGCGGCTAACTTACGAAGATAAATCCTGCGTTCAATATGGGTGAAAGGAACGTTGATTATGACTCCAAGAATAGAGGTCGTGCCCCATTGCGAGGGCGGAGAAGGTCAGGTAACATTCAAGCATTTATTGGAAAAGTCGGAAATGCACGGACTTTGTAATCTGTATGCAGAGGTTACCGTATATCCGGGATCTTCGGTTGGCTGGCACGTTCATACAGGCGAAAGCGAGACATATTATATTTTATCGGGTGTAGCGGAGTACAATGACAATGGCAGAGTCCGCAGGGTTTATCCCGGTGAGACGACATATACGCCCGATGGCACCGGACATGAGATAAAGCCCTTTGGCAAGGAACCGCTGGTGTTTATAGCGTTGATAATCAGAACGTAAGAACAGAGCGGCTATATGCCATAAAGGTACAGATAACGAAACGGATAGTGATATAACGGTATTTTTTATTAAGAAGGGAGACGAAACATGATCAAGACATTCAAGATGAAGCTTTATGAAGGGCAGGAAAAGGAGTACGAGAAGAGGCATAATGAGCTGTGGCCTGAGATGATCGACATGATCCATGAGCACGGAGGGAAGAATTACACTATCTGCCTTGATAAAGAGACGCTTACACTTTTCGGATATATAGAGATAGAAGATGAAGAACTATGGGCAAAGGGCGCAGACACTGCAATTAACCGCAAATGGTGGGATTTCATGGCGGACATCATGGAGACTAACCCCGACAACAGCCCGGTTGCGATAGACCTCCCGGTATTGTTCCATTTAGACTGAGACTATTATAGTAAGCGAAATAAATAATTTCGCTTACTATAAAGCCTCCGGCGGATACAAAACAAAGATATCAACGGCTCGGTTATCTATCAAGCAGATGACCGGGCTATTTTCGCATATAAGCAAGGTGGTTTCAAGCATAGAAATCTGCTAAAATGTAAACCAAGTATTTTGAAAGGCATGAGTGCATGATCCAGAGAGATTATATATTAAACAATCCCCTGACGATAAGTAAGGTTCTGGGGAATCTTGTGAATACTATAAAAACGACGCCCCATAAGGACGCCCTGCTTACTATATATGAGACTGGTTTTCCGGAGGCGCAGATAGTGGGGCTTATAGAGTCCATCAGGTGCAGCGCGGGGAAGGACCTGAAGATAGCGGGGATCTCATTATTTGCCATAGCCGATGCTCCGGCTATGGGTAAAGGCATCAGGCTGAATCTTATACTTACGCAGACGGCTGATATAGAAGTAGTGACGTTACCTTGTGATCCGGGGGAGGAAGATTCGGCTATAGCGGCTTTGAAAAAGAGGCTTGACACTCACCCTGACGCAAAGGCGATACAGCTCTTTGTTTGCGACATGGGGCTGGGCACCACGAGGCTTATGGAGGAAGTCACAAAAGGCAGGGATGATATCGGCATATTCGGCACCATGTCATCGAGGAAGCTTCCCGATACGATGATCTCCAAAGGCTTCAATATAGACCTGTTTGACGTGTTCAATCTAGGAGAGAAGCTCTTAGGGCATAACCAGTTCGCGATAGGAGATAAGTTCTTAACTGACGGCTTCGTAGCGGTCATATTCTCAGGTAAGGAGCTTGAAGTAAAGATGAACTATGCCTTAGGCTGGCATCCGATAGGCAAGGAGATGCCTTTGACCAAGGGCGAAAAAGGAAAATTGGGCGAGACCTGCCTTACGGCGATAGACGGCATACGGCCTGTAGAATTATATACGGAATATCTCGGCGTAAAGCCGAATAAATACTTCATCACCAATATCTGCGAATTTCCGCTCATGGTGCAGAGGGAAGGAATAGATATATGCCTTATTCCCTTTGACTATGGACAGGAGGGCGAGGTCTACTTCAACATCGCGCTGAGCGACGATGAGAAGCTGAGATTCTCCTATGGCACGCATGACGAAGTATTACGTGCGACGTATGAATCATGTGAGGATATGAGACAATTCGCGCCGGAGGCACTCTTCCTTGTGATGTGCGGAAACCGGATAAATTTCCTGCAGGAAGAAGCCAGGCTTGAATGGGAGGGCTTTAAGAAATACAGTCCCGACTATGCCCTGATACACGGAGCGAGCGAGCTTTATTACCGCAATGGAAAGGGCGGGATATTAAACAGCGCCCATCTTGCGATAGGCATGAGAGAGGGCGGAGCTTTATCGGCTGTACCTGCGGGCGAGCCATTTGATATGAACTGCGTGCATAATCACAAGATAATCCCTCTTGCGGAGAGAATGTCTGTCTTCATGAGCAAGATGACGACTCAGCTCGAGAGCATGGCGGAGGAGGCGAAGGCGGCGAATCTTGCCAAGTCGGCATTCCTTTCCAATATGTCGCATGAGATACGCACTCCGATAAACGCTATCCTCGGCATGGATGAGATGATACTGAGGGAGAGCAATGAATCAGGCGTCGTAGGCTATGCGGAGGATATACGCTCTGCAAGCAATAATCTCCTTGGCATAATAAATGATATCCTTGACTTCTCAAAGATTGAGGCGGGAAAGATGGACATCATACCTGTGGAGTATGAGTTCGCCTCCGTAATAAACGACCTCTACAATGTAATAAGGAAACGGGCGGAAGACAAGGGGCTTGAGGTAAAGCTTGATATCGATCCCGCTATACCCGCCATACTCTACGGCGATGAGATACGCATAAAGCAGGTAATAACCAATATACTCACCAATGCGGTCAAATACACTGAAAAGGGCAGCGTCACGCTTAAGATAAATAAGATCGTATCGGATAATGACAAGAACTCCGAGGGGCATGAGGAATGTCACGGAGTTGCGTGCTTTAAGAATCCGGTATGCCTTGCGGTATCGGTTACTGACACCGGTATAGGCATCAAGAAAGAGGATATAAAAAGGCTTGACACGGCTTTCGAGCGGGTAGACGAGGAAAGGAACCGCACTATAGAAGGCACGGGGTTGGGCCTGAATATCACTTCCCAGCTTCTTACTCTTATGGACAGTGAGCTTAAGGTGGAGAGCATCTACGGCGAGGGATCGACTTTTTCATTCGTAATAGTTCAGGGCATATCAAGAGACGAGCCAATAGGAAATATAAACGACCGCTGGACAAAGACTACGGCGCAGCATAAGAAGTACCGCGAGAAATTCACGGCTCCCGATGCGCATATTCTTGTAGTTGACGATACGAAGATGAACCTTGATGTCGTGAAGAACCTGCTGAAAAAGACGAGGATAGGGATAGATACGGCGGAGAGCGGACAGGAAGCCCTGGATTTAGTTGCAAAGAACGCATACGATATCATTTTCCTCGACCACCGCATGCCGAATATGGACGGCATAGAATGCTTCAAACGGATGAAGGAGCTTCCCGACCATAAGTGTCCTGATGCCCCTGTCATATCGCTTACGGCGAATGCGGTATCGGGAGCGAGGGAAGAGTATCTGACTACAGGATTTGCCGATTACCTGACGAAACCCATAGATTCGGGCAAGCTGGAGGATATGCTTGTGCGTTATCTTCCTGCGGATAAGGTGATCATCAAGAAAGAGGATGAGAATAAGACTGCTTCTGATATAAGCGTAAAGCATGCTCATTATGCGGAAAAGCCGCGCATAGTGCTGATAGACGACGCCGTGCTTATTCACGAGGTGGCGAATACCATACTCGGGCAGTCGTACAGGTTCGAGGCGTATACTACAGGAACAGAAGCGATAAAGGCTTTGGAGAATGAGAAAGCAGATCTTATCCTGCTTGATGTGATGATGCCTGACGAGGATGGTTTCTCGGTGCTTGAGAAGATAAGGGCGAATGCGAAGATAGCGAATACGCCTGTAGTATTCCTTACCGGTGATGATAATGAGGAGACGGAGATACGGGGCTTCAAGGCGGGAGCTTGGGATTTCGTGAGGAAGCCTTTCGTATCCGAGGTGCTTTTGCAGAGGGTGAGGCATACTATAGACTTATCGAGGCTGCAGCAGGATCTTACGCATGAGGTAGCGAAGCAGACCTTGCGTGCGGAGCATCTGACGCAGGAGGTCATGCTTGCGCTGTCAAAGGCGGTAGATGCGAAGGATCATTATACCAACGGACACTCCGAGAGAGTCGCGGGATATGCTACGATGCTTGCGGCAAAGCTCTCCATGAGCGATAAGGAGCAGGCGGATGTACATGATATAGGACTGCTTCATGACATAGGCAAGATAGGAGTGCCGGGCGAGATAATAAATAAGCCCGCAAGACTTACGGATGAGGAATTCGCACAGATAAAGAAGCATCCGTCGATGGGCTATGACATATTGAAGATGATAACGGAGCTTCCGGAGCTTGCTATAGGAGCGAGATGGCACCATGAGAGATACGACGGCAAGGGCTATCCCGACGGCAAGGCCGGCGAGGAGATACCGTATATCGCGCGTATCATCTGCGTGGCTGACAGCTATGACGCTATGACCTCTAACCGTTCTTATTCTAAGATAAGGGCGCAGGAAGAGGTGCGCGCAGAGATAAAGCGGTGCAGCGGGAGCCAGTTCGATCCTGCCATAGCTGATAAGATGCTGCAGCTCATAGACGAGGACACGGATTACCTGATGAATGAAAAGGGGTACTCTGAGAGCAGAGTTGCAAACTATGTGGAGGAGCTGCTGGAGCGGGTATCTAGGAGCGGGAAATATGCAGGTGAGGATGAAGCACCTGTGGCAGAGACTGATGTTATGCCGGAAGAGACGGATTTTCAGGATGACGAAGAAGAGAAGCTCCCTGACTGGCTTTTAGAGAGCAAGGCGGTAGACGCTAATGAGGGAGTGAATAATTGCGGCTCCGTCGAAGGGTATCTTTCGATCCTCACTAATTTCCAGTCCACCGTAACGGAGAAAGCGGATGAAATACAGGGTTACTATGACAAAGAGGATTGGGAGAACTATACTATAAAGGTGCATGCGCTTAAGTCGTCCGCCCGCATCATAGGGGCAGCGGAGCTTTCAGAGAGGGCAAGGCTCCTTGAGGCGGCGGGAGATGCGAGACAGCTTGATGTAATAAAGGACGACACGCCGGCCTTGCTTGCACTGTACAGGTCGTATGAGGAGTCGCTTTCGCCGATAGCGGAGCAGTCTGACGATCTGCCGGAGGCCCCCATAGAGACTATAGGCGATGCTTACAAATCCTTGGGAGAGTTTGTCGAGGCGATGGATTATGAGACTTCGAGGATGGTGCTTGATTCCATGAGGGAGTACAGATTGCCGGCAGAGGATAAGGAGAGGTTTGACAGATTGCAGACAAGACTTTCGCAGCTTGACTGGGACGGGATGAAGTTCATACTTAAAGATGTCGGAGTGGGCTGACATTGGGTATATCAGGACACAACGGGCACAGATAATACGTTATATATAGTAAGCGAAATATGTAATTTCGCTTACTATAAAGCCTCCGGCGGATGCGCTCGGATTTTGTAAGGAAATATGCCGCTTTCAGCGGCCAAAATCCGACGCAGTAAACGCCAAAACGAAAAGAGTTTTGTCGTTTA
>JAFTAP010000090.1 GCA_017455525.1 Lachnospiraceae bacterium
TAAACGACAAAACTCTTTTCGTTTTGGCGTTTACTGCGTCGGATTTTGGCCGCTGAAAGCGGCATATTTCCTTACAAAATCCGAGCGCATCCGCCGGAGGCTTTATAGTAAGCGAAATTACATATTTCGCTTACTATAATTACATCATTCAGAAAGCACTGCGTCAAGTACCGCCTTCGCCATACGATAAAGCATAGCAGATCCTGCGTCGTCGCCATCCATGGCTTCATTTGTATCGGGAATATCCATATTTCCGATCTTTAGATTCGTTTCTCTTCCTGAGACCCGGCTCACTGCCTCGCTTATGGCAGAAAGCCTCTCTCTCATGTAATCATCGCCCGCTGTCCTATCGCACTTTATAGCTCCCCGGATCCCGTCCGTCACTCGAAGCCCTGCGTGGACAGAGCCGAAATCATCGGTCTCAAAATATATATCGACAGAATTTTGATTTTCGCCATGCCTTAGCTGTAAATTTATATTAATTATTTCTCCCTTGAACTCTGTCGGGATATTATATTCCTCAGTATCAGCCAGAGCCTGCTTGATCGACAGCACCTTGTCCTTCGTCTGCAAAGCCCTGATATCAAGCGTCTCGCCCTCTAACGCTCCGATAAGCTCTGCCTTTACCATCTCATCGTAGGATTCCTTTACCCTTGCCGCATTACCGCTGCCAAGATCCTCACGGACCTTGGCCCGTGCCTCACGCAATCTGTCCTTAGCCTTGTCAGACGCAGAATCAAAAAGTTCCCTTGCGAATGTGTTTCCTCCATTAGCCATAAGCTGCTCATACGCCGTCACATTATTCGCATTGCGGGGTATGTCCGCTGCCTCAAGCGTCCTGTATATCTCTGCCTCCGCCTTAGCCGCCTCCGCGAATTTCCTTGCGTCTTCCTCATAAGCCTCCCTCTCCTGCGTCTCCGTATCAGAGCCCTCGCCCTGCGTAAAAGCTGCGCGTATCATCTGATCTATGCGGGGATTCCCCTGTGAGAAGGCTGCGTCAAGCCCGTTAAAATGCTCATCAATATACTGGTCTATATGAGACTTTTGTCCCGTGCGCACGGCAGAGAGAAGATTAGAGAAGCTAAGCTCCACGCCGCTTGCCACAAGCGTACCCACCGCTCTGTGATCGCCTGTGTTTATCGCATTCACAAGCCTGTATACGCCTATGTAGGAAGTCGCCTCTTCATCGGTAATGTTTCCCTTATTTGTCTCTGAAACAAGATACTTTGCGAAATCCTCTGCCGGACGGTCTTCCATGTCTTCATAGTCAGTAAGCCGCCTGTCAAGCTCGTCAACGGATATCTCAAGAGGATTTATATTGTCCCTTATCATCCTTAGAGTCCTTGCGGGAGTGAGCTTATCAAGCAGACTTGTCAGCCTCTCATCAGCTGCATTTATCTTCTCTATATTCTCCGTCGTGAAATCCATGTGTGAATAAGAAGCTATCCTTACCGCCCTCTCATTTGCAGGATTATGCTCCATGCCGAGATCCTGCAGTGTAGAAGCAAAGTCCGTATTCGCAAAAGCCTTCCTTATGCTGTCGCCAAGATCTGCCCGGACTTCCGTGCCTACCGCCTCATATGTCTGATTCATGCGCTCGTATTCACGGGTAAGGTCCCTTGCCCTGTCGTGGATATTATCAAGCGTAAGACCGCCCGTCTCTGTCGCTATCCTCTCCGTCCCGGCTTCTGCCACTCTTTGCATGGAAGCGAAGACATCAAGCATGCTATCCTCTGCAACGAGAGCTGCCGGAGCCCTCAGTATGTCGGACTTAACGGAAAGCGTCGCCTCAAGCAGATCAAAGACTTCCTTCTCCCTGGTCTTAAGGGATTCCACGTCTCTTTCAAGATAACCTGTATCAATAGTCAAGTCCTTGTCTATATTCTTGCGGTTCACTTCCGTCGCCATAGAAAGCGCCGCTTCCTTTGCGACTCTCTCCGCCTTGATATTCCTATAGTCGGAAATAAGGTATGCGTCCTTGCCCCTGCCGCCCGATGCGATAGCATCCATTACTTCTTTTTTAGCAGGTCTTAAGTCTATATTCTTAGTGTCTTCGTATATCCGCAAGGTATCCGCGGTAAGCGGCACGCCCGCATTTATCATGGAAAGGGCGTCCTTCTTTAATTCAGGCCTATCCTCATAGCCTGCCTGCTCTATGACATCGGATATCTGTCTGTCAAACTCAGGATCAAGCCCTGTCTGTCCGTCAGCATACGCCGTGTCTGACAGCTTTACGTTTCCTGCCTTGCCGACATAGCCCGTATCGTCCGTCACATATCTTGAATTACCGCCGATCTGAGACTTCCCGCTTGAAAATTCAGCGGTGAATACGTTATCTATCGTAGGCTCCATGCCCTCTGACGCAAGGTAAAGCCTTGTGTTATCCGTAAGCGCCTGAAGCTCTGACGCCATATTAACGGCTTCCTTGACGGAAGCGATATTATCTTTTGTCACAGGAAGATCATATGAATTCAGCGTATCCGCTATCTCTGCGTCCGTTACATCGGGTGCAAAATAAATGTCCTCATCCGTAAGCTTAGCCAAAGTGCTGTCCGAGCCGCCCGCTCCTCCTACGAATGATGCTCCGACCGTATTAGATTTATTCTCCGCAAGCTCCGCTGAGTCTATGGTCTGCCCTGTAACCGCCGCAACCTTGTCGGCAGATACGGTATCCGTATAGCCCGCGACATTGACTCCCGCCTCGGCCAAGCGTATCTTCATGCGTTCAAGAGAATTAACGGCATCCGCCGGATCCATCTCGCTCATGTCATAGCCTTCGTCAGAGAGCTTCTTCGCATCCTGTGGCGACATGGTCTGCGCCACGACAAGCATCTGGTCCATTTGCGTCTCAACGCCCATGGCATCGGCCTGCGCCGCCTGGTCCATCACCGATTTCTTCTTATTCCTGTCTCTGGATAAAATATTCTCTTCCGAATGCCCGAGCATGATACCCGGAAAGCCCGACTCCTGAGTATTAGACGTAGCTTTAGAAGAACCGCTCTTAAGGGCCGCTGCCGTGACCGCCGGTTCCTCGATATTCTTTGATTGCAGCTGATTAAAATCTATCCTCATAATATTTTTATCGGTCAAAATTTAAAATCCATTAATGACTGCTCAGCACCTGACCTTTAGCAGGGTGCATTCCCCAATGACATGGCATCTGCCGAGATTCGCAGGCAGGAAAATGCATGCGCCCTTATCGAAGCGCATGGGATTATTGGTCTCGTCCGTTTCTAAACCGCCGTTACCTTCTATGCATAGCAGTACTTGGAAAGAGGTATCAAGCACTGAGAAGGAGAAGCCCTTGGTTACCTGTATCCTTTCCACTTCGAAATACTCGCAACGGCAAAGAATCTCTCTTGCACAGCCAAAATAATATCTTACCATGCGCTGTGGCTGGCGTATTATCTTCACCGGTTTCATATCGAGGACATCTGCCGCCTTGTCAAAATGCAGCTGTCTCTTATTCCCGTCCTTGTCTGTACGGTTGTAATCATATAGCCTGTAGGTCAGATTGGAGCTTTCCTGTACCTCGACTATGACTATCCCTTTGCCTATAGCATGCACCGTGCCCGGATGTACGAAAAATACATCCCCCTTATGCACCGGTATATGGTGCAGCATTTTTTCCAGACAGCCATCATTTATTGCCTGCCGAAGCTTCTCCCTATCCATGGGGTGCTCGAAGCCATATATAAGCTCGGCCCCTTCCTCTGCGTCAAGCACGTACCAGAACTCTGTCTTGCCGTTATCGCCCTCATGCTCCTTAGCATACTCATCATCCGGGTGGACTTGTATAGACAGGTCCGCAGCCGCATCTATGAATTTGATAAGTATGGGCATGCTATCACTCTTAGAGCCGAGATATGCCGGGTTCCCGTCTATAACCTCCCGCAGCGTGAGTCCGTCATATACTCCTCCGGATACCGTGCTCATACCATCGGGATGCACGGAGCATTCCCATGATTCCGCAAGCGGGGTCATATCAAGATTTTTATTATATTCCTTTTTCAGTCTTTCTCCGCCCCACAGATAACCCTTGCCGGCAGGCATAAGGCGAAGCGGTGATAATTTTTTCTGCTGCATATAACTTATTAGATGTCTAACACGTATTTCTTCTTATCGGAAACGGTTATATCGTCTCCAAGCTGCGCTTCAAGGACAGTAAGCTCCGTATCCGCTATGATCGTATGCTTGCAGCCTGCTGCCATCGTGACGACATCACCGGGATTTACAACCTGCTCCATTCCATCAATTATGGTCTTACCCTTACCCTTTAGCACGGTCCATACCTCATCACGGAATTCATGCGAATGATACGACATACGGTTTCCGGGATTCAGCACGACCTTTACATTGAGATACCCTTCTCCTGCGTCCATTACGGAATAAGACCCCCACGACTTCTCCGCAAATCTCACATCGGTAGAAATTTTCTCGACATAAGGCTTCATGTAGCTGGACTGCTCTTTATCAGCTATGAGTATGCCGTCGCCCGATGCCGCTATGACCATATTTTTCGCTCCCATGACGAGGATAGGTATGTCAAGCTCGTTTACTACATTCGTGTCTGTCGTTGTCTCATCGGTAATTGCTTTACCCTTTATCTCGTCGGCCATTACCTCCGCCATCATATTCCATGTGCCTACATCCTTCCAGCCTCCGGCATAACGAAGGACCTGTATGGAAGTCTCCTTCTCCACCACGGCGTAGTCGAATGAAATCTTATCGCACTCCGTATAGCGGTTATACAGATCTCTGTAATCAGTGAAATCAATAAGAGAGTGTGCCTTATCCAATATATAGGACAGCTTAAAGGCGAACACGCCGCCGTTCCAAAGCGCACCGTCAGCTATGTATTTCTTCGCAGTCTCCAGATCGGGCTTTTCCTTAAACTCCGATACATCCGACAGTTCGTCCTTACTTTTAGGTATAATATAACCGTACTTCTCTGATGGGTAAGTAGGCTCTACGCCCATAAGAGTGATATTTTTTTCGCCTTTAGCAGCTATATCTCCCATCTTTGCGACTGCCTCATAATATGAATTGTCCACGTATGGATCAACAGGGCATACTACGACCGCTTCATCTCTTGCTATCCCCAGCTCATCATGCAAATATGATGCTGCCAATGCTATTGCAGGAAAGGTATCCCTGCGTGTAGGCTCTACGCAGACAGACACGTTTTCGCCTAACTGATTATGTATCGCCGAAACCTGCGTCTTGCTCGTGGCTATGGTTATATTAGCATCCTTATCGACGGTCTTTATCTGACGGTACACCCGCTGGACCATTGATTCATATTCACCCTCATCGTTCTTAAAGAGCTTTATGAACTGCTTTGACCTTATATCATTAGAAAGGGGCCACATCCTCTTTCCCGATCCTCCGGATAATAAAACAATATTCACTTTATCGCCTCCTTATCTGACGTAAAAACACTTTTCATCTTCAAGCCTTAGTGCCGCAAGCCGCGCATTTTCCTGCTCCGATCCGATGTCGGGATATTCCAATGCCTTCGCCCCGCAGTCTATCGCTATGATTTTCTTTCCGAAAAATACAGTATTAGGCTCATCTATGATCTTACGCAGCTTGCATGCACGAAAATATGATGTCGGCGTATGCCCTATGATAAGCGCATTATATTTCTTCTTGCCATGATAATTCGCAAAGGGATCCTCGTCAAACCTCACTCTGTTCCATACAGCTTTATTCTTTGTATATATTCGACCAAGGTTTCCCCTGTTTCCAAAATAAGGATAGGCGTGCGCCGCCATATACAGCCTGTCGCCTACCGTGATGTCAACAGAAAACTGCAATGAAAGCAGCCATTCATAGATAGCTTTTTTATTCTCATCGGCAAGCCTTTCGTAGTCGTCCCAAGTCTTGTAGCCCTTATTCGCTTCATACCAGTTCATGTCGGGGAATGCCATCTTCTTGTCGTCTTCTATCGCCTGCAGAAACATAATATCGTGATTCCCTATAAGACAATGCACATGAGGGCTCTCATCAAGATCCATGACATAGCCTATCGTCTCTATCGAATGACTGCCCCAGTCGGCGTAATCGCCTAATAGATAAAGCTCATCCGCACCTGACGCCGGATCAAAGCCTATCTCCGACAGGAGTATCATAAAGGGCTCCAGCGCACCGTGTATATCGCTTATGACATACGTGCTCAACTTTTCACCCCGCATTTAGGACAGATATCTGTCATAAAGCAGTTCTCACAGTCAGCCTTTCTTGCGTGGCAGATGCTCCTGCCTAAGTTTATGAGATCCTGATTTATAAGACACCAGCGCTCCTTCGGGATTTTCTTCATAAGGTCGTATTCTATCTTCTCGGGATCGGTCTCCTTAGTCCAGCCAAGCCTCCCCGAAACCCGCTTTACATGAGTATCCACGACTATAGAAGGTATGAGGAATATATGCGTGCGGACGACATTCGCCGTCTTTCTCCCGACGCCGGGAAGCGATGTGAGCTCATCTATATCAGAAGGAACCTCTCCGCCAAAGTCCGATATCAGCTTCTTCGCCGCTTCCTTGATATGCTTAGCCTTCATGTTAAAGAAGCCACATGTCTTGATATCCTGCTCCAGCTCTCTTAAGTCGGCATCTGCAAAGGATTGTAGTGTAGGGTATTTAACAAATAAATCCTTAGTGACTTCATTCACTCTCCTATCCGTACATTGAGCGGATAATATCGTCGCTATCAGAAGCTCGTAAGGCTTTTTATATTCGAGGAATATCTTAAGCTCTTTACCGTATACCTCATCAAGTCTTTCAAATTGCTGTCCTATTTTCTTATTCATGGTACAATGATACCATAAAAACAAATTAAAGGCATTGAATACTATGAAGGATTATATTTCAAAAAGAATACCTGCCACGGCGATAGCTGTCTTATGGACTACCGCTTCGCTCTTCTATGACAGAGCCACCTTTGCTGTAGCCCCCATGTCTATGGCTCATAATTATATCCCCTGCAAAATATTGATGTTCGCAGCGGTATTCTTTATGGCTTCATTCATAATAAAGGCCGTGACGGACAGGGCTTCATTTGAATGGCAGGTATTAAAATATGCCCTTATCTATTTCATACCGATAATAGCAGTGCTCGCTTTCAAGCTTCCCGAAGGGTTCCTCTCAAATGATGAATCCCTGATCTTCGAGCAAGCCTCAAGCCTTGCGGATTACACATGGTTTTACTACATCACCACATGGTACTACATAATCTCCATGATGCTGATACCTTCATGGCTCGGACCTATCATAATAAAGGTCGTAATACAATGCCTTACCGCAGGATATACTGTAGCAAGGCTTAAGACGTATCTTAACGGAGCAAAGAGGGCTTATTTCATATATCTTGCGTTCTTACTGCCCCCCATACTTGCCTACACCACATCTGCGCACAGGATACCGATATATATCTTCCTGTATATCCTGTTCATGTTCACGATATATATGGATAAGCTTGAGGGCGTGACATTCTCATGGAAACGGATAGTACCATTGCTATTGCTCATGGCGGTACTCACTCAGTGGCGTACCGAGGGCATATATCTCGCTGTCTTCGGATTCATCCTCATACTTATCTGCTATCCTTCTTTATACAGCGTTAAAGAAAAGATCGCAGGAAATATAATAAAGCTGGCTCTCGTTTCTTTCCTGATGCAGTATCTCGTGGCGATACCGCAGTATGGTATAGTTCCCTCACGGATGGGCGATAAGGCGGCTAACAGGATGCTCCCCTTCTATGCCTACACTGTGACGAATCTCTACCGCAACGGGCTTGACCTCACGGATGAAACAAATGCCGCTTCATGGGAGAAGGTTGACCGTTATCTTGATACCGATACCATAGCCGCGATCAACGATTATCTCGGAGATATAAACTACGAGGATGCTTTAATTCTTTATTATGAGGGCTATGACGGCAGACGGCCGGATGCGACAGATGAGGATTATCTTATCTTTATGGAGGGCGTAAAGGAACTTATGAAGAATAACCCCTCCGTGCTGATGCGGACGAAATGGGGATCCTTCGACTATGCCGCGACCGTATATGACCCGGTCATGGGACAGGGGCTTGATTCCTTCGCTGTAAGCATCGTAAAGGTAGTAGCTTACAATCTCTATATCCCGATGATACTGCTTATTGTCCTATTTATATGGAGCCTTCGCAAAATCAAAGAGAGAGCCTTTTTCCTCATGCTCTCCCTCTGTCTTTCAGCGCACTTCACGATAGTCTTCGTGCTTGCGCCTGCATCATATTTTAAATATTACTTCCCGATATATTTCACGGTGTATTTCTTCATAATCCTTCTGGCGGTACTTCACAAATCCGAGGACAGATCCTATTGATTCATCCTCGAATGCTCCGCATCGAATCTGTCACCGAAGAGACGGTTTATAGCTGAGAACATGGCTCTTACGGATGCTCTCGTTATATTTGAGGATACGCCTACGCCGTAGGTTATATGGTTGTCTTCAACGGACAGCATATGGATATAAGCCGCCGCCTGCGCATTCGAGCCTCCCGTCAGGGCGTGTTCCTCGTAGTCCACTATCTTGATATTGATGCCAAGCTCTGAAGATAGCCCCCTTTTCACCGCATCTATGGGACCATTGCCGGTCGCCGTGAATTCCTTTGCCAGACCGTGATCCGTGTACTGCACCGTCACCTGCGTGTCGAACTCGCTGTCGTCCTCCTCAGACAAGTCGAACATCTGCAGCTTGCGGAAATGTATAGGCTCCTTCTTATCAAGGTACGTGCTGCGGAAGGTATCCATTACCTGCTTAGGCGCAACCTCGCCCTGCTTCTCCGAGATCGCCTGTATGACATTGGCGAATTCCTTGTGCATTCCCTTAGGCAGCTTGAAGCCGAAGTAGGAATCCATGATAAAGGCGACTCCTCCCTTGCCCGACTGTGAGTTTATACGCACGATAGGCTCGTATTCCCTGCCTATGTCCGCAGGGTCTATAGGAAGATAGGGCACCTCCCAGGTGTCGGGATGCCTCTCCATCATAGCCTTCACGCCCTTTGAGATAGCGTCTTGATGTGAGCCCGAAAATGCCGTGAATACAAGTTTTCCGGCATAGGGATGCCTCGGATCGATCTTCATCTTCGTGCATCTCTCATACATATCTATGATCTCATTTATGTTCTCGATATTAAGCTCAGGGTCTATGCCCTGCGAGAACATATTATACGCAAGCGTCAGCACATCCACGTTTCCTGTCCTCTCGCCGTTGCCGAAAAGAGTTCCCTCTACCCGCTCCGCCCCCGCAAGCATCGCAAGCTCGGTCGCCGCTACTCCCGTGCCTCTGTCGTTGTGCGGATGTATGGAAAGGATGACGGAGTCCCTGTTTTTAAGATGCAGGTTCTCCCACTCTATGATGTCGGCGTATACATTAGGCGTAGTCATCTCGACAGTCGCCGGAAGATTGATTATGACCTTATTATCCGGCGTAGCTCCCCATGCTTCGACCACAGCATCGCAAACCTCCAGCGCATACTCAGGCTCTGTGCCCGTGAAGCTCTCAGGAGAATACTCAAGTATTATCTCACCTGGAAACTTCTCCGCCCTCTCCTTCACCATGAGAGTGCCGTCCACCGCAAGCTGCTTTATCTCATCCTTGCTCATGTTAAAAACCACATCTCTCTGTAAAGTGGACGTGGAGTTATAAATATGGACTATAGCCTTAGGCATCCCCTCTATAGCCTCAAATGTCCTGTCTATAAGGTTCTCCCTGCATTGACTTAGAACCTGTATCGTGACATCATCAGGTATCAGCTTCTTATCTACCAGCTCTCTTAAGAAATCAAACTCTATCTGGCTTGCCGCAGGAAAGCCTATCTCTATCTCCTTAAAGCCAAGCTCCACGAGCTTATTAAACATCTCTATCTTCTCAGAGACTATCATAGGCTCAACTAGTGCCTGATTGCCATCCCTAAGGTCTACGGAAACCCAGGTGGGAGCCTTCTCTATCTGCTTATCAGGCCACTTCCTGTCAGGATGATCAATAACCGGAACCCTCTTATATCTCTTGTAATTAAGCATGTCGTTCCCTCCGCTTTATACTTTGATAACACAAAAGCCTCTCTGACATAAGCATCAGAGAGACTTCGCATACATAGTTAATATGGGCTTACTCTCCGAGTCCTGCGTCTATCGCCCCTGTAAGTCCCTTTAGCGCAGCGTCCTCGTCCTCGCCCTCACAGAATACCTCTATCTCGTCTCCGCACTTCACGCAGGCTCCGAGAACTGACAGCACGCTCTTCGCGTTAGCCGTATTCTCCCTGAACTTAAATGTGATCAAGGATTTATACTGCATAGCTTCCTTACACAGTATGCCTGCCGGACGTAAATGAAGTCCTGTGGGATTTTTAATTGTTATTTTCTGTGAAACCATTTCTTTATGCTCCCTAATCTGTGTCAAGCCAGTATTATATCAAACGAGACGTAATTATTCAAACACTTTATTCTGTGTGTCCGCATCAGTCGTTTTCATTTGCTTCTTCTATGCCCTCGCCCGCTGTATCATCAAGTTGAGGCTGTACCCCTGTCGCCTGTACGAAGACGCTCGCCGTAGCCGTGACTCCGCTACTGTATACTCCCTCAGGATAAGCAAAGGTAATGTCAGCATCATATAGTCCCGGCATCCATTCGTCTATTCCGTTCTTTGCCTTCACATCATCCATATTTATGCGTCCCGTCAGCATCGAGCCGTCAACGGTAGCCAGCACCTCCGGCAGTCCTCTGACGCTTGTAACTACTGCTGTTGCGCCCGCTCCAATCTCTGCCGTGAAGCCCTCCGGTATATTATCTATCGCAATATTCGTTACAGGAACCTCTACATTCATAAGATTCATCGCTATGATCTCCACGGTCACTACAGAATGCGTATCCATATCGCTGTCAGCGAGGCGCGTGCCGGACGGAAGATAAGCCGATACATCTATCGTCGTCGTGAAGTTCTCTGTAGCGCCGGTTATATCTATCTCCGATGACGGAACCGATATGGAGCCTATGCCCGAAAGTGCCTCAGGATCCCCTGACAGCTCTATGGCATTAATAGTAGCGGTTAAATTACCTGTGGTTGCGAAGCCCTCCGCCGGAGTTCCTGTGTAGCTGTATGTTATAGGTATCTCTTTATCAGCCCATATCTCGGCTGTCACGGATACGCTGGTCCTTGACAGCTCCAGCCTTCCTACATCCATATCGTCTCCATTACGGTCAATAAAGACTATCGGCGTCTCCGTCCTCATGTCTCTCGTCATTCCCTGCACGGAGATGCGCACTATCGCCCTGTCTATAGTTTCTACTACGGACTCAGGTCCCTGTACCCGGACCACATTGCTGGCAAGCGTCACGTCGCCTGCCGAATATCCATCGGCGGGCTCTCCGGTTATCTCGTAATCTATAGAGAACTGCTTCGTACCAAGCTCCTCAACATCCACTATCGCATACGCCGTGCGGGGAGTGATACTGACTATCTTGTCAGATAATCGGTTTGCCTTTACAGATATAGGAACCCTCCCGTTAGAATAATTATTCATATCTACAGTAGCAGAGAAATCGTCCCTTGAAAGCTGTGACAGCACGGATCTCTCCGCCCTCGCCGTCACTGTCACAGTACCGGAAGAATCCGCAAGCTCATACGCCTGTCCCGCCTTCTCAAACACTTCGCCGTTAAGCACTGTCACCGGTATCTGCGTGAAGTTCTGATCCTTCACGGGATTATCTATGCTCACGACCACGAGCCATATCATTACGGCAAGTATCAGGGCAAGCACCTTAAGCCCTACGTTTTTCGTGAATAAACTGAGGAAGCCCGATAATTTCTTCTTCATTTCCGGTCCCTCCCCTTCTTACCGTTCTTCTTATCGATCACGGTTTTATTCTGAAGCTTCGTGAGCTCGTCCCTTAATGTATCCTGATTCACATTGCGGGTCAGCTCCCCGCCCTGCGCAACGGACACCCTTCCTGTCTCTTCGGATACTATGATAGTCAGCGAATCCGTAGCCTCCGATATGCCTACGCCCGCCCTGTGCCTGGTGCCAAGCTCCTTGGAAAGCTCCATATTATCAGAGAGTGGCAGATAGCAGGTAGCCGACACTACCCTGTCCCCCTCTACTATCACGGCTCCGTCATGCAGGGGGGTATTATGCTCGAATATATTTATGAGTAGCTGGCTCGTAACCACTGCGTCAACCTCTATGCCGGTCCTCACGTATTCCGTTAGGGGATCACTTTTTTTCATGACTATGAGCGCTCCGGTCCTTGCCCTTCCCATCTCGTAGCAAGCCTTAATTATCTCGTTCATTGTCTTGTCGGAAAACCTCTCGTTCACATTAGAGCCGTTGAAAGTAAATAAAGAGGCGATGAAGTTCTTCCTGCCGAGGAAGTCAAGCGCACGCCTAAGCTCCGGCTGGAAGATGATAAGAAGTGCCATAAGGAGCACGTTAAGGCCGTTTCTTACGAGCCAGAGAATGGTCGTCATCTGAAGCAGGTACGCAAGCAGCACGAAAGCAATGATCACTACGATGCCGCGCATCAGTGACCACGCCCTGGTCTCCCTGATCCATACCATTACCTCATAAACAAGAAAAGCGATTATGAGGATCTCCACATAATCGGTCAGTCCCATCACAGGTATGGAATCAAAGCTTATGAAATTTCCTATCTGAGATATGACCTGCTGCATTTATTCTTCGTCCGGATCGTATGATCTCCTGTGTTTCTTACTGATACTGGATTTTATCTTTGGAACCGCCTTCACGTAGTAATAATATCCGTCATCCTCAAACTGCACTCTCTCCGTCTTAGCATAATCAACGCTGAACGTGAACAGCTTGAATACGAAGGCTATGATAATTGCTATGATGGAGCCTATGAAAAGTCCGCCAATGCTTATATCTGCATCAAGCCTCACTGAAAGCATCATAAGCGCTATCATGTCGGTCACGATCCCCGCCGCTATGGCTATAGTCCACGAATGGGGAAATGAAAACCTTCTGATGATGCTGACTACCACGACTGTTAGCGCAAAAGCGATAACGTAAGCCATCATCGTCTTATTCTTTATAACGCCGTCAAGCAGGGCGCGGAACCGCTCCACGGTAGTCGCATCCCCCATTGACTTTACCATGCTCTCCGCATCCGATATGAAATCCACGGTAAAATAAGCCACGACTCCGAATCCCACAGAAAGAGCGGACAGCGGCGAACCCTTAAGCCCGTATATCACAGGCATCACATGCGGAAATCCAAAAACAAAGGATAACGGGGTAAGAAGCACCGCCATCGTATCCTTCGGGGTGAACCTGAAGTAAAGCAGGAACATTAGCAGGAAGACCGCCAGCACTACTATAGCCGCCTCAAGCGACAAGGCATAGCAGTGGAGTATGACGAATAAAGCCGAAAAGAATACTATCATCCCCGCGGGGAGCAAAGCGCAAAGCAAGGACACTGCGACCACGACCGTCGTGGAATTCAGCCTATCCATATAGCCCAGTCTTGAATTAATAACGGAAAGAGACAGGAGCGCAAGAAAAAAACGAACCGCTGCCTTGATCAGTGTCTCATAGCGGCTCACGGTCTCTTCTATAAAATCTCTTACATCAAATATACTACTCATCAGCTTCTCTGTTCAAAAGCTCCCTTAAAGCATAGTTATAATCATTCAGATGCTTCTTTGCCCAGTCGTATCTGAAGGAATAGACCACATAAGCGATAATGCCGAAAGCACCTGCGAATATCACATAAGCGGTGACGAGCTTCCTTCCTGTCGCCATAAGATCCATCGTATATATACCCTGCAGGAGCTGATCGATATTGTAATAAATGTACAACCCCAATACGAGGAAATACGACACAGTAGCAGATACTATCGCCCTCACTACATTGAGACACACATAGTCGCTACGAAAAAAATTGCATATACGTATGGCTTCCTTGCCTTCATTCTCTTCAAAGGAAGCCATACGGGTCATCAGCTTCACCCTATCGCCGTCTATGTGGCTTTTCACTTAAGGAACCTCATGGCAGGATTATTCCTAAAATCCTTCTTGGGCTCAGGCTTCGGCATCTCAGGCTTTGCTATGGAAGCATTGAGCCCTGTAGCAAGCTCTGCCTTACACTTTTCGCAATACTTGCCGGTATGTATCATAGCCCCGCACTTCTCACAAGGTATGCCTACAGGCGAATCGTCTGCAAAGACAAGCCTTTCCTCTCTTATCCACTGTTGTATCTGATGCGTCTCGACCTCGCAGTCCGTACTTATCTGAGGGATGCTTGCCTTAGGATTCTCCCTTATATAAGTCTTTACCTCGTCAAACTTCTTCTCGCTTGCCTCCCTGCACTGAGGGCAGATAGGCGGTCCTGCCACATAAGTGAAAATCTTGCCGCATTTCTTACAATTCCTTACATTCATGCTATGCCTCCTCCTAAATGATGCTCCTCACACGGGCACGCCCGCTGCCAGCGTCACGAAGTATACATTCTCCGCGCCTGCCTTTTTTAACACTTCTGTCATGGCATCTATAGTGCTGCCTGTCGTGTAGATATCATCAATAATTATCACGTTCTTACATTTTACAACATGAGAAGTTATTTTGAAAGCCCCTTTAAGGTTTTTCATCCTCTCCGTGCGGGTCAGCTCTTTCATGGCGGAAGTGTCTCTTACTCTGGTGATAAGCCCGCCATCTATCGGTATGCCTGTATGATCCGATATGCTTTTCGCCAGAAGCTCCGCCTGGTTATACCCTCTCTTTTCAAGCTTTTCCTTAGATATGGGGACCGGTATCAGACAGTCAGCATTGCATGAGGCAATAAAACCGCCAAGCCTTTCCGCCATAACCCTCCCATAGAAAGTGGCGTATTCCCTTCGATTATGATATTTGAATCTCGTGATAGAGGCTCTGACAGCCTTATTATAGACATATAAAGCCCTGCCTCTGTTGAATAAATGCGTGGTCCTCATGCAGTCCTTGCAATACTCCGAATCGGTATCAAGTAGAGGCTTCCCGCATTTCATACAGTGATCCTCGCCTATATACGACACGACCTTCTCGCAATCGGGACATACTAAATCGCCGAGCCGCACCACCTCGTCACAGAAGGGGCATCTTCTCGGAAATAAAAAATCAAGCGCCGTATTCCATATCCCTGATCTCCTGTATCCTGCGCTTAAGACCTGTATATCGCTTCTCCTCTCTTTCATTCCTTATCATCTCATCAACTATATCCGGCGAGCCTATTATACATACCATGTCACGAGCCCTTGTGATAGCCGTATAAAGCAGGTTGCGGTTCATCAAAAGCTTCGGTCCCGTAAGCAGGGGCAGTATCACGGCTCTGTACTCGCTGCCCTGTGACTTATGTATGGTTATGGCGTAGGCAAGCTCAAGCTCCGATAAAGCCTCTCCCCTGTATCTCGCTTCTCAGCCATCATCAAATCTTACGTATACTTCCTCCGAGGATACCGACAGTATCTTCCCTATGTCGCCATTATATATGCCTGTTCCGGATTCAAGCACCATGCCCTTGCCGTTAGTCATATCCCATGCGAGGTCATAGTTATTCTTAGTCTGCATGACCTTGTCTCCGGCACGGAGTATGCCGTTTGCCGTTCCGATCTCCCTCTTACGCTTATCCGGCGGGTTAAGGGCTTCCTGTAATCTGAGATTCAGATTCTCGACGCCTAATGCTCCTTTTCTCATAGGCGCCATAACCTGTATGTCTAAAGGAGTGCATCTAAGATGCTCCGGAAGTCTCTTACCGGCAAGGTATACTACTCCCTGTATTATCCTCTCCGCATTGCTCCTTTTAAGCAGGAAGAAATCCTCGCTCTTATCATCAAGATTTATACCTTTCCCTTCTATAACTGAATGCGCATTCCTCACTATCGCGGATGCCTCGGTCTGCCTGTATATCTTGGTGAGCCTTGTCACATGGAAGGCATCTGACGCTATGATATCCTTAAGCACGGCTCCGGGACCCACTGACGGAAGCTGATCCGCATCGCCTACAAGTATGAGCCTTGTGCCGGGTATCAGAGCCCTGAGAAGCGACCGGAAGACATATGTATCTACCATCGACATCTCGTCTAAAATAAGCACGTCTGTCTCCAGCGGATTATCGGCGTCATGCTCAAATCCCGACGCAGGCTTACCCTCGACGACTGCGCCCGCGCCTAAAAGTCTGTGGATAGTCTTCGCCTCCGTATTCGTAGCTTCCGTCATTCTTTTTGCGGCCCTGCCGGTCGGAGCCGCAAGGGTTATGTCAAAACCCTTTGCCCTGAAATAACTGATTATCAGATTAGTTATAGTGGTCTTCCCTGTGCCGGGTCCTCCGGTTATGACGGATACCGTATGACTTATAGCCCCGACCACAGCCTCTCTCTGCGAGTCCTCCAAGGATATGCCGGAATCTTTTTCTATCTTCCTTACCTCATCATATATAAGGCTCTCCCCCGCCTCATCCGGCGTATACAGGTCGATAAGGAGCCTCGCCGTCTCTGCCTCTGCATAATAAGCACCCTCGGCATAGTCAAATACCTCGCCGTCCACGGCCTCCCGGACTATCCTCCTGTCTATGGAAAGAGCGTCAAGCTGTCTAGTGATCAGAGCCTCGTCCGCTCCCAGAAGCTCTGCCGCCCTTGCAGTAAGCTCCTTCTCTGCCATGCACATGCTGCCCTGTCCCGCCGCCTCTGATAACAAATACAGGATAGCAGAGCGGATGCGGTACTCCGAGTCCTTCGCAACCCCTACCTCAGAAGCTATGCGATCCGCAGATATGAAGCCTATGCCGTCTATATCCTCTATAAGCCTGTAAGGGTTCGTCTTTATGACCTCATAAATACGGTCTTTGTATTTGTCGTAGATCTTCAGTCCAAGGTTCGGCGTGATGCCGTATTGTGACAGGAATGAGAGAGCCTGACGGCTTCCCGCCTTTGACTCGAAAGCTTCCGATACGGCGATAGCCTTCCTCATGGATATGCCCTTTATCTCGGAAAGCCTCTCCGGCTCCTCCTCCATGATGCGGAAGGTATCCTCTCCGAATTTATCCGTGATCCGCTTTGCAAGTCCCGGCCCTATACCCTTGACGGCTCCCGATGAAAGATACCTCAATATGGATGCTTCATCGTCTATAGGGGCTATTGTGAATGAAATAATAGAAAACTGCGTGCCGTATTTAGGATTTTCCCGTATCTCTCCCTCGAAAGTCACGCTCTCGCCGGCGTCAAGCTCCGGCAGAGTGCCTACGCAAACATAATCTCCACCGTCGTCCGCATTAAAGGATAAGACGGTGTATGCGTTTTCGGGATTGCGGAAGATTATGTGGTCAATGATGCCTTTAAGCCTGCTCTGCATCTATTTCTTCCGGGGACACTCCCACATTACGCTTCATCTGCTCATAGAGCATCTGCGCAAGACCAAGGCTTCCCTGATCGGTAGTCTGCGATGCATATTCCTTTACGAGATTATCCTTATAATAATCAACAAGCATGCTGTTCGTGCCGGTATCTAAAGGATCCTCAGGCACGGTAGCCATCATTTCCTTATACATCTGCTCCACGAAGTAGCTCTCGAACTGCTTGCAGGCATCCAGAAGCTTCTCGTCATCAGCTGATGTCACGGAAGCCTGTCCATTCTTATTCCCCGCTTCTGATATGCCCGACAGGGCGTTCTTCAGCTTGGAAGTGTTCGCATTTGATACCGCCTGGCTTGATAAGGTTGTGAGATAGCTGCTGTCAAAATCCATAATAATATACCCTTTGCAGATTCAATCAATGTATATGTATAGTAAACGACAAAACTCTTTTCGTTTTGGCGTTTACTGCGTCGGATTTTGGCCGCTGAAAGCGGCATATTTCCTTACAAAATCCGAGCGCATCCGCCGGAGGCTTTATAGTAAGCGAAATTACATATTTCGCTTA
>JAFTAP010000091.1 GCA_017455525.1 Lachnospiraceae bacterium
AGATACCGTACACGCGTTTCAGATAGTCTCTTTCGCATACCTGTTTACGGGAATGGCTATTTTCGGGTCGGGATTCTTTACTGCCTTAAACAACGGACAGATATCTGCGCTGATCTCTTTTTTACGGACATTTGTATTTGAGCTTGGGGCTGTACTCTTCCTGCCGGTACTGCTTGGCGCGGACGGTATATGGTGTTCCGCTGTTTTCGCAGAGCTGATGGCGGCAGTAGCCGGGACCATTTTTATGGCTGCATTGCAAAGAAGGTATCATTATTAAGATAATAATCTGACATTTGAACATAATTTAAAAGGAGAAATCTATATGTCAACTTTTACTGTTACTGTAATACTGGGTTTTTTGATGATCATCGGAGGCATTTCCATGGCGGCTACGCCGCTTATGACCTTTATGGGCGCAGGGTATTATATCATCGTGCTGTTCCTGTTTATGGGAATTATCGGCATCATCAGGGCAGTACGCGATAAGCACTGCGACAAGGATTTTGTATTCGCCATACTCAGCCTCATCCTGGGGCTTGCCGGTTTTGCAATACCGGGAGCGGCAGCCATGAATAATTTCCTGCTGCTCTATATGACATCAGCCTGGCTTTTTATTCATGGGATATTGTCAATTACCACAGCCGTGGCAAACAGAAAACAGGACGGAGGAGGCTTCATGGTTGCCGCAGGCATCCTGCTGGGAGTTTTGGAGCTGGTTCTCGGTATATACTCTGTGGTCCATCCGGCAGTGATAGTTATTAATCTCGGTATCCTTATCGGGCTTTACTTTATTGAACAAGGCATCAGTATCATAATCATAGGATCTGAAGCCTGTCAGGGAGGCAACAATCTGACGGTTCTTTTCACAATCATCGGGATTTTGACAGTCATCGGCGGTTTTTTAATGCTCGCATCCCCGCTTGCCACCTTTTTCAGCATTGGTTACGCCATTATCCTGCTGTTCTTTCTGAATGGCATTCTGGGTATTGTCAAGGCAGTCAACGAGAAGATTTATGATAAGAATTTCTTTTTTGCGATCCTCAGTACGATCTTGGGAGTAATTGGCTTTACGGTTCCCGGAATCGCCAGTATGAATAGTTTCATGCTGCTGTACCTGGCTGCCGCATGGCTCTTCATTCATGGGGTGATCACTATCATTGCAGCAGTTGGCAGCAGGAATAAAGGAGCCGGCATGATTGCAGTTGTGATAGGTGTTGTCTTGGGCGTGCTGGAGCTTATCATGTGCGTATGCTCTGTGATATATCCCAAGCTGCTCGCCTTCAATATGGGGATCCTCGTTGGATTCTACTTTATCGTATCGGGCATCGATATGGTATTCATCGGCTCGGATATATCCAGGGCTGTGGCCGCGAGCCGCAGTATGACGGACAGAGAGATTTAAGGGACGGTTTTTGAAAGAAGATGGACTGAAGAGGGTTTTTTGAAGAGGAGGAGAGCAATGGTCGGATTAAGTAATGAAAGGATTGAACAGATCCTGCATGAGGAGACGGCGAAAAAGGAAGAATTACAAACGATCCTTCGCGGCATATATACCAGATATATGCACCTGTATGAGAGATATTTTGCAGACATAGATGCGCTGAACGATGATGAGGTCACTGCGCTGAAGAATTATCATGAAGAAACCATAAGTCTCGTGAAGCATTATTACATGGACATTCCTTTTGATATCTGCATGTATATAGAAGAATTTGAAAACAAATACAATGCCAAACTGCTTGGGCCTAAGTGGCATGAATATCTTTTTGGCATCTACGAGGATTTCAGGAATGAAAATGAGGATAAAGGCGAGGAATATATTAAGGCGGAGTTTAAGAAGAAAGCGCTCAAGGACTTCTATGAAGCAATGGATTATGTTTTCAGGGAAGGCTTCGATACGTGCAGCAAGAGCGTCGAAAAAACATTAAACGGGATTACGGGGCTATTGTTCGGAAAAGAATAGCAGAATGCTAAAAATTACAACAGTAATGCCAAAATAAGGAATGATTTTATGAAGCGTGATATTATAAAAGTAATCGAATCAAGAAAAGGACATCTTGACGATCGTGTCAGGCGGGACTATATCAGGAACGGAATTGCAACGATTCCGTGCCAAATTTCCAGTTACAGTGATCTGATCAGTCCATACAGTGTTAAAGG
>JAFTAP010000092.1 GCA_017455525.1 Lachnospiraceae bacterium
GCCGAGTTAGGCTTCTTAGGTGTAGCAGTCTTTACAGCCGTGCAAACGCCTCTCTTCTGAGGGGATTTCGTGGCTGTGGCTTTCTTCTGGAGAGAGTTGAAGCCTCTCTGCAGAGCCGGTGCCGTAGACTTCTTAGTGGAAGTCTTCCTGCCCTTCCTTACTAACTGGTTGAATGTTGGCATTAAGTTTCACCTCTTTTCTTTTTAATTATAGTCCCTGCCATTCAAAAACAGAGAAAAAAACTAGAGCCTGTCCTTAAGACACGCCCTAGCATTATAAGACCTATTATCTTGCCATGTCAAGGAAAACTTATTCCGTGACAAGCACCTCCTCTTCTGCCGCTTCCTCTGTCGTACTCTCCTCGGAAGAAGCCTCATCGGAAACCTCGCCTGATGCCTCGTCATTAAGCATATCCTCTGCGTCCTCAGGCATTTCCTCGTCGCTAAGATTTATCTCCTCGTCAAAATCGATCTCATCGCCAAGCGTCATGCCGTCAGTGTTAAGGTCTATGTTCCTGTAACGCTTCATGCCGGTTCCTGCGGGTATCAGCTTACCTATGATGACGTTCTCCTTCATCCCGATAAGCTTATCGACCTTACCCTTTATCGCGGCATCGGTAAGCACCCTCGTCGTCTCCTGGAAGGACGCCGCCGACATGAAGGAATCAGTGGCCAGCGACGCCTTCGTTATTCCGAGCATCTCCTGTACGCCCTCGGCGGGCTCCTTGCCCTCTGATGCAAGATGCGCATTCATGTCCTCAAAATCAAGGACATTCATAAGCTCACCCGGCAGCACGTCAAGTGCGTCATGCGACTCAAGGATGCGTACCTTCTTAAGCATCTGATGGACTATGACCTCTATGTGCTTGTCGTTGATCTCAACGCCCTGCAGCCTGTAAACTCTCTGAACCTCGCGAAGCAGATAATCCTGAACCGCGCGAAGCCCCTTGATACGAAGCAGGTCGTGAGGATCTACGGAACCCTCCGTTATCTCCTGTCCTGCCTCTATATGCTGTCCTTCAGCGACCTTAAGCCTGAATCCGAAAGGAATAAGATAGCTCTTAGCCTCTCCTGACTCGCTATCGGTCACGACAACCTCTGTCTTCACTATGTCGTCCTTGCTTATTACACCATCGCTGTCCATGCTTGTATTTGTATCCGCCGCAGGATCAGAGGCAGAGGAATCCTTCTTCTTCTCCCTTATCGACACGTCTCCGTCTATCTCGGAAATAATAGCAAGTCCCTTAGGCTTTCTTGCCTCGAAAAGCTCCTCGACTCTGGGAAGACCTTGCGTGATATCACTTCCTGCGACACCGCCCGTATGGAAAGTCCTCATCGTAAGCTGCGTGCCGGGCTCGCCTATGGACTGAGCCGCTATGATACCGATAGCCTCGCCGACCTGTACCGCCTCTCCGGTAGCCATGTTAGCGCCGTAGCACTTGGAGCATATGCCGTTCTTGCAGCGGCAGGTGAGCACCGTCCTTATCTTGACCTCTTCTACAGGAGCGCCATCCTTCACGCCGGAAGCTATTATCTGCTCCGCGCGCCTTGGCGTTATCATATGATTTGCCGCGACTATCAGGTTGCCCTTCTTATCGTAGATATCCTCGCACGAGAAGCGTCCGGTTATCCTGTCCTGAAGGCTCTCTATCTCGCCCTTGCCGTCATAGAACGCCTTAACGACAAGTCCGGGTATCTCATCCATATCCTCAGAGCAGTCAGGCTCCCTTATAGTAAGCTCCTGCGACACGTCCACGAGCCTTCTCGTTAGATACCCTGAGTCTGCCGTACGCAGCGCCGTATCCGAAAGTCCTTTTCTCGCGCCATGTGCCGACATAAAGTACTCCAAAACGTTAAGTCCCTCACGGAAGTTACTCTTTATAGGAAGCTCTATGGTATGTCCTGTAGTATCAGCCATCAGGCCTCTCATGCCTGCGAGCTGCTTTATCTGCTTATCAGAGCCTCTCGCTCCGGAATCTGCCATCATGAAGATGTTATTATACTTATCAAGACCGTCAAGCAGATCCTTCGTCAGCTCCTCATCGGTGTCCTTCCATGTCTGGATGACCTCATTATATCTCTCTGTGTCAGTGATAAGTCCCCTCTTATAGTTGCGTGAAATCTTATCGACCTGATCCTGAGCCTTGTCAAGAAGCTCCTGCTTCTGCGAAGGCACCGCCATATCCGAGATAGAAACGCTCATCGCCGCGATCGTCGAATAGTGATAGCCCATGTCCTTGATATGGTCAAGAACCTCTGCCGTCTTGATCGCACCGTGAGTATTTATTACCTTCGTGATAATCTGCTTAAGCTGCTTCTTTCCTACAAGGAAGTCGATCTCAAGCGCAAGCTCATTGCCCTTCACCGATCTGTCCACAAAGCCTAAGTCCTGAGGCACTATCTCATTGAATAAGAACCTTCCCAATGTGGAATTCACCACTCCGGTATATGTCTTGTTATAAATCTTTCGAGTAACCTTCACGCCTATCTTTGAATGAAGCGTGATGATGCCGTTCTCATGCGCAAGTATCGCCTCTGCGACATTCTTGAATACCTTGCCTTCACCCGGCTCGCCCTCTCTCTCCTGTGTCAGATAATAGCATCCGAGCACCATGTCCTGAGTAGGCACGTTAACCGGTCCTCCGTCAGCGGGCTTCAAGAGGTTATTAGGCATCAGCATAAGAAAACGGCTTTCCGCCTGTGCCTCTACGGAAAGCGGAAGGTGCACTGCCATCTGGTCTCCGTCAAAGTCGGCGTTGAAAGGCGTGCAAGCCAAAGGATGAAGCTTGATAGCCTTACCCTCTACAAGCACCGGCTCGAAAGCCTGTATTCCAAGCCTGTGAAGCGTAGGAGCGCGGTTCAGCATAACGGGATGCTCATGTATCACCTTCTCCAGTACGTCCCAGACTTCAGGATCGAGGCGCTCCACCATCTTCTTCGCATTCTTTATGTTATGAGACGTGCCGTTCTGCACGAGCTCCTTCATGACGAAGGGCTTGAAAAGCTCTATGGCCATCTCCTTCGGAAGTCCGCACTGCCATATCTTGAGCTCAGGTCCTACAACGATAACCGAACGTCCCGAATAGTCTACACGCTTGCCTAAAAGGTTCTGTCTGAAGCGTCCGCCCTTACCCTTAAGCATGTCTGAAAGAGACTTAAGCGCTCTGTTTCCGGGTCCCGTCACGGGTCTGCCCCTGCGTCCGTTATCAATAAGGGCATCAACAGCCTCCTGCAGCATCCTCTTCTCATTACGCACGATGATATCGGGCGTTCCCAGCTCTAAGAGCTTCTGAAGCCTGTTATTCCTGTTTATTATCCTTCTGTAAAGATCATTAAGGTCGCTCGTTGCGAACCTTCCGCCGTCAAGCTGGACCATAGGTCTTAGATCAGGAGGTATGACCGGCATGCAGTCAAGTACCATCCATGCGGGATCGTTTCCGGACTCCCTGAATGCTTCCACTACTTCAAGCCTCTTTACTATACGGGCTCTCTTCTGTCCGGTCGCATTCCCAAGCTCTCCGCGAAGCTCTTCTGATTCACGGTCTAAATCTATGCTCTGCAGAAGCTCCTTTATCGCCTCCGCGCCCATGCCTACGCGGAACTTATATCCATAGGTCTCGCGGGCATTCTGATATTCCTGCTCGGAAAGTATCTGCTTATATTCAAGATCCGTCTCGCCGGGATCCAGTACTATATAAGCCGCAAAATACAGCACTCTCTCAAGTATGCGGGGTGAAAGGTCAAGTATCAGTCCCATACGGCTCGGTATGCCCTTGAAGTACCATATATGGGACACCGGAGCGGCAAGCTCTATATGACCCATCCTCTCGCGGCGCACGGAAGCCTTTGTTACCTCGACTCCGCACTTATCGCAGATAACGCCCTTGTACCTTATCTTCTTGTACTTACCGCAGTGGCACTCCCAGTCCTTGGTAGGTCCGAAGATCCTCTCGCAGAAAAGTCCGTCCGGTTCAGGCTTTAGGGTACGATAATTTATCGTCTCCGGCTTCTTGACCTCACCGTGCGACCATTCGCGTATCTTCTCCGGGCTCGCAAGCCCGATCCTTATGGCGTCAAATGAAAGCGGCTCGTATTTATTTGTCTGTCTGTCTATCATCTCAGGCATCTGTCAGCTCCTTCTGTAAAATAGATAGTCTTTTTATATCACTAATGCGCTCTGAATACGGTATTTATTCCGCAGGCGCAGTCTCCACAGGCTCCTCATCCACATAGGATTCCTCGTCATCTGCGTACTCTTCCTCTTCAACGTACTGCTCCTCGTCATCGACCGTCTCAAGCGTACCCGTCTCACCGTCAAACTCCTGCGTCGTGAAGCCGTTTGCCCTGAATTCTTCCTCACGGTTTCCACCGTAGAACCTGTCGTCGTCCAGTATGTGACGCATGTCCGTGTCTCCGAACTCTGCGGTCTCCGCTATCTCGACCTCTGTTCCGTCATCCTTAAGCACTCTTACATCCAGTCCGAGTGACTGCAGCTCTTTAAGCAATACCTTAAAGGACTCCGGCACGCCGGGCTCAGGTATATTCTCACCCTTTATTATCGCCTCGTAGGTCTTCACGCGCCCTATCACGTCGTCAGACTTCACGGTAAGTATCTCCTGTAAGGTGTAGGCCGCTCCATAAGCCTCAAGCGCCCAGACTTCCATCTCTCCGAACCTCTGTCCGCCGAACTGCGCCTTGCCTCCAAGGGGCTGCTGCGTTACAAGCGAATAAGGACCTGTAGATCTTGCGTGGATCTTATCATCAACCATGTGATGCAGCTTAAGATAGTGCATATGACCTATGGTAACGGCATTGTCGAAGTACTCTCCGGTACGCCCGTCCCTGAGCCTTACCTTACCGTCCCTTTGTATCTCAACGCCCTTCCATACCTTGCGATGGTCACGGTTTTCTGAAAGGAAATCCATGACCTCGGGCATCAGCACCTTTTTATATTTCTTCTCAAAGTCTTCCCACTCGCTGTTTACGTAGTCATTCGCAAGCTCAAGCGTATCCTCGATATCTACCTCGTTAGCTCCGTCGAAGACGGGCGTGGTTATCTTAAATCCAAGAGCCGCCGCCGCAAGCGATAAATGTATCTCAAGTATCTGTCCTATATTCATACGCGAAGGCACGCCCAAGGGGTTTAACACTATGTCAAGCGGTCTTCCGTTCGGAAGGTACGGCATATCCTCTATAGGAAGCACCCTTGAGCACACGCCCTTATTTCCATGACGACCTGCCATCTTATCGCCCACGCCTATCTTTCTCTTCTGGGCGATATATATGCGCACCGCCTTATTCACGCCCGGAGACAGCTCATCCCCTGCCTCTCTCGTGAATACCTTCGCATCCACGACTATGCCATACTCTCCGTGAGGAACCTTAAGCGAGGTGTCTCTTACTTCACGGGCCTTCTCACCGAATATTGCGCGGAGAAGCCTCTCTTCAGCAGTGAGCTCCGTCTCTCCTTTAGGCGTTACCTTGCCGACAAGGATATCACCTGCCCTTACCTCGGCGCCTATACGGATAATTCCGTTCTCGTCAAGGTCTTTCAATGCCTCCTCACCTACGCCGGGAACGTCTCTTGTTATCTCTTCAGGTCCCAGCTTCGTGTCTCTGGATTCGCACTCGTATTCCTCTATATTTATAGAAGTGAACACATCATCCCTTACAAGCCTCTCGCTAATAAGGACAGCATCCTCATAGTTATAGCCTTCCCATGTCATGAAGCCTATCAGCGGGTTCTTGCCAAGTGCGAGCTCGCCGTTAGAGGTAGAGGGTCCGTCCGCTATGACCTCGCCGGCCTCTATATGCTGCCCCTTGACCACTATAGGTCTCTGGTTGTAGCAGTTTGACTGGTTCGAGCGCATGAACTTAGACAGCTTGTAGTCCGTCTTGGTTCCGTCGTCATTATTCACTTTGATCATATCGCTCTGCGAGAGCGTAACCGTCCCGGGCTTATCCGCAAGCAGGCATACGCCGGAGTCAACCGCAGCCTTAGCCTCCATTCCTGTACCGATAAGCGGTGCCTCTGTCGTAAGAAGCGGCACGGCCTGTCTCTGCATGTTAGAGCCCATAAGCGCTCTCGTCGGGTCGTCATTCTGAAGGAAGGGAACGAGCGTCGTAGCTACAGAGAAGACCTGCCTCGGCGAGACATCCATGAAATCAAACATGCTCTTCTCGTACTGCTGCGTCTCATCCTTGAAGCGTCCCGAAACCATGCGGTTTATGAAGTGTCCCTCTGCATCTAAAGGCTCTGACGCCTGCGCCACATGATAATTATCTTCCTCGTCAGCCGTCATATATACGACCTCATCCGTTACCTTCGGATTCTCAGGATCCGTATGATCGACCTTCCTGTAGGGCGATTCCACGAAGCCGTATTCATTTATCCTCGCATAGCAGGCAAGCGAGTTAATAAGTCCGATATTCGGTCCTTCGGGCGTCTCCACGGGACACATGCGACCGTAGTGAGAATAATGAATATCCCTGACCTCCATGCCCGCGCGATCCCTTGACAGTCCGCCGGGACCTAATGCCGAAAGCCTTCTCTTATGCGTAAGCTCGCCCAGAGGGTTATTCTGATCCATGAACTGCGAAAGCTGCGATGAACCGAAGAACTCCTTGACCGCCGCCGTTACCGGCTTGATATTTATAAGCTGCTGCGCAGTGACCGTAGAGATGTCCTGCGTTGTCATCCTCTCGCGCACGACCCTCTCAAGCCTTGAAAGACCTATCCTGTACTGATTCTGCAAAAGCTCTCCGACAGCCCTGATACGACGGTTTCCAAGATGGTCTATGTCATCCTTGTTTCCTATGCCATACTCAAGGTGCATATTATAATTTATTGATGCGAATATATCCTCGTGCGTTATATGCTTCGGAATAAGGTCGGATATGCTGTGCCTTATCGCATCCTTAAGAGCCTCCGGAGTATCATTCTCCTCCATGAGCTTCTCAAGAGCCGGATAATAAACCAGTTCTGTCACGCCGTAGTCCCTTGCGCTCTCGCCCTTCGGGAATTCGATATAGTGGTTTATGTCAACCATCATTGAGGACAGCACCTTGACGTTCTTCTTATCTGTCTGAATAAGTACGCTCTCTACTGCGCTGTTCTGTATCTCATCCGCAAGCTCCCTCGTAACCTCTGTGCCTGCCTTTGCCGCAAGGCCATTCTTGCCCGGAAGCTTCACGATCTCACCCGTAGCGGGATCAAGCACGTCCTCCGCAAGGATATGTCCTGCTATACGGTTCCTGAAGGAAAGCTTCTTATTAAACTTATAACGTCCTACCTTCGCAAGATCGTATCTCCTTGAGTCAAAGAACATGCCTTCTATAAGAGACCTCGCGCTCTCCTCTGCAAGAGGCTCGCCGGGGCGTATCTTCTTATATAACTCAAGCAAGCCGTCACGAACGTTCTCCCCGGGATCCTTTGCAAAAGAAGCCGCTATCTTAGGCTCCTCTCCGAACTTATCAATTATCTCCTGATTAGTCCCAAGACCTAAAGCACGGAGCAGCACCGTGACAGGCACCTTCCTCGTGCGGTCCACGTGCACATAGAAGACATCGTTTGAATCCGTCTCATATTCAAGCCATGCTCCGCGGTTCGGGATGACCTGACAAGAGTACAGCCTCTTACCAAACTTATCGTGATCTATTCCATAATATATGCCGGGCGAGCGTACAAGCTGCGATACGATGACACGCTCCGCCCCGTTTATGACGAAGGTTCCCGTATCGGTCATTATCGGAAGATCGCCCATGAATATCTTCTGCTCGGTATTGTCCGCCTCGGGCTTTGACGCATTATAAAGGCGCACGGTAACCTCAAGGGGCGCTGAATAAGTGGCATCCCTCGCCTTGCACTCCTCTATGCTGTACTTAACCTTTTCCTTATTGAACTGGTAATCGACAAACTCCATGGAAAGATTCCCGCTATAATCATTTATAGGGGAAATATCCTCGAACGCCTCCTTCAAGCCCTCATTGATGAACCAGCCATATGATGACTTCTGGACATCTATGAGATTCGGCATCTCCAGAACCTCTTTCTGCCTCTGGTAGCTCATTCTCAGATTTTTTCCACTGTAGACCGGATGTATCCTGTTCTTTTCCATTAAGCTTTCACCCCATGAAATAAATTTTGAACTACGGTTTCATGCACCCCCTCGCCGGCAAGCCATAAACCATCCGTGAGACCATGGCATTCCCTCTCGTAAAGTGGCTTAACTACTGGCTTTGTCGCAGATTTTAAAGACAAAGAAAGCCCGTGCCGCCACAAAAGTGCAATCTACATGGTAACACAAGCTTTCTTGTAAAGTCAATAAAAAGTTTTCAAAAAAAGCCCAATTTCAAAAAATATACAAGCTGACTGCTTGCAGGCATGCTTGTATATTTTTTAGAAATGCTCACACGAATGAGCAAGTAGTCCGATAGGACGGATTGCGAATTCGTGCAGCGTATCGAGAGCGAAGCGAAGATACGCGTAGGGTTTTGATTACTTCAAAGTAATCTTAGCGCCCTCTGCCTCAAGCTTAGCCTTGATGTCGTCTGCTGAAGCCTTGTCTGCCGCCTCTTTGAGAACCTTGGGAGCGCCCTCTACGAGATCCTTAGCTTCCTTAAGTCCGAGACCCGTTACCTCACGGACAACCTTGATGACCTTGATCTTGTTAGGTCCTACCTCGGTAAGCTCTACGTCAAACTCGGTCTTCTCCTCTGCTGCTCCGCCGTCGCCGCCTGCTGCTCCGCCTGCCGCAACAACTACGCCTGCCGCCGCTGATACGCCGAACTCCTCCTCGCAAGCCTTTACGAGATCGTTAAGCTCTAATACGCTGAGCTCCTTTATAGCATCAATGATTTCTTCTTTTGTAAGCTTTGCCATTTTAATTTTCCTCCTCTGCCTTAGTTTCCTCTGCTGCTGCCGCCTCTGCCGGAGCTGCTTCTTCTTTTGCTTCCTCCGCCTTTGTTTCCTCTGCCGGAGCCTCTTCAGCCTTTGCTTCCTCCGCAGGTGCCGCTTCCTCAACCTTAGCCTCTGCCTGTCCCGCTATGTCTGCCGCCGTGCCGCCCTCAGGCGTCTTCTCGGCGATCTGGTTGATAACGCGGGCGAAGTTTGAAAGCGGTGACTTCCATGATCCAAAGAGCCTTCCGAGAAGCTCTTCCCTTGAAGGAACCTTAGCAAGCTCCTCCACGCCTTTCACATCATAATAAGTGCCCTCGATGACTGCACCCTTTATCTCAAGCTTGTCAGCCGTCTTAGCGAACTTCACGAGCACTCTTGCGGGAGCCGTCACGTCATCCTCCGCAAGCGCAAGCGCTGAAGGTCCCTCTAAGAGCTTATCAAGCTCTGCGTAGTCGGTGCCTTCAAAAGCCCTTCTCATCATGGTGTTCTTGTAGACCTTGTAGGTCACTCCCGCTTCACGAAGCTGTCTGCGAAGCTGCGTGTCCTGCTCCACGGTAAGTCCTCTGTGATCGACCAATACCGCAGCATGCGCATTCTTGATCTTCTCAGAGATCTCATCGACTATGGGAGCCTTGAGTTCTACCTTTGCCATTTAGCTTTTACCTCCTTATAGATTTGCTTTACCGAATAAAATTCCCTGTCGCCTAATACAACAACAGGGAATAAGAAAAATCTACATAATAAATATAGTCTCTTTCCTCGGCTGGCGCTCTTACGAGTCTTACGACATAATGTCACCTAGCTGTCTTCGGCAAGTAATGATGATAATACAGTATCCGTCACATTGTCAAGGCTTTTTTGATGCCCTCCAGAAATTCCGGATATTCCTCAAATGCTTCAAGATCGGGATTGTCCTTCTTTATCTGCTCCGTGCTTCTGAACAGGAAGCCTGCCTTGGAAGCCCTTATCATTGCCATGTCGTTAAAAGAGTCTCCTGCGGCTATGGTGTCATAGCCTATGCTCTGGAGTGCCTTTACCGTCGTGAGTTTTGATTTCTCTACCCGCATCTTATAATCCGCTATACTTCCATCATCAGCAACAATCAATGTATTGCAGAATAAGGTCGGATAGCCGAGCTTTTTCATAAGGGGCATAGCAAACTGCTCGAAGGTATCGGACAAGATTATTACCTGAGTAAGCGCCCTTAATTCATCGAGAAATTCCTTAGCTCCGGGGAGCGGATCTATCGTTGCTATGACATCCTGGATCTCCTTAAGTCCGAGTTTATGCTCTTTTAGTATGGCGAGCCTGTATTTCATAAGCTTGTCGTAGTCGGGCTCGTCTCTTGTCGTGCGCTTAAGCTCCGGGATGCTCGTTGCCTCAGCGAATGCGATCCATATCTCCGGCACCAATACGCCTTCCATATCCAGACAGACTATATTCATGGGATTTACACCTCTTAAGTCCGCATCTGGCTGATGTATATTTCTTTAGCTCAGAGCCAACGCTTAGCCGAACTAACTCCCTCGACGCACTAGATTCGAGCTAATTTGGTCGATAAATCTCCCAAATTTTAACGCTCAAATCAAGTGCTTACGGGGAGTGGATTTCGTCTAAGCTAAAAGCGGCTCCCCAATTCGCTAAATAAATATACACCAGCCAGATGCTACATTGTGGTTTAGTTTTACTTAATAATTATGTTACTTCTTACTTCTCGTACTCGATTACTTCCTTGCAAAGTATGTGGCGAGGGAGTCCGTTTACGTAGATTGGCGTAAGCTCGCCGATTATGAGCGGGCGGGCGTACTTGATATATGTATCTGTTATTGAGCAGCCGTCGGAGCCTATGTACTCATCGGGTACTGCCCTCTCTACGTTTGCTATCTGATGTATATCATAAGAAGAGGTTCCGCACTCGTAGGGTGAGTCGCAGTCTCTCTTAAGTATTATCATCTCGCCGGTCTTGCCCTGATCGGCAGCTACGACAGCGTCATGTCCTACCTGGAACGCCTCATTTATATCAGTAAGGGAAGCGATATGCGTGCCTGCTCTCTGGAGCGTCGAAAGCTCGACAGCCCTTGTCTTTAAGCCGTACTCTGCTGCTATCTTGTGAGCAAGCGTCGTAGCCGTACCGCCCATCTGCTTATGTCCGAATGCGTCCACGGGAACTGAATCAGCCTCCAGCTCGCATACGTATCTGCCATCGGAAAGCTTCACGCCTTCTGATACGGCGATTACAACTGATGTCCTTGTCTCTGAAAGAGTCTTTACCTTCTTCATGAACTCATCCATATCAAAGGTCCTCTCAGGGAGATATATAGCATCCACGCCTTCGCAGTCAGGTCCTTTGGCAAGCGCCGCTGCTGCCGTGAGCCAGCCTGCGTTTCTTCCCATGATCTCCACTATACATATGGTGGGCTTCTCTGCTCCGAAGGAAGCGTTGTCCCTTATTATCTCCTTTAAGGAAGTAGCGATATACTTTGCCGATGAGCCATAGCCGGGGCAGTGATCCGTGATGGGAAGGTCGTTGTCTATAGTCTTAGGGACTCCCATGAACTTCTGCGTCTTACCATGCGCAGCCGCATAATCAGAGAGCATCTTCACGGTATCCATTGAATCATTTCCGCCTGCATAGAAGAGATACTCTATATCATGCTTCTCCATGATCTCGAATACCTTCTCGTACACATCCTCGTGTCCCTCGATCTTAGGCATCTTGAAGCGGCAGCTTCCAAGGAACGCCGAAGGAGTTCTCTTTAAGAGCTCCACTCCCATGTCATCCGAAAGATAATCATCAAGATCCGTGAGCTTGTCCTTCAAGAATCCCTCTATGCCATGAACCATGCCATAGACCTTATTCACGCCAAGCTTCTTTGCCGCGACATAAACTCCTGCCACTGATGAATTGATGACGGCGGTAGGTCCGCCCGACTGCCCTACTACAATGTTTCCTTTCATTTGTCCTCTCCTTTATATAATAAAATTACAAGTATCAAAAACAATGCGCCGAGTGGGACTTGAACCCACACGTATAAAATACACAGGAACCTAAATCCTGCTTGTCTGCCAGTTCCAACATCGGCGCAAGCAAAAATAATCTTATCATCAGCCTAAATCACTGTCAATGATTCAGCTTCTCCTGCATCACCTTTATTACCTTTGCTAATTTCTCATGGTCGTATTCGCTGTCGCCGAAGCTTATCACTCCTCTAAGCGGCGAGAACCGTAGAAGCTCCTTTGCCATCTTGTCATTTATCGCATCGCCTGCTTTGCCCTTCTCCTTCTTATCTATATGGAAATAAGAATTGATCAAAGGCTTTAAGGAGTCCGCAAGCTCCGGTATGTCCATAAGGTCTCCGAAGCAGGTGTTTTCCGTTATTGTAAAGCGCGGCTTTGAAGCAGCCTCTATATTGACTTTTTTCACAAACTTAATATCACGGCTCGACGCTCCCGCTTCTATCGTGTAATCGCCTGCTGCCACATACCAGTCATGCCTTTCCTTATCCCAATATGCGAAAGCCCTGCTGTCAAGCTCGAAGGTCACTGTCTTGGTCTCTCCTGCCCTTAAAGCGACCTTGTCAAAGGCACGGAGCTCATGCACAGGCCTTGGCATCCCGTCCTGCGGAGCCGCCACATATACCTGCACGACCTCTTTACCTGCCATGCGTCCGATATTCGTCACGTCAACGGATACCGTCAGCGGATCACCCGCCTTTATTTTCCTCTTCGACACTTTTAAGTTAGCGTACTTATAGGTCGTATATGACAGCCCGTGCCCGAAGGGGAATAAGACCTCTGTCTTCTTGGTATCATAGTATCTATAGCCCACGAACACGCCCTCCGCATAGCTCACATTATCCATGAAACCCGGAAAATTCAGGTATGACGGATTATCCTCGAGCTTCACGGGGAAGGTCTCGGGAAGCCTGCCCGAAGGATTAGCCTTTCCGAAAAGCAGGTTATATTCAGCCGTCCCGACATTCTGTCCGCCAAGATACATCTCGAATATGCCCTTGACATCTTTTTCCCACGGCATCTCCACGGCAGAGCCGTTATGCAGGACTACCACGACATTCGGCTGTACCTTAAGCACCTCTGAAATAAGGACATTCTGATTCTCCGGAAGCCTCATGTGCTCCCTGTCATAGCCCTCCGACTCAAAGAGGTCGGGAAGTCCCGCAAATATCACGGCCACGTCGCTCTTTTTCGCGGCGTTCACAGCCTTTGCGATAAGTGCCCTGTCTATCTCATCACTGTCCGTATCATATCCGTCCGCATAGTGGATCTCATGCCCTTTTCCCTTTGCCGCATCCATGAAAGAAGTCACCTTACTGGAATTGATATGTGAACTTCCCCCACCCTGATATCTGGGAGCTTTGGCAAATCTTCCGATGATCGCTATCTCATCGTTCTTATCAAGGGGAAGGATAGGACCCTCGTTCTTTAAGAGCACGGCGCTCTCCTCCTCTATCCTGCCCGCAAGCTCGTGGTCGGCTTCTTTATCCCACTTCACATCCTTTTGCTTCTTGGATTCGTACTTATCTATCCATTTAAGTATCCGCTCCACGGCTTTATCCAAGGTCTTCTCCGATAAAGAGCCACCCTGTACCGCTTCTACTATCTCCCTGTCATTGATGCCGTAAGAGCCGGGCATCTCAAGGTCAAGCCCTGCGGTAAGCCCCTTCACTCTGTCATTCACGGCGCCCCAGTCACTCATTACCACGCCGTCGAAGCCCCACTCATCCCTTAGGATATCCGTAAGATAGGTCTTATTCTCCGACACATGCAGACCGTTTATCCTGTTGTATGAACACATGACGGTCCAAGGCTTGGCGTTCTTCACGGCTCCTTCAAACGCCGCAAGGTATATCTCATACATCGCTCTCTCGTCCACATCCGCACTTACCGTAAGGCGTCTCGTTTCCTGATTATTAGCGGTAAAGTGCTTTATAGAGGTTCCGATATTCTTGCTTTGCACGCCCTTAATAAGCGCTCCTGAAAGCTCTGTCGCAAGCAAGGGGTCTTCGGAGAAATATTCAAAATTCCTGCCGCAGAGAGGAGATCTTTTTATATTCACGGCGGGTCCTAAAATAGTGGAAATATTCTCTGCCTGACACTCGGTGCCTAACGCCTTGCCCATCTTATTAAGCAAAGCTCTGTCGAATGAAGCCGCCGTAGCGCACGCCGCAGGGAAGCAGACCGCCTTTATGCTCTCGAAGTTTCCGAGATGATCCTGGGATGCAGGCTGCTTTCTAAGTCCGTGAGGACCGTCGCTTACCATTATTTCCGGCACCTTCTGGCTCTTTATCCCCTTCGTATGCCAGAAATCCCTTCCCGAACAGAGTGATGCTTTTTCTTCTAATGTCATGGTGCTTATGATTTTTTTGTAATCCATGAATCCCCCTTATATATTAAAGAAATACTGTACAGAACTTAATAAGTAAAGTATAGCACATAATTATTGAAAATATGATATAATACTTTTGTTTTTGTTGTATGTATTTTAACTCCATGCGGAAGCTCGAAAACGCTTTGCGTTTCCTCGCTCATTTGGCTTCGCCAAATCCAGGCATTGAAAAATGCTTGTGTGAGCGAGCTCCCACAGCATTTTTACAAGGCCTGCGCATGGTTCAGGAGTATTATGAACATCCATGAGTCCGCTGAAGATTATCTTGAGGCTATATTGAAAATAAGAGAGCAGAAGGGCAACGTGCGAAGCATTGATATCGCGTCGGAGCTTGGCTTCTCCAAGCCCAGCGTCTCCATAGCCATGAAAAGGCTGCGTGAGAACGGCTATATCACTATGGACGAGAATAACATGATAAACCTCACGGATATGGGGCGAAAGGTCGCTACCAAGATCTATACCCGCGAAAAGGAACTTACCTTATTCCTTGAAAATCTCGGCGTAAGTTCAGAAATAGCACAGAAGGATGCCTGTAAGATGGAACACGACATATCCGAGGAAACCTTCCTTAAGATAGTTGAATTCAATCAAAAGATTTAAGCCAGCCCGAAGTGTTTACATGCGTTCCATATACCGTCTTCCTCCAGGGCATCGGTTACATAGTCCGCCATAGCTTTTGCCCTGTCGGTGCCGTTTCCCATGACTATCGAAGTTCCGGCTGTCTTAAACATCGCCCTGTCGTTCACGCTGTCACCGAAGGCATAAGTATCTTCAACAGGGACTCCGAGCCTTTCACATATAAACCTTATCCCGGAACCCTTGCTGTACGGTCTGGGGACTAATTCGCAGACCGCAAGGTCGTGCATTATGAAATCAAACTCGTCCTGAAACTCCTCGATGCAATCAGAGGTCTCGGCATCCTTTATATTACATGAGAGCTTCTGCATCTCCCATTTGCCCCACTCTGACGATATGGGCTTAAGCCTGTCGCCGAGCTCCCTCATAAGCTTCTGCCCATACCAGTCGTCTGCGAATTCATCATAGTCCATATAGAGATAATCCTTGCCCTCAAGCACCGGCTTCCAGCCGCAGCGTCTCACGCCCTCGACTATCCTTACAGCTTTCTCCGAAGGCATCTTCGCATCAAGTATCGTCTCGCCCTGATACTCTATCATCGTGCCGCAGCCCGACACTATGCCGTCAAAGCCCAGCCCCAGCAGGTCCTTATTCTGAATAAACCCCCTGCTGCGGCCGGAATTGATGAATGCGAGGTTTCCCTTTTCTCTCGTGATCCTTATAGCTTCCCTAGTGCTCTCCGGTATCGTGTTGCGCCAGTCCCAGAGAGTACCGTCTATATCAAAGAATAAAAGCTTCATCCCCATCTTTGCCAATTCATCCAATCCAAAATTATTTCATCTTTTCTTCACGCAAGGTTAGCAGAAAAAATCCGGCATGACAAGCCTCAGCATGCGTGGTATTATTGTAAGGCTATGGCTAAACCCGGAAAAAACAAGGTACCAGGAAACACACAAGCAAATCATACTACAACACCAGATGCTGTACCAATCAGTACGTCTAAAAGGCAGAGCGGAAGCTTCATGGCGCTCGCTCTTATCGCCCTTATCGGCACATTTACCTTTGTGACCCCTTCTGCCATATCAAAGACCATAGAAAAATGCACTGACAATAAATTCGACGCAGACGATACCTACGATCTTAAGCTTTCATACGATCTCGGCTTCACGGACAGCGACATCAACGCCCTGCAATACGCCGAATGCGTAGAAGCAGTAAATCCCGCATCGGATAACGTCACATCAGTATCGGAGGGCAGCGCAATAAATGCAGTAAGCGTGTATCCTGACCTATTCATTCACGTAACCGGAGCCAGGAAAGAGATCGCAATGTCTGACAGCTACCGCCGGCTCGTGAACAACGCAAGAGAATATATAGAGATAAATATAGAGCCTTCGCTGTCTGCGGCAAGGGAGCAGGCGATCACTTCAGAGATAAAGAAAGAAATAAACGAACTCTCTGATTCCGTCGCAGAAGCAGACGAGAAAACACAGGCACTTGACGAAGAGCTCGCGGAGCTGGACGAAGAATATAAAAGCTCATTAGAGGATTTTGAATCCGAACAGGAATCCATAAATGAAGCCAAGGCTGCGATACAGGCAAACGAAAAAAGCGCCCAGGCTTCGATAGAAAGTGGCAAGAAGAACCTGACAAGCGTTCTTAACGAGGTATACAGCAAGTCAGTCGTGACGGCATCAGATATTAAAAGGGCTCAGGGACTTTCAAATTATGTCAGTGGCTCGGAACAGAGCTCTCACAATAAATTCACGAGTCAATGGGCGGAGCTATCAAATATAGAGACACAGCTTCACGAGGATCAGGTCGCCCTTACGGAACAAAAGGAGCAGAGAGAAAAAGAAATAGCGGAAGAAAAAGCTACGCTCTCGCAGGATAAGATAGAAGCAGCTACAAAGATCGATACCCTTAATGAACAGCTTGACGCAAACGGCGGACGATGGATAATAGAGGACCGCTCCTCAATTCCCGCATACGAAAGCCTGTCCAATTCTGACCACGACATGAAGGAAAAATACTCGCCAGTGGGTGCCTTTATTTTCCTGCTATCCCTTATAACGTCTGTCATCGTAGTCATAACCATCATCACAAGGAACAGATCCCGCATCATCTCATGGCAGCGACGAGGACTTGAAGACAGGATAATAGTCGCCCTCTTCGTAAGAAGGACGGTTCTTGCTGCCTGTATCGGATCGACGCTGGGTGCGATAATCGGGTGCATAGCATCGCCTATGGCTTATATGTACTCTTATGCAGATATAATGGGAGTCCCGTTCTCCTCGCCGGGAATTGAATGGTCGCGCCCACTCATAGGAATCCTTGCCTTCGCAGCAGCTTGCGGTCTCACAGCACTTATCACCTTCAGGGTAGGTGGAAGAACCACCGTAAAGACAGCCCCTATGCGTAAGGCATCAAAAAATATAGCACCGGAGACTAAGACCGGAACGAAGCCCCCGCTTAAAATCGATTCCCTTCAGGAAAGCCTGTTGCAGAAATACAGCCCCGATGAGCAAGAGCTTATTTCAAGAAAGAATCCACGCCGTTCGCTATACCCTTCGCTATCTTCCACTGATAGTCGTCGGTAGCCATAAGAGCGTCCTCGTTCGCATTGGTCATGTAGCCAACCTCTACTATCGTGACAGGAACCTGACACCAGTTGATGCCGCTCATCGTGTCGGTCTCCCAGACCCTCTCCCTCTTACAGCCGGTCGCTGCGACAAGTCCGTCAAGCACTGAGGTAGATAAAGCCTTGCTCTGGGAATAAAGCGATGCGTTCCAAGGATTCGACGAGGTCTGACAGATAGTCATCGCTCCGTTTGCGGAGGAGTTGGTCGAACCGTTCGCATGCACCCTTATGAATGCGTTCGCTCCGGCGTTATTCGCTATCTGCGCCCTCTCCGCATTCGTTATATTGACATCGTTAGTCGTCCTTATCATCACGACCTGGTAGCCTCTGTTCTGGAGCTCCTGCTGCAATTTAAGAGAGATCTGAAGCGTAAGCTGGTATTCTGCAAGCCCGCTTACCACGCCGCTCGTACCGCCCGCAACCTTGGTCTTCATCTCAGAAGAGCCGGGTCCTAAAGGTTCCTTACCGTTATTGCCCTTAGCTTGATGTCCCGCATCTATGGCAACTACCCTGCCGGAGCCTGACTGCTGCACCGGAGCCTGCTCCTGCTGATCGTCCTCTTCTTCCTCGCCTGCATTATCCTCTGATACGGTATCTCCTTCGGACGATTCCGTATCGTTTTCCGAAACAGAGGCTTCCTCTTTATTCCCGCTCTCGCTGCCATCTGTGTCTGCTTCATCATCAGACACACCGTCCGAAGCATTAAAAAGCGACGCATTATCTGATCCATCATTTCCATCAGAAGAGAAAGCACTGCCTGTCTGTCCTTTGCCGGCAGCTACCATCTTAGCCCCCGCTCCCGCCGAAAGCCTGACCTCGCCGGAGCCTGTCCCTGCTGGCTCTGTGCTTGCTGTAGCATCTGAATTGCCGTCAGACTCCGCAGACGTAGCATCTGCCGTCTCTTCTGTCCCGGAAGCCTCATTCTCCGAAGTCTCCTCTGCGCATCCGCCTAATACAAGCACTGCCGAAAGCACCGCTATAAATAAAACACTCTTAATCCAGCTTATCTTTCTCATCTGATCTCTCCGATTTCTTTTCTCTTTCCCTCTCACTCTTTGCCTCGTTATACTGCTCCATGAACCCTGCGGACAGTATGCCCGTAGGTATAGCTACTACTCCTACTCCGAGAAACGCTATTATAGTGCCCATGAGCTTCCCCATAACGGTCACGGGATAGATATCGCCGTAGCCTACTGTAAGAAGCGTGGAGCCCGCCCACCACATGCCGGAGAAAGCATTTTTAAAAACTTCCGGCTGCGCCTCATGCTCTACATTATACATGCATAAGCTTGATGCTACCATAAGCACCAGTATGATGAATACCGACGAAAATAGCTGCTGCCTTTTATTATATATGACCGTACCTATGATGCTCAAAGAATCCGAATATGCCCCTATGCGAAAAAGCTTGAATATCCTCATAACCCTGAAAAGCCTGAAAGCCGCCGCTCCCGCAGGCGAGAAAACCGGAATATAGAAAGGCAGGAATGAAAGCAGATCCACTATGCCCGCAGCCGAAGCCATGTACCGAAGTATCGCCATAGGATACGATCTGTCAGGATAAAGCCTGTCGGCGGTCCATATCCTTAGGGCATAATCAAGCGCAAAAAAGGCTATCGTGAATGCCTCGATAGCCAATAATACGCTGCCGTAGTCCGCCCTTACGTTATCAAAGGTAAGGGCGACGCTTACGACCAGATTTAATACAATAATCAACAGATTGACAATGTCATAGGCACGGCTGATCGTATCCTCCACGAAGCCGACCTCGACCATACGAAATACCTTATCCTTTACATCCCGTATGCTCATGCCATGCTTCTTCCTTATATTACCGTGTCCTGTTCCTGACTGTACCGTCCTGCGTATAGCCTTCTGCCTTATTTATTCACCTTAGCCTTCTCCTCTGCCGCCTTGCCGCTGGGACGCACTAAGGTAAGGCAGAGCACGAGAGCTATTACATACATAATGCCTGTGAAATAAAGCACGTTCTGATAGCCCACAGGATTGACCTTATTACCGTCTATCTCTGTGAACTCGCCGGTATGATTAACTATGAAGGTCGCTATCTGATTGCCCGTAAGTCCCGCAAAAGCCCACGCCGAAAGTGTAAGACCATGTATCGCCGATATGCTTCCCATTCCATAATGATCAGAGAGAAGCGTAGGCACGTTAGAGAAGCCTCCGCCGTATCCCGCATTCACGACCATGATAAGCCCAAGGGTTAAAGCGATAAGCAATCCGTTGCCGTAGCCGTTCTTTATTCCGCCGGTAAGCATGACTAAAACCGTGAAAGCTATGGATAAGATGAAGATCATCTTATATATAGTGTTCCTGTCCTTCATATAGTCGGCCCATGCCGAGAAGCCAAGCCTTCCGCCTGCATTGAATATAGCCGCTATCGAAGAAATGATACCCGCAAACGCAACGAGACCTATGCACTTCACTATCGCCTTCTCCTGTGAGATAAGCGCGAGTCCGCAGGTTATATTAATATAGAACATAACCCAGATACCGATGTAGTTCGTGATGGGCTTTGACCTTATAACCTCTATAGTGCTTGGCTTCTTCTCGTCAGCCGCGGGCTCATGCCAGTCGGCAGGCTTCGCAAGCAGGAGGTGACCGCAGAACATCATCACGAAATAAACGCAGCCTAAGATCCAAAACATCTTGTACACTCCGCCATCCATTGAATTAAGGATAGAAGTCATGATAGGGCTCGCTATAGCCTTAGCCGCGCCGAAGCCTGCGACCGCAAGTCCCGTCGCAAGTCCCTTATTATCCTTGAACCAGAGCATAAGCGTCTTTACAGGTGAAAGATAACCCGTGCCTAACCCTACGCCCATGATGAAGCCATAGCTTATAAATATGCCAACTAGCGCAAGCATGCTTCCCTGGTGCTGTCCACCATAGTATATGAAGAATCCCGTAAGGATCATGCCTGCCGAGAAGCAGATGGTCGCAATAAGCGATGACCTGTGAATGTCACGCTCGACGACATTTCCAAGGAAGGCGGCCGACATCCCAAGGAAGAATATGGCGAAGCTGAACGCCCATTCAACGCTTGACTTGCTGTGCCCGATATGATCTGCTATCTCCTGACTGAAAACTGACCAGCAATATACTGTACCTATACTACAGCGAAGCAGTAATGCCGGTATCGCCGCACGGACCCATTTATTCGTGCGCCATCCGCCCTGCGCCTTCTCGCTTGTGCTCATTTTTATTCCTCCAAAAAATCTAAACGAAATATATGTTATAATTCAGGCTGTCACGGATTGCACCGCAACCTAGCTATGATACCCCATTTTCATTGATTTATCAACAAAGATTTCTTTGACAGTAAAGGTATAAGAGTGTAAAATAAATATTTGTCACTTACAATTCAAGTACATTTCAAAGAGGGAAGGGTACAGTCTTATGGAAAGAAAACAGAAAA
>JAFTAP010000093.1 GCA_017455525.1 Lachnospiraceae bacterium
GCTGTGCTGTGCTGTGCTGTTAAAAATTGTCATCGACCCATACAAAGCTGTCAAGCCCCTTTCATATTTTACTTTGCTTCAACATAGCATAATTATCATATATAGTGCCTTACAAACGGTGTTTCATTATGGTGTTATCATAACGCTGGGGCAGACCTAACCCCCAATCTGATATATAATGCCATATTTGAATCTCGCAGTCAATACCGTCGTCAACAATGACCTGTAATTAGTCTGTTATGACTTGTCCTTGTTTGAAAAGCGTGTTATACTGCGATCAGAGTACATGAAAAATATACATTTTGGGTGTGCGAAGGGAGGCACGTTCATGGAAATAAAGGAAATGGTTGATCTTACAAATGATATTGTACAGAGATACTATCAGAATGATATCCAGCCTTTTCTGGATCATGTAGATAAGAGAGTATTATGGTACGGCCCTGCAAAAGGACAGTTTCTTTCCGGGCGGCAGGCGGTTCTTGACGCATGGGCTGATGAAAAACATTCCCTCACATTTACCTTGGGAAATGTCCGTCTGGATCATATCTCTACCCAGAGTTCCTACTGTGAAGTCATGATGTCCTTCCCCGTTACCACGCATTTCCCGGAAGGCGGCAGCATCACCATGGATCAGATCATTCACATCACATGGTGTGAGCGAAAGGTAAACAGAAAAACAGTCCCCCGAATGCTTGTTGTCCATATTTCCGATCTTTACCAGAAACACAAGTCCGATAATATCTACCCGGTACATTTAAGAGAGATATATCAGGGATATGTGCCCGTGGCCAAACTGGGCAGCCGCCTTTATTTTCGCGGCAATGACGCATCCGATATGTATATCATACCGGATACCATCATATGGGTGGAAAGTACAACCTACGGGCGGCATTCCATCCTGCACACAATGGACGGAGATTTTGGGGTAACAGACTCGCCGGTCACCCTTGAAACAGAGCATTCCGACTATCTCCTCCGGTGTCATAAATGCTATCTTGTCAATCCCCGGCATATCACGGCTGTCAAGAGATTCAAGGTAACAATGTCAGACGGTAAAGAGCTTCCGATCCCCGAAAAGAAATACACCGCCTTTAAGAAGACGGTGCATGAGAGGTGGAAGAAGAGTTAGTCTATCATCTGAAAATGTCTCATGGCATCCTCAATAGCCTTGATTTTTTCCTCCGGGCACTGCGGCTGTTTACTGTCCGGTGACTTCGGCTTGTTGTAATTCTCCCTCTCTATAATCCCGTGCTTCTGCTTCACCTGTGCGATGTTCAGATTGGTCACATGCATACTGTAATGCTCCTGCACCCAGTCACGGATTTCATTATAGGTTGCCTTGGCCTCCGCACTGGTCAGATCCAGCTCGTCCATATCCACCGTAACCTCGATATGTTCCTTCGCCGATGACAGTTTGGACAAAATACATACTGTCTCAACATGGCTTGTGTGGCAGAATTGGTCTATGACCGTGAAGCGCTGCAAGCGGTATCCGGAGGCAAGAAAGACTTTTATATCTCTTGCCTGTGTTGCTGGATCGCAGGATACATAGACTATGCGAGCGGGGGAAGCTTTAGCTATCGCATCAAGTGCGAGCCTTTCCATGCCGGATCTCGGAGGATCGAGAATAACTACATCCGCTTTCATGTCCTTAATGCGGGGCAGGTATTCCTCTGCAGCCGTTGCCGTGAATTTTACATTCTTTATATCGTTAAGCTTTGCATTTTTCTTCGCATCCTCTATTGCTTCAGGCAATATCTCAATGCCATAAACCTTGCCGGCGGATCTCGCAGCAAGGAGCGAGAGCGTCCCTATGCCGCAGCAGAGGTCATAGACCTTCTCGCTACCCGTAAGGTTTGCATATTCTATTGCTTTGTCATATATTTTAAGCGCCTGTACGGGATTCACCTGATAAAATGAAAGTGGCGATATGTTAAATTTCAGTCCGTCCATTTCATCTATAATATAGCCATTGCCGTATATCGTCTCTATGTGCCTTCCCAGAATAACGTTTGTATTATCAGGATTTTCATTAAGAACTATGGTCGTAAGATCAGGTATCCCAACAAGGGCTTCCCTCAAGACTTCACGTAATTTGTTACTTAAACCCTCTAACCTAGTTACCACAGGCATCACCATTATTTCTCCTGTAGCAAAAGCTTTACGTATCACGAGATGCCGCACGAGCCCCTCTCCGGATACTTCATCATAAGGCTCTATAGTATTATCTTCACAGAATCTTAAGAAGCTTCTTAGTATTGCGGAAAACTCCGGGGGATTAAGATAACATTCCTCCGTCTCAACTATATGGTGTGTGCGCCCCGCATAAAAACCTGCGGCTATCTTCCCGTCTTTATCCCGCCCTACGGGATACTGCGCCTTATTCCTGTATCTCCAGGGCTTTTCCATGCCTATCGGATCTTCATGGGCTTTATCGAGCAGTTTCGCCGGTATCCCCCCTATACGGAGCAGGGCGTTGTATACCTTGTCATCCTTATATTCAAGCTGCTTCTCATAGCATAGCTCTTGAAGCGTGCATCCGCCACAGGGTCTTGTCACGCTGCATTTAGGCGTTACCCTGTCGGGAGACGGCGTCTCCACGGATAGGAGCTTTGCAAAGGCCATATTCTTTTTCGCCTTCATCACTTTGGCGGTAACGGTATCTCCGGGCAGAGCATCCTTGATGAATACGGGATATCCGTCTATTTTCGCTATACCTGTTCCATCTGAAGAAAGAGCTTCTATTTCAAGCTCTTTCAGAATATCATTTTTGTCAAACTGTATTATCTTATCCCTCAATTCGTCTCGTCTGCCTTTTCAGTCCACATGGATGTACATCTGATATTCGCTCCCAATGGTCTGTTCATGCCGAGCCACTTACCTTCTTCCTTGTCCTTCACTGCCTCGGTAAAGGTCTCTATCTTCGCATCCGTGTTGTCCGCAAGATGCAGGGCGTAAGCTTCTATGAGCTCCGGTGTCTTGGGCGAGCCGAATTCAAGCTCTCCGTGATGAGCCAGTATGCAATGCTGAAGCTCTGACAGAAGCTTCGCAGGGAAACCGTCTATATCCGCCGCATGCTCTGCCACCATCTCCGCTCCCATGTAGATATGTCCCAGTAATTGGCCATCGTCCGTGTAATCGTTCTCCGGAAACTTAGAAAGCTCCCTCACCTTTCCTATATCATGAAGCAGTGCCGCCGATATTAGCAGATCGTGGTCAAGTATAGAATACGCCTTGGTATAAAACTTACATAGCCTCGTGACCGCAAGCGTGTGCTGCAGAAGCCCTCCCACAAAGCCATGATGCACGGTCTTTGCGGCAGAGCTTTTTCTGAAAGTCTCGATGAAATCCTTATCCTCGATAAAAAAGCTTTTCAGCAGAGTATTAAGATAAGGATTCTTTATAGTCTCTATCACATTCTTAAGCTGATTATACATGCCCTCGTTGTCATACGGCGACATCGGCAGATAGTCAGTAGGGTCGTACTCTCCGTCCTCCGCCTTCCTGAGCCTTCTTATATTCACCTGTATAGCACCGTTAAATACGGTCACGTCTCCCGACACATATATATAATCCAGCTCATCGAAATCACCTATGCCCTCTGAATTCGGCTCCCATATCTTCGCATCCGCATTCGCTGTCTTATCCATAAGGGTAAGACTCATATAGTCCTTGCCGTTCTTAGTCGTAAGCGTCGCCGCCTTCTTGCAGAGATAAACTGCGGAAATCCGATCACCCTCCGCAAGCTCATTCAGATATTTCATGCTTTAACTGCTCCTTCCTGTAGCGAAAATCTTTATATTCTTGACCTCCGAAGCACCTGCTAACTCGTCTCAAACTTGTACCCAATGCCCCATACCGTTGCTATACGCCATGAATCATGATCGTTTATCTTCTCACGAAGTCTTTTTATATGCACATCCACGGTACGGGTATCCCCGATATATTCATACCCCCATATATGGTCAAGAAGCTGCTCCCTCGTAAAGACCTGATTCGGCGATGAAGCAAGAAAATAAAGCAGCTCCAGCTCCTTCGGCGGCATGTCTATCGTCTGTCCATTATATAGGACAGAATAATTCGTAAGGTTTATGGACAGGTCCGGATAATCGACCTTCTTCACGGCGGAGGTATCCTGCTTTTCCTGTACCGCAGGACGGTAGCGCCTGAGCACGGCCTTTACCCTCGCTACAAGCTCCTTTGAATCAAAGGGCTTCTCCATATAGTCATCGGCGCCTAATTCAAGACCTAAAACCTTATCAAAGACCTCGCCCTTTGCCGAGAGCATGATGATAGGAGTCTGACTCTTCGCCCTGACTTCCCTGCATACCTGATATCCGTCTATGCCCGGTAGCATTAGGTCCAGAAGGATAAGATCGGGAGCGAACTTCTCGAAAGCCTGAAGCGCCGCCTCTCCGTCGCCGACGATCTTCGTATCAAAGCACTCTTTTGTCAGATACAGAGATATAAGCTCCGCTATATTCTCGTCATCATCTACGATAAGTATCTTCTGCTTGCTTGTCATGCCGGACTCCTTTCGTTTAATCTTATATCTAAAGCAGCCTTCCCTGTCAGTTATCCTAATCTTTAAACTTGACTATCGTTACCCCGGCGTCTCCCTCACCGTACTCCCCCGTTCTGAAAGACTTCACGTATTTTATCTTCTTAAGCTCCCGTTGCACGGCATCCCTGAGCTTTCCTGTTCCCTTGCCGTGAACGATACGTACCTCGCTAAGATGTGAGACGTAAGCGTCATCCAGATACTCTCCCATATTCGCAATTCCCTCATCCACGGTGAGACCTATTATATTAAGCTCCGTCGATATCGTCTGCGCATGCGAGAGATGAGCTGTCCGTACCCCGCCCGAAGCCCCGTCATGCCTCTTCTTTCCTGAAGCCTTGGTATCCTCCTGCTTAACGGCTATCAGATCCTTGATGTTCGTCTTATAGTTTATTATACCACAGAGCACGGACAGGTTTCCTTTAGCATCAGGCAGGGACGATATTGTTCCGGTAAATCCGGAAGACACTATCTCCACATCCATGCCAAGCCTTATGTTTTTGGCATCAAGTCCTGCTTCCTGCTCCGCTGCCTTACTCCTCGGTCCCCTCGAAGCCTCCTGTCTCTCAATACCGCGCCGCAGCATAGCTCTGTCTGCCTCAAGCTTCCTGACAGCTTCATGATCTGCCGCCGTGCCGTATTTATTAATATCTCTTAGCACCGCATCCGCCTGCAGCTTCGCATCCGCAAGTATCCCTTCGGCTTCCTTCTTCGCCTTTTCTATTATGCGGTCGCGCTCTTTCTGAAGCTTCTCCTGAGTAGCGTCAAGCTCCTGCCTTAACGATGCGGCTTCTTTCCGCTCACTGTCCGCCTCGGTCTGCAGCTTCAGAAGCTCCTGCCTTGCGTCGTCGAGCTTACCCACCACTGTTTCAAACTCCCGGTCCGATTCATCCATGCGCCTTTCCGCTTCCTCTATTACATAGCCCGGCAGTCCCAGCTTCCTTGATATGGCGAATGCATTGCTCCTGCCGGGGACTCCTATCAGCAGATGATAGGTGGGCGACAGTGTCTCTACATCAAATTCACAGCTTGCATTTTCTATTCCTTGAGTATTAAGGGCGTATATCTTAAGCTCCGAATAATGTGTGGTAGCCATAGACCTTATCCCTCTTACGTGCATGAAATTCAATATGGCGATCGCAAGAGCGGCTCCCTCCTCGGGATCGGTGCCCGCTCCCAGCTCATCAAAGAGGCAGAGCGACTCCTTGTCGCATCTCTTCAATATATCCACGATATTCGCCATATGCGAGGAAAAGGTAGACAGAGACTGCTCTATGCTCTGCTCATCCCCGATGTCCGCATATATTTCCCGGAATAAACCCAGCTTCGAGCCCTCCGCCGCCGGAATAAAAAGCCCCGACAGTCCCATAAGAGTCAGCAGCCCCACGGTCTTGAGAGTCACTGTCTTTCCGCCGGTATTAGGACCCGTGATTATAAGCTGGTCAAAATCATCCCCCAGATATACATTTATCGGGACGGCTTTTTTCTCATCTATGAGCGGATGTCTCGCTTCCTTGAGATCAAAGGACAGATCATCGGAAAACGTCGGCCTGAAAGCCTTCATGTCAAGCGCAAGCAAAGCACAGGCAAATGTATGATCCAGCTTTACGGCGATATCTATATCGGCTATTATCTGCTTGCTGCCCTCAGCTACCTCAGCCGAAAGCCTCTTTAGTATCGCCTGTATCTCCTGCTTTTCAGCAAGCTGCATCTCTCTTATGTCATTATTAAGCTTCACTGCCGCCGCGGGCTCGATAAAGATAGTAGAACCCGTGGACGAAGTATCGTGAACCATGCCGGGAACCTGATTCTTATATTCGGACTTCACGGGTATTACGAATCTCCCGCCCCGCTGCGTGACGACCGGCTCCATAAGATATGAGGAATAAGCGCCCTGTACCATCGAGCCCAGTTCCGAGCGTATCCTGTCCTGCGCCGTCCTTATTCCCCGACGTATGCGCTTCAGCTCACCTGATGCGTCGTCAGCTATCTCATCTTCAGCTAAGATACACTTTCTAATCTCCATAGCGACACCGCTCAAGGGAGCAAGGCAGTCAAAGTCGTCATAGAGCGAATCCGGGTTCTCCTCAAAGCGATCCCTCATACCGTAAGTCTTTACCGCTTCCACCGCCTCAAGCGTGCCGGCAATATCCATAAGCTCGCGGCAGTTTAAGACAAATTCTCTTTCCGTAGATAGCACGGCTTCACGTATGTCTCTTATCCCGCCGAATGACACCGAGCCATCCTTAAATATACGCTCCATCGCATCGCCTACCCTCTGAAGCCTCTGCTCTATATCAGCCCTTGAGCTTAACGGCAGGGTTTCAAGGCAGAGCATCCTCGCCTCTGCTGATGCCGCGCGCTCCGCAAGCCGTTCCAGTATCTTATTGAATTCCAGTTTTTCGATTACTCTTTTATTCATTGTCCCAATAGGTGTATAATATGATGTTGGGGTCAAAAGCCCCTTTGCGTTGTTTATGATGCTTATGCACCACCAGAGTAAGTATAATTAACCTGCGGGTTTTCATCAAGATGGCATCGGATTTTATTAAAGAAAAGATAAAAGACAGACCGGTAGATAAAAAAAAGCTCTTAAAACGCATAGGGATGACAGTGCTTATAGCCATCATCTTCGGCGTAGTGTCCGCCGTGACTTTCTCTCTGGTATATGCTCATATCCGTCCTGACGAGAGCGAGAATATAAAGCCGGTAAGCCTTTCCGGGGAAGAAGCAGAACAACCCGCAGAAGACGGCTTGTCAGACGATGAAACGGAAAACGGTGAAGAAACGGATACGATCAATGTGGTTTCTTTGGATGAGACGGCATCTGAAAACGAAGCCGTATCAGAAAATGAGACTGTATCAGAAAATGAAACAACCCCGTCAGAGAATGAAACAAACGAACCAAGTCCTGCCCGTCCGTCTACGATAATAAATAATATCACTAACAACGTGGATGTAACGCCGGAGAATTATGCCAAGTTATATAAATCCATACACGATGTAGCTATCCTTGCGGGTAAGTCTTTAGTCACCGTCACCGCCACGACCACCAATACGGACTGGTTTGAGAACCCCTACGAGACCGGCAGCTCAGCCATAGGAATGATAGTCGCTGATAACGGACGGCAGATGCTGATCTTAGTAGACAGCTCCGTTACGGAAAATGCCGAGGACATATCCGTAGTCTTTGCAGACGGAACCGATGCGGGCGCTAAGATATTGAATACGGATTCAGATACCTCCTTGCAGATAATAGGAGTTGAGCTTTCAGATATAAGCGATGAGACAAAAAATAAGATATCATATGCCAGCTTCGGCTCATCCACCTATGCTTCTACAGTAGGCACTCCTGTCATAGCCATAGGCTCTCCCATAGGCATCATGGGTTCAGAGGAATACGGTTTTATTACTTCCATGTCACAGGAGAAGGAAATGAGCGATTTCAACGTGCATCTGCTGACAACGGACATACATGGCTCTGACAATGCATCAGGAGTGATAGTAGATTACAGTGGGCACGTTCTGGGCGTCATCACGACATCTTATAAGGACAACAACTTAGCAGGCATGATAACTACTTATTCCATATCCGACATAAAGGAAACCATAGAGAATCTGGCAAACGGCAAGGAAAGGACATATATGGGCATAGTTGGCACGAGCGTGACTCAGGAAGCCGCCAATACCCATAATATGCCTATGGGCGCCTATGTCATAAACGTAGATCCTGATTCACCGGCGATGTCAGCAGGCATACAGAGCGGGGACGTGATAACGAAGATCGGTACTCAGACAATAGTGGATTACAGCGACTATTCCAAAGCCATAGCTGAGCTTTCTGCCGGTGTTGAAACCGTAGTAACCGTGCAGAGGTTCTCGCGCGGGGATTACACGGAGCTTACGTTTGAGACGGAGCTTTCCAAGAAATGAAGCTGCACCGCACCTTATACCTAAAGCTTATCCTTGCGTATCTCCTGTTCTTTCTCCTGTCCTTTGTGATGATATCAGCTATAAACAGCCGAATGATACTGAACGACCTGACACGCACGAGAGCGGAATCCCTCTACAGGGAAAGCCGCCTCGTTGCCACTACATACGGAAATAAAATCTACAGCGGCGGTCCCGCAAGAGAGGATGCGCTGGAGCAATTAATGGCAATAGATGCCTACATCTCTGCAGAGATCCGCATCATAGATCAGAATGGCAGGCAGATACTTGACAGCCGCTCATCAGAGTCTCCGATTTTTGCCGACTTCGATCCGGGCGCGATCGGCTCTTATTACCTCGTGGGAGATTTCTACGGGACTTATGACGAGGACTATCTTTCCGTTTTCTATCCGATAACGAGCAGATACAGCGTGAAGGGCTACGTAGTCATACAGATGGCCATGTCAGATCTCTATGCGTCAAGGGACAGGCTACTCAATATCTCATATCTTACGATGCTTTTCATGTATCTGCTTTCTTCATCCGTCCTTATTGCATTTACCTTCGTGGTCTACATCCCGATGCGCAGGATAACAAGGGCTGCAGAGGAATACGCCAAAGGGCATTACGACTATGACCCGTCGGTGCATGGAAGAGACGAAATAGGCTACCTTGCAGGAACCCTGCATTATATGGCATCCGAGATAGGGCGCTCGGAAGACAATCAAAAGAAATTCATAGCGAACGTCTCGCATGATTTCAGATCGCCGCTTACCTCTATCAGAGGTTATCTCACCGCTATGCTCGACGGCACGATACCGCCTGAAATGCACGAGAAATACTTACAGGTAGTGCTCAACGAGACTGACAGGCTTACAAAGCTTACAAACGGCCTATTAGAACTAAACTCACTTAATAATCAGGGAATCGTGCTGACGATATCTGATTTCGATATAAACTCCGTCATACGTCAGATCTGCGAGACCTTCGAGGTACTTTGCAGCGAGAAGAAGATATCAATAGAGCTTATCCTTTCAGGCGAGCATCTCTTCGTGTCTGCCGATATGGGCAAGATACAGCAGGTCGTAGCAAACCTTGTGGATAACGCCATAAAGTTCTCGCACAGAAATTCCATCATCAAAATAGAAACCACGGAAAAGGGCGACCGTGTCTTTGTATCCGTCAAGGACTCCGGCATAGGAATACCTACGGACGCACAGAAGCTTGTCTTCGACCGCTTCTATAAGACCGACCTCTCCAGAGGTAAGGATAAAAAAGGCACAGGCTTAGGGCTTGCGATAACTAAGGAAATCATACAGGCACATAATCAGAATATAAACGTGATATCCACCGAAGGGGTGGGATCGGAGTTTATCTTTACTTTGGCTAAGTCGAAGGAATGAAGTCAACATATTGATTGTCTGGCATCAGGACTCCGTCTGCGGCAAGCCGCAGCCACCTCATGCCAAAACGCCTTTTGAGCCGCTTATAGAAAGCGCCTCAAAACCCACCTACGGTGGGTACGCCCCTTAAGGGGCTAGACAAATACGAAAAGGAAATTCCCGATGGAATATCCTTTTCTATGCTGGTGACCGGAATCGAACCGGTACGGGTATCACTACCCACGGGATTTTAAGTCCCGGGCGTCTGCCAGTTCCGCCACACCAGCGAACCGCACATTAATATACCACGAAACAGTTTTTTTAGCAATCAGCGGATTTTCCCCTTAAGCACTATAGCGCTGTGAGAGGGCAGATGAACGTGAAGCCTTCCCGCTACCACGTCTATATCCATAGGCTCTGTCGTGTGCCCCATCCTGTCTGTCTGAATAAGCCTTTTCACCCAGCAGGTTCTCGGAAGACCCGTCTCCCATACGGATATGGCTTTCTCCATAGGATAGTCGTTATTATTTATCGCTATGATAGATACGGCATCGAGCGTTACCCTTGCATACGAAAGATAGGCATAGTCACTGACCAGCCGCATCACGGAGCCGATTCTTAACTCCTTATTCTCCTTGCGTATCCTGATCAGCGCCCGATGGAAATCAATAAGCTCTGTATCTTCTTCGCCCCAAGGATAAGTCCTTCGGTTATCGGGATCTGTGAAGCCCACCATACCCGCCTCGTCGCCGTAGTAAATAGTAGGATTCCCCGGCCACGTGAACTGCAGAAGCACGGCCTCCCTAAAGACGGATTTGTCTATATTCTGTGACGCGGCATCCGTTCCCAGATATGAAGCACGGCCTATTATATGATTAGTACGGGTTAAGAACCTGCTGTGATCATGGTTTGAAAGCTCGTTCATCGCCACGGAAATAGACGGCTCCGTGAAGCTCATATATGCATGAGTCATTGCATTCCAGAAAGCGTCCGTATTGCCGAGCATACCTGTCCTGAAATCATCCGAATGCTTCTCTTCGCCGGTAAGAAACCATGTCACGGGCTCCATGAAAGCGTCATAGTTCATCACTGAATCCCATTCATTACCCTGCAGCCATGACGCAGGATCGCCATAATGCTCCGCAAGGATTATAGCCTCAGGATTAGCTTGCTTCACTGCCTTCCTGAACTTCTGCCAGAACTCATGGTTGAAGCCCTCGGAATGTCCGAGATCCGCTGCCACGTCAAGCCTCCAGCCATCGCAGTTGTACGGCGGCGACACCCATTTTGCGGCGATTCTTAAGATATACTCCTGAAGTCTCTGTGAATCCTCGTAGTTTAGCTTCGGAAGCGTGTCATGCCCCCACCAGCCATCGTAGGTATGATTATAAGGCCACTCAGTCTCGGAATTATTATGAAACTTAAAGAACGTATGATAAGGGCTGTCCTTCGACACATACGCCCCGTCTTCATACCCTTCCTGCCCTTCGTATATCCGCTCCCTGTCAAGCCATTTATTAAAGGAGCCGCAGTGATTGAAGACTCCGTCTATTATGACCCTTATTCCCATCTCGTGACACTTCGCTACGAGCTCTGCGAATAACTGATTAGATGCCTCAAGGTTCGCTTTATTCGTAACACGGTTTATATAGCGCGTGGCTTTCTTATTATCCTGCTCATCCTCCGGCAGAAGCATGCCGTAATCAGACACTATCCGCCCAATATGCGGGTCTATGTAATCATAATCCTGTATATCATACCTGTGATTGGACGGCGATACGAAAAGCGGATTGAAATAAATACAGTCGATACCAAGGCTTTTCAGATATGGCAGCTTCTCCATTACACCCGTAAGGTCGCCACCGTAAAAATGTCTCACATCCATGTCATAAGGAAGCTCATCCCAGCTCTTTGCCTTCTGTGAGTGATGCCCGATATAATTATACTCATGTTCCAGCACGTCATTAGTCGGATCGCCATTCCTAAATCGGTCCACGTATATCTGATACATGACACAGTTCTTTGCCCAATCAGGCTCCTTGAATCCGGGCGTCAGACGGAAATCATAGAATCCCTGCTCATCCCTGACTACGCCCCGCCTGTCGTAAAAAGCCCCCTGTCTTCCGCTTTCTATATAAAAATGCCATCGCACGGGAGCATTATCCAGCTCTATCTCCGTCTCGTAGAAATCAAAGACGCCGGCGGAAGAAGCCTTCTCCATAAGCTGCCTCTCACCGTTTACGCATAAGAATACATGCGTGGCGTTATTCCTTCCCGTGCGGAATCTTATCCTTACTATGGAATACGGCTCCGGCTCCAAAGGCAAGACATAATCCTCTGTCACATCAGAAAATAACGCCCTTGTATGCATCGTGGGCTTCATCGTAATCATATAGAGCCGCTTCATCTCAGTCTCTGAGAGTCCCTTTATCCAGTCGTATGTCTGCAAATATTATCTCCCTTAAAAACCCCAGCTTTTTGTCTGATATTATCCGGGACAATGATTGCCGAATATAAATCTACACCTTATGAGACGCTTAAGGAAAGCGTCTCATAATACGGTTTCGAAATTGCTGATGCAATTTCAAAACCTACACCAATTTTACGTAAGTCGAATCCCCGTCCTTGGTAAGCTGCAAGCTCTCAAACTGCTCTAAGAACTTGGAAAGCTTGCCGGCCCCGTAATTCCTCGTGTCAAAATCAGGATAACGCCTGATAAGCGAATTGCCGAGCGTGCCTATATACATACCCTTATCCTCATCACCGTTTCGCTCGATGATGGATATGATGGCGCGTTCTATAGTATCAAGATCCGTGGATGCCTCCGCATCGTTTTCCACGGCCTCGATTATGTCATCGTCGTATTCCTTTTTCTGCTTAGGCTTTGCTGATGTTTTCTTCTTCTGATTTTTCTTATTATTCTGAGCCTTATTTGCTTCCTTATACAGAAGATCCAGCACCTTGAAATAATCACAGGCATTACGAAGCGCCACGGGCGTCTTAGATTCTCCCATGCCTATGACGACCTTACCTTCCTCCTTCAAGGTAGCCGCAAGCCTCGTGAAATCCGAATCGCTCGATACCAGAATAAAACCGTCCACATTGTTGCGATACAGAATATTCATTGCATCTATGATAAGTGCCGAATCCGATGAATTCTTGCCGAATGTATTATTGAACTGCTGCATGGGGATTATGGAATAATCCAGGAGCTTGCCCCTCCATGTGGAAGAGCTCTGCCTCGTCCAGTCCCCATAAGCCCTCTTTATAGTGATATTACCGTAACTGCTGGACTCATTCATAATGAGCTCAATGTATTTCGGCGCTATATTCTCGATATCTATGAGAACCGCAAACCGTTTTTCCTCCGCCATAAGCGCACTCCAAACTCCATATTTTGTGTAGTCTCCCTTACGCACTACGCCGTATATTGTATATCAAACAGGCAGGATAACGCAAGTTTAACGCAAAAGGACTGCCCGCACATAGCAGACAGTCCTTTTCATTATCTGATTTTACTATTATTATAACGTCAAGTCCTCGACATTCACACCCAATGAAGCTAATTTAGCCGAAAGAACCTTTATACGATAATCAAGAGTCTGATTCTCATGTCCTCCATTATCCTTCTTTATTGCCTGCAGCTCTGAAAAATGTTCTATCATATCAGACTTCATTTCTTCGAGTGCCATAGCCTTATCTCCTTATTTAAAATAACGATTCAGCAATCCGTAGAAACCCTTGCCGTGTCTTGCCTCGTCGCGAGCCATCTCATGAATTGAATCATGAAGGGCATCAAGGTTAAGCTCCTTGCACTTCTTAGCGAGAGCGGTCTTGCCGTTAGTAGCGCCATTCTCTGCCTCTGCCCTTACCTTAAGATTCTCCTTGGTAGAAGCCGATACGACCTCTCCAAGCATCTCCGCATACCTTGATGCGTGATCAGCTTCCTCTAAAGCTGCCTGCCTGTAGAATGCGCCTATTTCGGGATAGCCTTCCCTGACAGCCTGGCGTCCCATAGCAAGATACATGCCGACCTCGGTACACTCTCCCATGAACTCAGCCTTAAGCTGCTCCTTGATCTCATCCGGCACATCCTTAGCAATGCCTATCACATGTTCCGAATCCCAGTGAATGTTCTCATCCTGCTTGGCGAACTTTGCCGCCGGAGCATGGCACACCGGACACTCTGCCGGCGGGTTATCGCCCTCTGATACATATCCGCAAACCTGACATACCCACTTCATAATTTCTCCTCCTTTCGAATTAAAATCATACATAGGATATTGATTTTTATTGAAAAAAAACAATATCCGTATTTGACCAGGCTCTCACGAAGTGAGAGACGTGTCTCGCAGAATGCGAGATTTCTGAATGAAATTCCGATTTTTCATTCAGAAAGTCCTACAATGTAAAAAGTATACCATAAATACCCTTATTTTCCCAACTCTTTTAACGCCGCGTCGAGCTGGTTGTCGGAGCCGTCCTTCAGGTAAGCTTCCGCATCAAGCTCTACCTCTATGTCAGGCTTTATTCCTACACCATGGATCGTCTCATCCTTCGGCAGATAGTACTGACCGACCGTGAACTCAACCGCCGTGCCATCACCTAAACTGTATGTATTCTGTATAATGCCCTTGCCAAAGGTAGTCGTCCCGATGACAGTCGCTTTGCCATAATCCTTCATAGCTCCTGTGAGTATCTCCGCCGCCGATGCGCTGTTCTGATTCACGAGGATAATGACAGGGATATTTATCTCATGCTTGCCGTCTGACTTCCACTCAAATTTCCTGCCTTCCTTTGTTTCCGAATAAACTATTATTCCCTTAGGGAGCATCATGGAGGCTATGTCAGCACAGGCATCCACGAGCCCGCCCGGATTGCTGCGAAGGTCTAAAATAAGCGCCTTCATTCCTTCTTTCTCAAGGTCTTCCTTTGCTTCCTTGAACTGCGATACAGTTATCTCATCAAACTCGGCTATGCGGATATAGCCTATCTTATTTTTCTCATCTTCCATCCTTGACTCGACGGTCTTCGTCTCGACTTTTACGCGCTCGACTGTGAAGCTTAGCTCCTCCGTGCCCCGGAGTACCTTAATATCAACGGTCGTACCCGTCTCGCCCTTCACATGAGACGCAACATCTGACGCAGTCCAGCCCGTAGCGTCCTCACCGTCTACCTCAAGGAAATAATCCCCCTCCTTAAGACCCGCTGCCTCGGCAGCGTAACCCTCCATGACTGACGCTATGTAGCATATGCCGAGCTCCTCGTCTGTGCCTATCGTGCATCCTATGCCGGAGAACTCTCCGGCGTTATCCTCTCTGGATAGCTGAAACTCCTCCTGCGTATAATACCCCGCATACTTATCTCCAAGAGAGCTTACTATGCCCTTATAGATACCGTCAGCCTCAGCCTTCTCCTCTCGCTCGCCCATGTAATATTTATCTATCACGGACTCAAGCGTGCCTATCTTCTTCTGCGTCTGCATAGACAGGGAATTAGAGAAACGGAACGTCGCAAAATAAACAGCAAGCACGAGCAATATCCCGACTGCGAAGCCTATAACAAAAGGAAGAAAGCTACTCCTTTTCTTTGCGGGCTTCAAAGGGCTCTTATTATATCCATCATAGGGTATATCCTTTAATGCGTACTGCCCCTTTCCTGTCTTTTCCCATGTTTTATTATCCATAACTAATCCTTTCCAGATAATACGAATTGCTTCGTGCTTCGCACTCTCGCAATTCTAAACACATTCGCAATCCCCCTTATTATCTCATTTCAGGTATGTCCACGGGTTCACGTATGCCCCGTTTTTCCTTACTCCAAAATGCAGGTGCGGTCCCGTGCTCCTTCCTGTAGAGCCTACAGACCCTATCCTGTCTCCTGCGGAAACCTCCTGTCCCGCCGATACGCTAAGCGATGACGCATGCATATATACGGTTATTATATCAGAACCATGGTCTATCATGATATAGTTTCCCATAGAACTTGAATAGGAAGCCGCTATGACGGTCCCGTCAGCCGCCGCAAGTATCGGAGAGCCCGATGGCGCCGCCATGTCTATGCCGTTGTGCATCATCTGCACGCCAAGCGTCGGATGAGTCCTCATCCCGTAATCATCGGATATCCTCGTATATTTCGGCGCGGGCCATACAAACTGCCCTCCGCCGTATACCCTGCGGCTAGCTTCGGCAAGCGCCGCCTGCTGGCTGCGTATCGCCTGCTCGATAGCCGCTATCTCTGCATCCTGCTGGGCTATCATCGCCTGATATTCCTTTACCTGCTGCTCCTTGGTTCCTATCGCCGCATTGTACTGACCTATCTCCGCTTCCTTAGCGTTTATGAGGTCTGACATATCGTTTTTCTTTCCCTGAGCCTCTGCCTGTTTTTCTTCAAGCTGCTCCTGCCTCTCTTCAAGCTGCTTCTGCTTTTCCTCTAATATAAGCTTATTATCTTCCAGCTTCTGCTTTGCCTCGTCCGCTTCCTTAACGACTTCAGCGTATTCTTCCAGCTTCTGCTTGTCATAGTCCATTATCTTGGATATATAATGCGTCCTGTTGAGCAGGTCGCTGACGCTTTCTGATGTCACGAGGATTTCTAAGAAGGTAGATTTGCTCGCAAGATACATAAATTTAACCTGATCCTTTATATTCTCATATCCATCCTGCCTGACTTTTTCCGCAGCTTCAAGTGCTTTTTCTGCCTTGTCTATAGCTTCCTCCGCCTTTTCTACAGACAGCTTCGCTTCCTCGATCTGCGCTTCATTCTCGGATATGGATTCATTGACAGCATCTAAATCATCCTGTATCTGCTCCATAGCAGCATCAAGTGTCGCAACATAGGTCACGACATTATTCTTTTCTGTCTGCAGAGAGCCTATTATCTGCTGGACGCTTGCCATTCCGGATGCAAGCTGACTCTTGGTCTGATTTGCTTTTTCCTTAGCTGATTTAGATTCCTCTATCTGCCTTTTTATATCCTCGATCTCAGAAGATGAGTCTGACTCAGAGCTGCTGCGATCCTCGTTGTCTTCTTTATCATCGTCATCATTATCTTTGTCATCATCGTCATTATCTTCATCAGCATAGACATTCACAGCCGGAAGCAATATAAATTGTGCCATGCAAAGGGACATGCACAGCACAAATAAAAGCATTTTCTTTGTTATAAAGGTCTTATTCCTCATACTCTCAGATGCCGTCTGACGGTGATGGCGCTTCCCAAGAAGCCTATGCCCACTCCAAGTATCAGCGCTATAGGCACTAAAGTATAGAAGATCTGCTCAACCGGAAGGAAAGCAAGGATCGAATTAAGCACTGCGAATTCCTGTATCACATACCCTATCGCTTTATTGTATATGTAATAAATAATGATAAGGGGTATCGCCGCTCCGACAAGCCCCAGTATTATACCCTCGAATAAGAACGGCGAGCGCACGACAAAGTCTGTCGCTCCGATAAGCTTCATGATAGCTATCTCCTCGCGCCTTACGGATATTCCTATGGCCACGGTATTGCTTATAAGGAAGATGGATACCGCAAAAAGGATAAGTATGATGGCAAGCGACACATAGCTGACGAGGCTATTCGCAACGCTTAACGTGTTCGCCACGTTTGCTGATTTATGTATCTCTTTTACTCCTTGCAAGCTTGTGATATATTCCACAAGCTGTTCCTGCATCGATACGTCACTTAAATAAACCTCATAATTGGCATCGTCCTCAAGCGGGTTATCGTCTCCGAAGGTGTCCGCATACTCTCCGAGATACTCGTCCTTGAAATCAGCCCATGCCTGCTCTGCCGATACGAAGACGATCCTCGAGACCTCTGCTCTCATGCTGATCTCCTGACCTATCTCCTCTATGCGCTGGTCAGAAATATCCTTATCAAAGAATACAGTCACGGCGACCCCTGACTCTGCCTGGTGTATTATGTTTTGGAAGTTAACCATCACTGCATAGAATATCCCGAATAAGAAAATACAGGCGGATATGGTCGCAACCGTCGCAAGCGAGAATACCTTATTCCTGAAAATGGATTTTATGCCCTGCTGAAGAGTATAGAATAATGTACTAATCCTCATCGATATACTCTCCCTTCTCCTGATCGGCAAGTATCACGCCTTTTTTCATCGTGATGACGCGCTTTTGCATGGCATTCACTATCTCCCGGTTGTGCGTGACGACTAAGACCGTCGTCCCGTTCCTGTTAATCTTCTCAAGAAGCTTCATTATATCCCATGAATTCTTGGGATCAAGGTTTCCAGTAGGCTCGTCCGCAAGCAGTATCGGAGGCTTGTTGATTATTGCCCTTGCTACTGCCACCCTCTGCTGCTCACCTCCCGACAGCTCCCTGGGCTTCGAGCTATACTTCTCGGCAAGTCCTACCGTAGACAGCACCTGCGGAACATTTCTTTTTATCTCCCGTCCGGGAACCGACACGACTCTCTGTGCGAAGGCTACATTTTCATATACGTTCCTGTCCTTCAGCAGACGGAAGTCCTGGAACACACAGCCTATATTACGGCGGTATTTCGGTATGCGGCCATGTCTTAACCTTGTCACATCGGTATTATTCACTATGATATGTCCCGATGTGGGCTTTAATTCCCTGAGTAAGAGCTTTATCAGCGTACTCTTGCCGCTGCCTGAATCTCCCACGATGAATACGAACTCTCCGGCGTCTATATTAAGGCTTATGCCGTTTAATGCCGGAGAACCCGAACTGTACGTTTTTACTACATCCTCCAATAGTATCATCTTTGCTGCTCCTTTATGACACCCTTTCCTTACTCCTGTCAGCTATGCGAGCAAAAAGCCTAGCCGAAATCCTCTCCATGAAGCCCCGTTTCACGGAGCCGTCCTCCCTGACCTTAAGCATATCAGGCTGCAAGGCAACTATCAGTTTCGTGTTCATGTATTTCTTGCCGGCACTTATGAAATCCATTCCTTCTATGCCATTCATCACCATAAATACCACATACGGGGTAACGGTATTTATATCATTCGTGACATCCTCTACTGATGCCGTGCCCGCCGTTTCATATGAGCCCGCTATCTGAAGCGAATTCTCGAAAGTACCGAGTAAAGTCTTAAGCTCCCCCATCTGTGCAGAGCTTTGTGTTACGAGGTAGATCCTTCTGTGCTCCTTTGAAAGCTGACGCAGAAGCCCCTTTAGATACAGGTTCCTGTCTATCTCTCTTTCTCTGCCCTTTTCCGTCACGTCTGCCGCCTTAAAAATATCAGAGGACGCGATCATCGTTACTTCCGCATCCTCTTCAATAAAGGTCTTGTGTTCCTCGGAATCAGAGGCAGAAAGAAGCACGTCCCTCGTCAGGAAGAATATAACGGACGGTACATTATATGAGAGATACTCCCTCGTCTGATGCAGAGCCTCCCTCACGGAATAGTCCTTTATATGTATGCCTAAAATCTCATAAGTCTTCATAAAACAATATATCAGGGATCCCTAAATCTTGATTCCCTGTGTGCGAAGCTTCGTTTCCTTCACACAAGATATAGTATTCTAGCACAGATGCTATTTTTATGTCAACTCATGTGTTATGCCCTGCTTTATTATGATGCTAGGGTCAAAAGGTACAAATCCGATTGTGCTTGCACAAATAGGATTTGGAACTTGTGACCCGCCCGAACATGAGGAAGTAGCAATTTGCGTAGCAAATTAGCGGATTCCGAATGGACGGAGCATGGCGA
>JAFTAP010000094.1 GCA_017455525.1 Lachnospiraceae bacterium
CGCAAGCTATCCGTCGATGGCGGAGACGCTTAGAGGCGGGCTTTCGTTCTCAATGAGCGGATTTGCATTCTGGAGCCATGATATATCGGGGTTTGAGGCGACGGCTTCTCCTGACCTTTATAAGAGGTGGGCGCAGTTCGGACTCTTAAGCACGCAGAGTCGTCTGCATGGTTCTGATACCTACAGGGTTCCGTGGATATTTGATGAGGAATCAAACGACGTGGTGAGGGAGTTTACAAGGCTTAAATGCACTCTCATGCCTTATATCTATCGCATGGCGGTGATAGCGCATGAAAAGGGAACTCCTGTCATGCGACCCATGCCCTTTGAGTTTCCGGATGATCCGAGCTGTAAGTATCTGGATTTACAGTACATGCTCGGAGAGTCGCTGCTTGTGGCTCCTATATTTAACGATAGGGGAATGGGAGAATTCTATCTGCCGGAGGGGAGCTGGATAAACATGCTTGACGGTGAGGTGCTTGATGGCGGACGCTGGTATAAAAAGCAGTATGACTATTTCCATCTGCCTTTATTCGTGCGGGAGAACTCGCTTATTGCCGTAGGCGGAAATAATGAAGTACCGGATTATGATTATACGAAGGAGCTGACGCTTAGGTATTACCTGCCTAAGGAGGGAGAGGAAGCTATAGCTGAGATTCCGGATCTTAAAGGAGAGACGGTGCTTAAGGCAACAGCCGGGCTTAAGAAAGATGAGGTTACTATAGAGGTATCGGATCCCGGTGTTAAGGCTAAAGCTGAGATTTATCTTGAATCGGGGGAGAAGCTAATGGTTGCTCTTGATACGAAAGTAACAACAATCAACATTAAAGAATAGTTTGATGATCAAGGGAGAGTCTTCGGGCTCTCCCTTAATACTAAGACTATCTTACGGCTGCGAATATTTCTCTTGCTACCTCGGGTTTATTCATGACGTAGAGGTGGATGCCGTCTGCTCCGTGATTGAGAAGGTCTTTTATCTGGTTGATGGCATATTCTATGCCGGCTTTTCTCATGTCGTCGTCATTCTCGCCGTAACGGGCTATGAGGTCGGAAAGGCTCTTTGGTACCGAAGTTCCGGATAAGGTCACCGTGGTGCCAAGCATCTTTGCATTTGTTATAGGCATGATGCCTGCGGAGACGGGGGCTTTTATGCCAGCCTTTTCCATGAGCTTCTGCATCAGATAGAATTTTTCATTATCAAAGAATAGCTGGGATATTAGGAAAGAACACCCGTTATCCACCTTTTTCTTAAGGTTTGCTATATCTTCATCGTAATCTTCTGCCTCGAAGTGCTTATCCGGATAGCAGGCTCCGGCTATGGTGAAGTCGGGATAATTCTCACGGATAAAATCCGCCATGTCTGAAGCGTGGAAGAAATCACGGCTGTTATATTCATCGTCCGTCATGGTCTTGGGTCTGTCTCCCCTTAAGGCAAGGACATTTTCTATCTTATTCTCACGGAAGGTCTTAAGCCCTTCGTCAAGCTTCGTCCTTGAAAAGCCTACGCTGGTAATATGTGAGAGCACGTCCACGCCTACGTCGCGTCTTATGAAGGATGCTATCTCGACCGCATGCCCTGCGTTGCTGCCGCCCGCTCCGTAGGTGACAGACAGGAAGTCAGGGGCTATATCCTTGAAGTCTTTGAGCTTATCCATAGTCGGCTCTATGGGCTTGTCCTTTTTGGGCGGGAAAACCTCGCATGAGAATACGGTTTTTCCGGTATCATATTTATCTCTTATGCTGCTCATTCTGCGTTACCCCCAAGATTATATTTCTCATATCATAGTATGTACTGTAATATGGTGCTGATTGTTGAAAATAAAAGCAAAATATTCTATCATAATAAAGATGCTTTAATCAAGAAATACTGCGAGGGATGACAAGCGGTCAGGGCAGACATCCGGCAGAGGATAGTGGTGGGGGTTATACAGATGAAGCGTATATTGGTAGCAGACGACATGCCTACGGTATTCGAGCAGGCTAAGGAGATAATAGGAAATAGGTACGAGGTAATAACTGCGGGCACCGGAGATGAGATAATGGCTCAGGCGAAGGCCGGAAAGCCTGATGTCATACTCCTTGATATGTTCATGGATAATGAGATGTCCGAGGACATATTAAAGAAGCTCAAGGAGGACGAGGCGACAAAGAGCATACCTGTTATAATAACGGCGTCAGATGCCTCGATCATGGCTATAAGCAGGTATTACAAGATGGGCGCTGCGGATTTCGTGAAGAAGCCCTTCGTGGATAATGTTCTTTTCAAGAGGATAGACGTGGTTCTGGCTCTGAAAGACGACGGGCATTACGACCTTATCTGACGCAAGGCGGGATGTAAAGGTGAGAGAGACCTTCGGGAAATGGTTCGGCTTAGATACTCCGCTTGAGGTTATCAATTTCAACATAGGGATGGTTGCTTTATCCGTCTCCTATGTAGCTTCGTTTGCAAGTGCCTTGTATTTAGGCATAGGCAGGGAGTTCTTCTATATCACGGGTATAGGGATGGTGCTCCTTGCTTTCTTCATGGGCTATGCGGCGCAGAGCGGCAAGTATCAGATAGCTTCCTTTGCGATAGTGGTGCTTTTAGAGCTTATCATATGTCCCGGAGCGTATCTTACAGACGGAAGGTTCATGTCCTTCATGCTGATATATTATTTTCTGGGCTTCCTTCTCACGGTCTTCGTGCAGGACGGAAGGCTTAGAACCCTTTCTAACGTGTTATTCTGGGTTTCATGGATATTATCCGTTATTATTGCATATTATAATGTGACGTTAAAGGGAAAAGGACTATATGACGGTATGAATACCGTCGTGGATGTAGTTATTCCCATGACTATCTGTGCGCTCTTTGCAGTCTTCAGCATACTTGCGTCGCTGCGGTTCTATAAAAGAGAGAGCGTGAAGGCGGAGGAAAGCAGAAGAAAGGCTGACGAGACCGAGAAGTCAAAGGACATATTCTTAATGAACATGTCGCATGAGATAAGGACGCCTATGAACGCCATAATGAGTGCGGGCGAGATCATGCTGTCTAGGGACATAACGGAGGATGAGAGGCAGAACGTGCATCATATCACAAATGCATGCAGGGCTCTTATCTCGACGCTTGACGATCTTCTCGTATTCTCCAAGGCGGAGAAGAGGGATATAGTCATGCAGGAGGCGGAGTATGACTTCGGTACGCTGTTAGATGACATCATAAACATGATATCCGTGAGGCTTATGAGGTCGGATGTGAAGCTCTACGTATATATCGACCCTTACATTCCACGCACTTTATACGGTGACATAGTCCGTATCAGGCAGGTCTTTATAAATATACTTAATAATGCCGTGAAGTACACGAAAAAGGGACACATCACGCTCAGGGTCGTGATGAGTGACGTGATGACTGACAGCATGGTAATACATGCCGACGTGAAGGACACCGGCATAGGAATAAAGGAGGAGAAGCTGCCTGCTCTTTTTGATGATTTCGCCAGAGTAGAAGATAATATGAACGAGAGCCTGAAGATAGAGGGCTCGGGATTAGGTCTTTCCATAACGAAAAATATCATAAATTCCTGCGGCGGTGAGATAAATGTGGAGAGCGAATATAATAAGGGATCGGTTTTCTCCTTTGACATACCGCAGAGGATATCTGACACGAGACCTGTTGCCATGGTTGAGAGGAGCAAGGAGCTTGGAGTCATAATCTGCGATGATGACGAGGAGATGAAGGGGATCCTCATGGATACGCTTAGGGCTATGAGGATAAGGTGCGTTTCGGTCGTAGACAGCGTTGAAATGAACAGCGCGATAAGAGAGGGAATATATACACACTTATTCATAACACCCGAATGCTTAGAGGGTTCATGCGATCTTCCTGTGCTTATGAGCGCCGACATAACGATTGTTATGATGAGGGATGTGGACGATCCTGATGATGAGGCGGGAGACGCAAGGATAGTGAAGCCTATAAGCTGCCTTAATATCGCCCGATACTTTGCGGATGAGGCAAAGAAGACAAGGACGGCAGGCTATGGCAGGACATCGGATGATGAGGCGTCAGAGGCAAGGAAGGTCATGGTTGCGGGAGCCAGGGCTATGGTCGTAGAGGACAATATGACAAACCTCATGGTTGCGGAGAGGCTCCTTACTCAGATGGGCTTCGACGTGTCCACTGCTAACAGCGGTACCGTGGCGATGAGCCTTGCCAAGGTCATGAGCTTCGACATGATGTTCATTGACTATATGATGACCGGCATGAACGGAGTAGACACTCTAAGGGCTCTGCGCAGGCTTCCTGATGACTGGGCTAAGAGCGTGCCGTGCATAGTGCTTACTGCCGATGCGCACGAGGGAGCGAAGCAGATGCTTATAAATGCGGGCTTTGATGATTATCTTGCAAAGCCCATAGATATGGAGGAGCTGGAGTACATGGTTAAGAGATACCTTCCGGGGGAGAAGCTTGTCTGATGGGCTGGCTTAAGAGATGGGTACTGACTGATTTTTATTACGACGAGGGCGTGGATCTTGATGTGAGGATCTTAAGGCTCGTGGGCTTTTATACCGTGATCGCGGTTATATTGGCCATACCCTGCTTCTTCATAGCGGGTTATGATGATTCTGTTTACATCGTGGTCGCGGCTTCTCTTATTCTTCTTGGCGGGGCTTTCGCTTTATTCTTCTATACGAGGGATACTAAGGTATCATCGCTGGTATTCTGCTATATCGTGAATCTTATAGTTATACCGCTCTTTTATATCTATGCGGGAGGCATGTACGGCGGGCTTGAGTTTTTATTTATCTGCGGATTAGTGGATGCGGTGTTCCTGCTGAAAGGGGCGGTGCTTTATCTGTCGCTTGCCGTCTACTTTATCTGGTATGCGGTGATAATAATATACTGCGGCTATCATTCCGGGATTATAAGGAACGTTCCTGAGGGAATCACGGCAGTCTTTTCTATGGCGATGTGCATTATCTTCAGTACTCTTATATGCCTTGTGATAATGGATTACGAGAGATACCTGCTTAGGGCGAAGCGGGAGAATGTCGAGCAGTCGGTAAAGCAGAGTATTATGAGCGCAGAGACGAAAAGCCGTTTCCTGTCTAACGTATCGCATGAGCTTCGCACGCCTATGAATGCGATCATAGGAATGAGCGGGATAATACAGAATTCGGACTCAGGAGGGGAGCTTACGGAGGAGATATCGATAATTACGCACAATGCGAGGGACCTACTTTCCACGATCAACAGCATCCTTGATTATTCCAGGCTTGAATCAAAAAAGCTGGAGTTATCTTTTGACCAGTTCGAGCTTGACCAGATGCTCAGGGAGATAGTATCGGAGGCATCCATAGGGGCTGAGGAGAAGGGGATAGACCTTTTTATCGATATAGATCCCGACAGCCCTAACGTGCTATACGGAGACCATATACAGATAGGGATGATATTGCAGGATCTGATACATGACGCTATTGATTCGGTGACAGATGGAAGGGTTCATTTCAGGATAAGGGGGGAATTTTCAAAGGATAAGAGTAAGGCGAGGTTTGTTGCGGAGATTTCAGATACGGGGGCAGGCATTTCGGAAGACGATATTAAGACTATCTATTCAAGCTTTGAGACATATGATTCGAGGCAGGACAGCAGGATAAAGAGGCTGGGGCTCAAGTATTCGGTGTTCAGGGGCATACTGCAGCTTATGAACGGAGACTTCGAGATAAGGAGCCTCAGGGATGTAGGAACGACGGTCAGGGTTTCATTCGAGGTGTTCACGGTAGAGAGGATAGTGCTTGCGGACAAGACCTTCACGGCCGGAAAGAGAGTCCTGCTTTATGCTTATGGTGAGAAGGGGGCTTCTTATATCGAGGAGGTGTTTGCTCCGTTCGGGGTGATACTTGATGCCGCATATATGCCGGATATCTTTGCGAAAATGTATGGCGAGGGGGGACACGACTATATTTTCCTGTCAGAGGACGGCTATCAGGACGTGGCTGACCTTATTTCAGACCAGGACAAGGAGAAGGTCTTTGTCATAACCGACAGGATGGGAACTCCTATGGACTTTGAAGGCTCAAGGATAATCAGGAGACCTTTATCGGCTCTGAACCTTTCGGATATCTTCTTTGAGAGATGGGATGAGATGGACTATGCGGGGACTAAGGCTGCAGAGGGCTTCTTTGCTCCCGACGCCAACGTGCTCGTGGTCGATGACAACATGGTGAACCTAAAGGTTGCGGAATCCTTGCTTGCGAAGTACAGAGTCGGAACGAGGCTTTCTGACAGTGGCTTCAAGGCGATAGAGATACTGAAGAATGAAAGCATAGATCTCGTACTTATGGATCAGGTTATGCCGGGCATGGACGGCTTCGAGGCTATGAAGCTTATAAGGAGCAGCCTCGTCATAAGAGGGGCTAGAAGGATACCGATAGTCTGCATGACTGCGGATTCGGGCGGGGATATAAGGGAGAAGGTCATGAGCTCGGGCTTCAATGATTATCTGTCAAAGCCTGTGAAAGAGGCAGAGCTTGAAAGAGTGCTGGTGACCTATCTTCCGGAGGAAAAAATAACGGTGGTTTCTGATGAGGCTTAATAAATTCCTTGCAAGATATGCGGGAGTCTCAAGAAGGGAAGCTGACAGGCTCATAGAGGCGGGAGAGGTCTACGTAGGGGACACGGTTGCTTCTATCGGTATGAGTGTGGAGGATGGGGATGCTAACGTGCGTATCGGCTCTAAAGCTGTCGTTCCTGATGTAGCAAGGCATTATTATGCTGTGTATAAGCCTGTGGGATATATATCGTCTACCGTGAAGCAGGATAAGTCGGACAGGCTCGTGACGGAGCTTGTGTCAGGTGATGGGGGAGTACGTCTATTTCCTATGGGGAGGCTCGATAAGGACTCGGAGGGGCTTATAATACTGACGGATGACGGCGAGCTAATGGATCTTGTGCTCCGGTCAAGATATGGGCATGAGAAGGAGTATCATGTTAAGCTTGAGGGTGAGATATCGAATGCTACGATTGCTAATATTGCTTCGGGGGGTATAGATATAGGTGAGGGAAGGCCTACAAAGCCGTGCAAAGCACGTCGGATATCGACTGATATGATATCGATCGTGTTGACTGAAGGCATGAACCGACAGATAAGGCGTGTGCTTGAGAAGTTTGGATGCGATGTTGTGGCTCTGTGCAGGGTGAGGTTTATGAATATAACTCTGGACGGATTGGAACCGGGGAAGAGCAGAGAACTGACCCCCGATGAAATAAAAAATATGAAAGAGATGGCGAAAGCGGTATGACGGAACGGGAGATAAGAGGGCAATATAAGGCGCTTGCGGATAAGATCCGCTATCACATGGATAAATACTATAATGACGATGCGCCGGAGATAAGCGATGCAGAGTATGACGCTCTTATGCGAGAGCTTAAGAGTATGGAGCAGGAATATCCGTATCTTGTGACTTCCGACTCTCCGAGCCGTATAATAGGAGGCACGACAAAAAGAACGGCCGGTATCAATGTAGAGCATGATGTCCCTATGCTTTCTATCGAGGATGTTTTTTCCGAGGAGGAGGTGCTTTCATGGGTGCATGAAGTGAGGGAAATGCACCCTGATGCGAGGTTTTCGGTGGAGCATAAGATAGACGGACTTTCTATGAGCATAAGATACACGGCAGGAAAGCTTACTCTTGCGGAGACAAGGGGAGACGGACGTGTAGGTGAAGACGTAACGGTCAACGCTCTCGTGATACCCGATGTAGTGCAGGAGCTTAGGGGCATTGCATCCGATATAGAGCTTCGGGGCGAGGTCTATATGTCGCATGAGGACTTCGACAGGGTTAATGAGCGAATGGAGCTTTCGGGGAAGAAGCCCTTTGCGAATCCAAGAAACTGTGCTGCGGGGACTTTAAGACAGCTTGATTCTTCGGTAGTGCGTGAGAGAGGGCTTTCGATGTTCGTGTTCAATGTGCAGAGGGCGTCGGATCCTTCTTATATGAGCTCGCATCATGAGTCCTTGGCTAAGCTTGCTGAAGCAGGAGTTAAGGTCGTGCCGTCGTACCTTTGCGTGACGGACAAGGAGATAACGGATGCAATAGATGCGATAGGCGAAAAGAGAGGAGAATATCCCTACGACATAGACGGAGCCGTCGTAAAGATAGACCAGATAGCGTACAGGGATGATTTCCCGGCGGGGAGCAAGTATTCCGCGGGGCATATAGCATATAAGTATCCGCCTGAGGAGAAGGAGACAGTCATCCGTGACATAGAGCTGTCCGTAGGCATGACGGGACGAATAAATCCGACTGCTATTTTTGACCCTATAAGGCTATGCGGGACTACCGTTTCAAGGGCTACGCTTCACAATCAGGATTTTATCTCGGAGCTTGGGATAGGGCTAGGAAGGACCGTTGTAGTATATAAATCCGGAGAGATCATACCGAAGATAAAGGAGGTCGTTTCATCCAAGAATCCGGCAGGCTCTTCCGTGTACGAGATACCACATGTATGCCCTGTATGCAGTCATGAGGCTGTCAGGGAGGAGGATACGGCGGATATCAGGTGTACTAATCCGTCGTGCAAGGCGAAGCTTACAAAGAGGATAATAAACTTCGTAAGCCGTGACGCATATGATATCAAGGGTTTCGGAGATGAGTATATAAAGGCCCTTATCGACAGGAAATACATATCGGACATAGCGGATATATTCAGGCTTAAAGAGCACAGGGATGAGCTGGTGTCAGACGGCATCATAGGCAAGGAGAAAAATACGGACAAGCTTTTAGGTATTATCGAGGAATCAAAGAAGAACCCGCCAGAGAGGCTTCTATGCGGGCTTTCCGTGGGTAATGTGGGCAGGACTTCCGCAAGGACTATAATGAGGCATTTCGGCTCCTTTGATAAGCTTATGGAGGCGTCTGTCTCCGAGCTTACCGAGGTTTCGGATGTTGGAGAGATAACGGCTGTATCTATTTATGATTTCTTCCATGACGAGAGCATCGTTTCTTTGATGTCAGAGCTTAAGGATTTAGGCCTTAATATGGAGGCGGAGCAAGCAGAGTCAGCAGGGGATGTGTTTGCGGGCAGGACCTATGTGATAACCGGAGATCTTATGCATTTTGCTAACAGGGGCGAGCTTGTTGATTACATAGAGGCGAGGGGAGGCAAGGTGACTGGCTCGGTATCAAAAAAAACATATGCTCTTATAAATAATGATATTTCGTCTAATTCCGGGAAGAATAAGAAGGCAAAGGAGCTTGGGATACCTGTGATATCAGAAGATGACCTGCTTCGGGAGGATCAAGCATGAGAGCTATGAGAAGCATGGTTGAATCGCTTAATATGTTCATGTTGGATTACCTTATCGTGCCGATATGGGCAGTATTCTCAATTATGGGGAATAAGAATTCGGCAAGGATATTGATACCAATAACGTTTATATTCCTTATGATCAATTATTTTAATACGAGGAATACGACAAAGTTTTTCCTGCTCGATATAAATCTTGCTGCTGCAAGCGTAGCAGGCGTTATATTGAATACCTTTTTGTATATTAAATTCATATATGCCGATCCGCAGATAATTACCGATATGATAAGCATTATCTTCCTATATACGCTCGGTATCATTGCTTTCTGTATGATCTGTCTTATGTTCAAGGTGCTTATGCATAAGAGGAATATGAGGATAATCAGCCGTATGGCATCGGGGGCGTATGATTACGATGATGAGCAGTATGAATATGCAGATGATGACGACGATGAAGATGACGATTATGATTATGATTATGACGATGACTATGATGAGGCATATAATGCTGAGATATACGATGCCAGCAGAAGAAGGGGCTTCCTGTCGTCGATATCTAATTTCCTGACAGGGGGAGATGAGTACGAGGAAGATGAAGATGATAGCGGGTCTGATGACAGCCCTGAGGACGATGATGACGGTTACGTGAAGCCTGACGGACCTAAGTTCAGGGTGGTGAAGAAATAAAAAGACAGATGAACGTATAATGTGAGCTATGCAGGAAGTTGTCGTTTAAGTAGGATTATTTAATATATTATGAGGAGGATTTCACAAATGGAAAACGAAGAAGTTAAGAAGGTTGAGACTATGAGCGGAGAGAACATGGAGGAGCTTTTGAAGCAGATCCTTGAGGCGGACAAGAAAGAGGTTAAGTATGCTAAGAGGGCGGCGTTTTTTATGATGGGGCTTTTTCTTGTGTTCCTTGTGGCTGCGATAATCATCGTGCCTAAGGTAGTGGAGACGCTGTCTCATGTGAATACAGCTGTTATCTCTGCGGGCGAGACAATGAAGGGCGCAGATGAGGCTTTGGAGAATATCAATAAGATGAGCGAGTCCATCACAGGCACGTCAGAGCAGATGAATACGATGCTTACAGATAATGCGCAGTCGCTTACCGATGCTGTGGAGAAGATGAACAGCATTGATTTCGAGGGACTTAACGGTGCCATACAGGATTTGCAGGACGCAGTAGGACCATTTGCGGACTTTATGAATAAGTTCAAATAATGGATAATTTTATGAGCCGGGTAATACTCAAGTTTTATTACTCGGCTCATTGATTTAATTATCTGTTTGAATTTTTTGCTTCCTCGGCTTCTTTTTCTGTAGGAATGTGTGTTTCAACGAATACAAAGAAGTCGTTTATTTTCTCTTCTGTCCAACCTTCACGCCTTAGTTTTATTATTGCGTTTGTAACTTCTTTTGTGCTCATATCCAATACCTCCTTGTGAATTTATTTTATCATTTTGATGTAGCAAAAGCTATAATATTTATAGAATATTTCGTGGATTGCAATGTAAGGCATGGGATAGGGATATGACTTTGCCGGCTGCGGCGCGGCTTATGTCCTTGTCCCCTATTTCGTACTGCTGCAGGGTTCTGATATTCACGCCTGAAGCTATGGAAAGCGCTTTTTGAGAAAGTCCCAGACGCTTCCTGTGTGCCTGAAGCTTTGTGGCGGCGCTTCTTCGCTCGTCAATCTTCCTATCAATAATAACAGATGCGTCTTTATACTCCATATCCTTTATTTCGTCATACATGGAAAGCAGACGGGCGTAGGGGATATGGCTTATGATATCAGAAAAAGGCAGACCGCTTCTTTGCTGATAATAGCCAAGAAGCTCTCCTGTATGGAAAGCCCTTTCGTTTGTTATGACAGTAAGTGGCTCCGACCAGTCTGATCGTCCCAGACCACAGGCTTCAAACACCTTATGATGAAGCTCAGTGCCTGACAGTCCGCTGACGATACAGGGATCTCCTGCCTCGTAGCGTTCTGCGTATCCGCTTATTACGAACATGTGAAGGAACCTGTCCGGTGAGAACTCCGGTGTACATTCGGTTATGTATTCGGTAAGCTCGCCAAGGCTTGATATAGCGTCTTCCTTACATCTGTCAGGAGAGGATAGCATACGCCTTGGATAATATATACCGCCGTCTACCGTCTCGGTTTCTGTGAATTCAATATGTTCTAGTGCTTTTTTTGTTCTTAGGAGCAGCTGTTCGCAGGGAGAGCTGTCAAATATATATGCTTTCAGTTCCTGTAGCGTTATATTTCCTCTTATAAAAGCCATACAGTACGAAAAGTTTGCATTATCAGCACGATAGCCCTTTATTATATCAATATTATCTACATCAGGAAGATATTCTGAAATAATATGCTCCTTGGTATTTACTTCGTCGATGGAGTATAGCTTCATTCGCCTGTTGTTTATTATCATAGCAACCCAGCTTAGAAGATCGTATTCATCGCTTCCCAGATCTAATATATTAAGTCCGTCTGCATCCAGTTCATATATATTAAGAAAGCCGCCTTTTTCATCTATAGCCGCCCATTCTCTTGCAAGCTCCTCGCTCTCAGTCGCATAGAAGCCGCCTCCGAAGTCGTTATGTCCGTTTCCGCTGTCGCATATCGGCATAGAAACGATTTTTTTTGAGCCATGATATATTCTCATAGTTAAATTTTGAAATAATAATACTTCTAAAGAAGTAATTATTAGTATTATACTTCTAAAGAAGTATATTGTCAATTATAGCGATAAATACTGTAGACATGGGGGTTGTATATGTTTTTTTAGGTGCATTTAGAGCAAAATATGCCCTTTGGCATATTTTGAGACCCGCTTAGACACGCCGAGCGTGTCTGGGTCCGGGGCGCCCCGGGGTGCTGATGCGCATAGCGCATCAAAACGCACCCGCGAAACGTCCACTGGACGTTCCGCCACTGCTTACGTAGACTTGGTGTTCCAGTCCATGAGCCCGTGTGGCGAAATGGACTGAAAGAACACCTAGTCGTAGTTAGCAGTTAGTTCATATGGAGCATGCTGGGCACTTGGAAAAATATATACAATTCCCATGTCGGACGGGATATAAGTATGGTATCATTTCATTATGCTGCATATTATTGAGGGACCTGCGGGGAGCGGGAAGACTACAAAAGCATATGAATTGCTGCTAAAAGGCGCTTCGGAGCATAAGGACAGAAATTTTATCCTTGTGATACCTGAGCAGTCCTCTATTTCCGCACAGAAGGATATCATCGATATGAGCCCTAATCACGGCATACTCAATATCGATATATTAAGCTTTAACAGGCTTGCTCACAGGATATTCGAGGTGGCGGGAGGCGAAGCTGCTGATCTTATAGATGATTCCGGGAAAAATCTCATTATCCGACACATAGCAGGTGATATGAATGAGGATCTGCAGGTTCTTGGCGGAGAATTGCGAAAGAGCGGATATGTTGCGGAGATCCGCTCGGTTATTTCGGAGTTCATGCAGTACGGGATCTCGCCTGAGGATATTCCTGCCATAGCGGAGGAGGCAGGAAAGAGGTCGCCCTACTTATCCCGAAAGCTGAATGACGTAGCGTTTATATACAAGCGGTTCAAGGAATATATGGGAAACGACTTCATGACGAGGGAGGAGCTTCTTATCAAGGCTTCTGCAGAGTCGCATAATGCTCCTTTTCTTAAGTCTTCTACGCTTATTTTTGATTCTTTCACGGGCTTTACTCCTGTGCAGTATACATTCATAGAGGCGCTTCTTACACAGTGCGAGGATATCTACGTCTGCATGACGAGGACGGAGGAGAAGAGGGGAGAGCTTTTTGCCCTTGGAGATACGACGAAAGAGAAGCTTGAGGCTATTGCCGAGCATCATGGAGGCTTGGATGAGATATGGCTTAGAAGCGATATGAGGCATGAGATAACGAGTGATATAAAAAAGCTTGGAGAAAAAATATTTGTAGTTACGGAAAAACATTATACTGATAAGAACGACAATGAAGCTGGTTCATACCCGGATGATGGAGGGAAGCCTGAGGTAAAAACAGACAATAGGGGTATAAATGGTGAAAAAGCAGGCAGGAGCAATATTTATGAGACTGGTACAGTGATGTTTTATCTTGCAGATGAGCCATACGCCGAGGCGCGTGAAGCGTTGCAGCGTATAGCTTATCTTGTGAGGGAGGAGGGGTATCATTATAAGGACTGCGGGATACTCATGGGGGATACTGCGGGATATGCTGATATAGTCAGGAGCGAGGCAGAGGTTATGGGGGTTCCGGTGTATGTCGATCAGACGAGACATATAAGCCTTAATCCTTTTACGGAGCTTATAAGGGCATTGCTTCTTGTCGTAAAGGAAAATTACTCCTATCCTTCCGTGTTTCACCTATTGCGTTCAGGACTAACAGATATCATAACTGATGATATAGATATGGCAGAGAATTATATAATAGCCACGGGAATAAGGGGAAGGACGGCTTACAGCAAGTCTTTTGAGGTTTTATTCCATGGAGTATCGGAGGAGAGCAGGCAGGCTGCGGAGCGTGTACGTATAAGGCTTGCGGAAATCCTTGCGCCTCTTGCAGGAAAAGTATCTGATAAAGGGGCTGCAAGTGTAAATGATTTAATAACTTCTGTTAGGGATATCTGTGTCAGGCTTTCGGCAGAGGATAAGCTAAAGGAGTACGTTTCTTACTTCGAGGAAAAGGGTGATGCCGAAAGGGCTATGGAGTATTCACAGATATATGACATACTGAACCGGCAGTTTGACAATATGGCTGCCCTGATAGGGGATCAGGAAGTTTCGATACAGGAATTTTCCGAACTGTATGAAGATGCTCTGTCCGAGATAAGGGTAGGCGTCATACCGCCTAAATCCGATGTAGTGATGGCGGGAGACCTTACCAGAAGCCGTTTCAATCATATACGTGCATTATTTTTTATTGGGATGACGGAAGGAGTCATACCTGCTTCCGGAAATAAGGGCGGATTGATATCAGATGGCGACAGGCAGATACTACAGGCGTTAGGGATTGAGGTCGCCCCTACCGCCGCAGAGAATGCGGAGAAAGAGAAGTTTTATTTCTACATGAACCTGATGAAGCCTTCGGAGCTTGTGAGCTTTTCTTATCCGAAGGGGACGCTTGACGGAGGAGTCAACAGGGAATCCTATTTTATGAAGGAAGCAAGGAGATGCCTTGGAGTTGAAGAGCCTTCTGAAATATCGGGGAAACGGCGGGCTTATTCAGGTGATGCTCTTATGGCGGCTTTTGCGGAGAGCGTAGAGAATGAGAGCGGTGCTGCGGCTCTTTATTTAAGAGCCATAGAAGAGGCGGAAGAGGGAAAAGATCATATTGAAAGGCTTACACATTCACTTATTAAGAGTGACGAGACAGAGGAAAGACTCACAAAAGAAGCGGGAGATATTTTATTCGGGGGAAGCTTCATAGAAAGCCCTACCGAGCTTGAAAGATTCGCTTCCTGTCCTTACGGGCATTTCCTTGATTACGGACTGCGCCTTAGGGAGAGACGGGGCTTTGAGTTTGAGATGCGGGATATAGGAACGCTGCTTCATAAGGTCCTGGAGCTTTTTTCGAGAAGACTTGTCGAAGAGAGGCTGTCTTTCAGGTCGGTGACGGACGATAAGGCCAAGATTTTATTGGAGAGCGCAATAAGAGACGCCGCGAGTGATGCCACTTCAGGGCGGATCGCTTCTCTTGTAACTTCGAGCGCGAGATACGCGTATTCTCTGGAGAGGCTAAGGAGCTATGCTTACAGAAGCATAGATACCTTGCGTTATCAATCGAAGCAGGGGTCTTTTGACAATATTTATTTCGAGCGTAAGTTTGATTTTGCGGGCTTTAGAGGTACTATAGACAGGAGCGACGAGGCAGTCACGGATTCCGGGATATTTATTGATATCATAGATTATAAGACAGGGAATAAGACTTTTGAGCCGGAGCGGATATATCATGGGCTTGATATACAGCTTCCCCTCTATATGAGCGCCGCATTGGATATGAGAGGCACATCCGTAAAAGGCAGGATAGTGCGTCCTGCGGGGCTTTTTTATTATCATGTGGACGATCCGATCGTAGAGGGAACGAGAAATAGTGGAGCAGATGAAATAACTGATGCTATACATAAGGAGCTAAGGCTTCGGGGCGTGGTTAATGCTGATATGGAGGCAGTGAGAGCTTTCGATAAGAATCTGTCTGATGGTGGGAAATCAGTCGTTATTCCTGTAGGGTTCAAGAAAGACGGTGCGCCGGAGGCTTCGGCAAGGCTGTATACAGAAGAGCAGCTTAAAGGCATGATGGGACATACTTTGAGACTGTCTGATGAGTTAAGGCAGAGGATAGCGGGCGGCGACGTGTCAAGAAGCCCTTACCAGCTTGACGGCAGGACAGGCTGTGATTACTGTGCATACAAGGCTATCTGTGACGGCGGCAGGAAAAAGAAGCTTGAAAAACACGATTTTCCGGATATATGGAGTGATGCCGATGCGATTTAAAGCTGTGAAGCAGGTAAGACTATGTGACGGGGATCTGAATGGATAATATGGCTGATAAAGATGCATTATGGGTGCTGTGGAGTGTATGAATGAAATTTACTGACGAGCAACTGAGCTTCATAGAGGACAGAGGGCATAATATATTGGTTTCTGCGGCGGCGGGTTCTGGAAAAACTGCCGTTATTGTTGAGCGTGTCATAAGGCTTATCACGGAGGATTGGTATTCCGTGTCGGAGCTTCTCGTGGTTACTTTTACTAAGGCTGCGGCTGCTGAGATGAAGGACAGGATAAGGGATGCCATATCTGACAGGCTTATGGCGTCAGACCTTGATGAGAGGACACGGACGCATCTTTCAAAACAGATGACTCTTATACACACCGCTGATATTACGACGATAGACAGCTTCTGCCTGAACCTTGCGAGGGAGCATTTCAATATCTGCCATATAGATCCGTCCTTCAGGGTGGCTGATGAGGGAGAGTTAAAGCTTATCGCAGAGGATGTGATGGCGGAGCTTTTAGAGGGCAGGTACGAGTCAGGTGATGAGGAATTTTACAGGTTCGTAGATGATGTGTCTACGGGACGTGATGATTCGGCGGTTTCAGAGGCGATAAGACGGGTTTATGATTTCGCCGTGGCAAGACCTGATCCTAAGGGCTATATTGCTTCTATGATGAAGGAGTATGAAGCAGCTACTCCCGAAATGCTTGATGAGACGGCTTTCATGCAGGAGCTTATGAATATAGCCAATGAAAAAGTAACGCTTGCTCTTAATATATTGTATCGGGCGCTTAAGGTCTGTGATGAAGCGGGCGGACCTTATATTTACAGGGAGACGATAGAGAGTGATATAGCTCTGGTTGAGAGCTTGACAGGGATAGCAGGCTATGACAGTTATAGGGAAGCTCTGAATAACATAAGTTACTCAACGCTTCCTCGTAAGAAGGATGACAACATAGACTCTGACCTGCGAGAGCTTGCAAGGAAGCTTAGGGACAGGGCGAAGAATATTATCAAGAAGGATTTAGCGGGAGTATTTTTTGAAAAAGAAACGGATGATATAATATATGAGCTGCGGATGTGCCTGCCTTATGTGAGTATGCTTGCTTCGCTTACGGAAGAATATATGGACAGATATGCTGCGGCTAAGCGGGAGAGGGGCGTCGCTGATTTTTCGGACCTTGAGCATTTCGCTCTGGAAATACTTGGAGATGATGAGACAAGAGAGGCTGTCAGCGGAAGGTACAGGGAGCTTATCATAGATGAGTATCAGGACTGCAACAGGATACAGGAAGAGATATTCTCTGCTATCTCGAATGGGCATAATTACGTGACAGTCGGTGACGTGAAGCAGAGCATATACAGCTTCCGTGACGCTTGTCCCGAACTGTTTATGGATAAATACGAGCGTTATCATACTGGCACTGATGATAGTTCAAAACTAATTACTTTATCAAAGAATTTCAGAAGCAGCCGTAACGTGACTGAGGCGGTCAACTCAGTCTTTGCCCCGATAATGACCAAAGAGTGCGGGGGAGCCGTGTATGATGAGAGCCAGAGCCTGCATTACGGGGGAATGTATAAGAGTGAAAGCCCTTCGTGGCGGGGAGAGTTTCTTCGTGTGGAGTGCGATCCTGACGGCGAAGAGGATGCGGTAGCGACCGAGGCGAGGGCGATAGCTGCGAGGATTCATGAGCTTGTAGGGAAGGCTCATGAGGTTTCTGCCGGTATGAGCAGCACGGAAGCTGAATCGGACGGCAGAGATGACACTAATAGAACAGGCGATATTTTAGGACTTGAGGATAGAGACAGCCATGAAATAAGAGAATGCGGATATGGAGACATAGTTATACTCCTAAGGTCTGTAAAGAACGTTAGCGATACCTTTGCGGAGGTGTTTGAACAGGAGGGGATACCGCTGGTCTTTGATTCGCGGAGCGGGTATCTGCTGTCCTATGAGATAAAGGAGATAATGAACCTGCTGACGATAATAGACAATCCGAGGCAGGATATACCTCTGGCCGGCGTGATGATGGGATATTTCGGAGGCTTTAGCGCATCGGAGATGGTTCATGTGCGCTCTTGTGCTTCGGGCGGCGATCTGTATGACAGCCTGAAAGTGGCAGCCGGTGCAAATCCGGTTAACGGGCAAGATATGATTTCTGCAGTTAAAGACGGTTTGACAAGAGAGAATACGGCAGATAAAAATGATAACAGCCGCAACGTAAACCCTACGACAGATAAGATAGCCGTGAAGTGCCGTGATTTCCTGGCCATGCTTGACGGCTATCGGAGGCAAGCGGTCTATACTCCTATTCACGAACTGATAGCAAGCGTTATCTCTGATTTTAGCTATGACCATTATGTGCGGGCTTTGCCTGACGGAGCGAGGAGAGAGGGTAATCTTAGGCTTCTGAAAAAGCGTGCCGCAGACTATGAGCAGACAAGTTTTCACGGACTATTCAAGTTCCTGCGGTATATTGACAACATGAAGAAGTACGAGATTGATTTCGGAGAGGCTGCGGGTAGTGGGCATACTGACGCCGTCAGGATAATGAGCATACACCATTCCAAAGGACTTGAGTTCCCTGTAGTATTCGTCAGCACTTTAGGTAGGAATATAAACAAGGCGGATTCAAGGGCTGCAATGCTCTTTGACGATGAGCTGGGAGCCGGAGTCGATCTGGTCATACGGGAGCGCAGCCTTAAGATAAGGACGCTCATAAAAAAGGTGATATCGAGGAAGAAGGACGCTGCGGCTGTCAGCGAGGAGATGAGGGTGCTCTATGTCGCTATGACAAGGGCGGAGAATAAGCTTATACTTACGGCTAAGAATAATGAAGGCAGTACGGTAAAGACCGATCCTATAGAGGCGGGCACTCTGGCTGATCTTATTGATATAGCAAGGAATAGCGAAGATGGTAACGCATGCTATGATTATATAGAGATACCTTATATCAAGCCTGAGGAAGCTGGAGAAGATAGTGCTGGGAAAGCCTGTGAAAGTCCGATTCGCAGGGCATTGGAGATGAAGGAGAGCGTTGACAGGAAAGAGGTGGAGGCGATACTTAAGGATATAAAGTACGTCTATCCATATGAGAGGTCGCTTGCCGTGCCGCAGAAGGTCTCCGTGTCATACATCAAACATGAAGCAATGGAGGAGAAGGGCGTATCTATAGCATCAGACCCTAGGGGCGATAGGGTTATACCTACGGCGGGGGCATTGAGGGGAACGGCGGTGCATACCGCATATGAGCACCTTAAGCTGGATATGGTAAATGACAAAGAGAATATCGCTCGTTATCTTGATAAGCTTGTGGCGGATAAGAAACTGTCACAAGACGAGAGAGGATATATAAAAACGGACGATATCTCTGGTTTCCTATCCTCTGATATATGCAGACGGATGAAAGAGGCTGACAGCAGGCATGAGCTATATCGTGAGCAGCCGTTTATTATTTCCGTGCCGGCAGCAGAGGTAAATCCTGATTATCCCGATGAAGACAGGGTTATGGTACAGGGGATAATAGACGTTTTCTTTATTGAGAATGGTAAGGTAGTAGTCGTTGACTACAAGACGGACAGCGTACATGACGAGCAGACGCTCATAGATCGCTACCAAGCACAGCTTGACTACTATGAGAGGGCGTTACGTCAGCTCATGGATGCAAGGGGGTCAGAGAAGATCATATATTCTGTGTCTTTATGCAAAACAATTAAACTGTAAAAGTGCAAGGCCTCTTATGAACCTTGCACTAACAAAATACTATGTTAATACTTATTGTTCGCTGGTAAGCGGCGGCTGTTGGTAGAGCTTCCTGTTGATCTCTTTCTTTATGGTTTCACTTTCTTCTTTGTATTTTCCTTCAGCGGTTGCTTTATCGAGCCGTTCTACTATTGATAGTTGGTCAAATAGGTTGTTATTGATTTCTTTTTCATTAGTAGCCATTTCCTAATCCTCCTTAATTTAAGATGCTATTATTTTAACATTTATGCGATATAAATTCCATAAATCTTGTTTGGATTTTTATTTTTGACCGCTATAATTTATTATTATACAATAAAATCGCTTATATATAATGATGCTAGGGTCAAAAGGTACAAATCCGATTGTGCTTGCACAAATAGGATTTGGAACTTGTGACCCGCCCGAACATGAGGAAGTAGCAATTTGCGTAGCAAATTAGCGGATTCCGAATGGACGGAGCATGGCGAGAGC